>PMCK01000219.1 GCA_003154095.1 Myxococcales bacterium | reverse complement strand
CAAGTGGATGAAAGGCCGAATACGTCCGCTCGGCGTAGGTCTGGCTTGGCTCGAATTGTCCTGTGCGACGCCGAAAGTCGTTGGCTCGCCTCCGGCCTTTCCACACCCGCCGACTCAACGATGGCTTGCAACGGATGGCAGGCGAGCACAAGCTGCGGGCGCCGAATCAGCCAAAATACTCGTGGCGGAAGCCGGTGCCGTCGGCGACCGGTTCTCCAGCGTAGTCGACGTCGACGAAAACGATTGCCTGCTCCTAATGGCCCGAGCATCCGAGAAAATCGCAGATCTCGATCTTTACGCATATGGCGAGGATGGCACTGTACTAACGATTGACGATCGACCCGATGCAAAGCCCACGATACTGATATGTCCGCCTCATCCGCGACATATTTACGTCACGGCCCGTATCGCCACAGGTCAAGGGACCGTGGCAATTGGCGCACATCGTGTTGCGCGTGATAAATCGAACCCGGTACGGCATGCACTACAACTCAGTACTGGCCAAAAGGATTCGGAGCAGTCCGAGATCCCGCAACCTGATCTAGAAGCTCGAGTCCTAACCCATCATCAGACGATCGGCGGGAAATGGATAACTGTTGCGCAATCGGCAATTACCGTCGACTCGCGTGTGCCGACGGTTTCTGGACTATTGATTCAAGATGACACTTGCTTGGACATGTTGGTAGTGCCAAGTCCCCAAGTGTTTGCACTGGATATCGAGTTACTCGACGGTAGTGGGCGCACACTGGGCAGGGCGCCGGTGGCCGATCGCGAGCGATGGCTGATAGCTTGTTCCCATGAGCGAAGGCCCGTCACTCTGCAGATCCGACCTCATGAAGGGTACGGCAGCGTCGTGCTCCTTATCTCCAGGGGAACTCTGGAGATGGGTCGCTCGACGAGGCGTGCAATAGAGATGAGTGATAATCAGCCCCTGGAATCACTGGTTGCGGAAAAGCACAAGGTGCTCGAACGCTTGGGCTATTCACGCGAAAGTGTCCTGGGTCAATTCTGGATTGAACGAGGTTTTGAGCATCGCGTTGTCGCCAGCAACGACCGCGGTTGCACGAGGTTCGACGTGTTCTCGGGCGCTCCCAGTTCCGGCGTTCAGGCACGGCTGTACACCCCCGACGGTGATCTCTTAACCGGTGACGGAGACAGTCAGCATTTCCCGATGCTCGCATGTATGTCCGGTAAATTTACCCTGGTCATGGAGGCTACTGGGCGTGGCGGTCCACTAGTCGTCGAACAGCGGCGCGAAACCGCAAAGAACCCAATTGCGCTCAATTTTCCCCGAGCCGCAGCGCGCTCGTTCAAGAGGGCGTGGAACCTGGGACTTGTAAAATCCTTTGGACAACTTACAAGTCTGGATTCGACATGGCTGTTGGACGAGCGGGCCTGGGAGCGGGAAATTTCGTTAGATCCTGGTCAATGCAAGGCGTATTTCGTGGCACTGGACGGCGATGCATCTGGCATAGATCTTAGAATCATCGACATAGAAACTGGCGAGATCATCGGCGGAGAGCAACACCCTGACGCGGCACACGCCGAGGTTTGCGCACCTGCAGGTGAGAAACCGCGCGCGTACCGACTGCGAGCGACGGTTCAATCGGGAAGATCCCCAGCACTTTTATCGGCAGTCAAAGAAGAATAGTAAAATGTCCTTTCCAACCGGAAGCGCTGATCTTTTGTTTTTTCCAAATTGAAGCGTCGGGGTTTGAATATGACTGCTAGGCCCCCCCTAGACAATTGCTTCATGCAAACATTGGCGGATGACTGTCTACTATTGCGAGGGGCTCTCCAAGGGGCAGACGTCGCGAACGGGTACCGTTCGCCTGCCTCTAGCTAAATCTTCGACCACCGCCTCGAGCGCATCGACTGAAATCAGCCGAACAGGCAACCATGCTTGCGCGGCGCTCGCTGGACGTATCAACGCGATCCTACTCTTTTGTGATACCTCCATCGGATAAGGTGGTTCAGGGGCGACCTCTGAGTGCAAAACATCCAAGACGTGGTCCGTCCCCGCAAACTTTATGCGAAGCTTTCCGTGCTTCTCAGCGACAATTACCGACAGCCACCATTTACTGTCGACCTTGGCGATCGCCGATTTTCCAGGAACCGGTTGCCAACCCGGAACGAGCCTCGGGGAACCTGCCTTGGTCATGTCGTGTTCGAATTCCCGCTGCTCCGCGGCCTTATCGAACAAACGTTTTAGGTTCAGTTCCGTAAGCGCGTTAGGGGACACTATTTGAGAAGCCGGCAGCTGATACGAATTTTGATTGATATCATTCACGGTTGCGCCAGCTTCCGTAGCAGCGGCGATTTTGCATCCGACCCAATGCTCGCGATCTACATTACAAATAGCGAAAGCGTGGGGCAACAACTTGGCGAACTTGGCCGGAAGTCGATAAGTATCGGCAATTTGTACGAATGCGGTGTCCCCGGAAGGCACGGCTTGGACTCGTAGTCGACTTGCTTCCTCGCTGATGACCCGTGCTTCATAAAAACGAGCCGCGCTAGACTCAACCAAGACGTGATCTCCACGCAACGGCACCGCTGAGTTCGACTTGGCTCGATCGTCAGAACGATGCGAACAGGCAGAAATAGCCAACAGCGATACCGTACTCAGCAGCACCTGACCTACCGTGCCCGACAGCTTTGCCTCAATGAAATTGGCCACACGAGCTTCGCCAACACGTTGAATATTCACAGACAATGGATTGTGAAAAGCCACAATCACACGCTTTGCTGTGATTGTGGCTTCATTCTCTACTGCACGCGTGACGCGTGCCAATTCGAACTGACGGCCCGCCCGGGCATCCAGGCGGGCTCGATATTCCGGGAGGCGCGATCTTACTCCGGCATTACGGGAGCGGCGGCGACCACCTTCTTGGAAGCACGGCGAGCACCGCGCTTGGCTGCCTTTTTCTTGCCGGCCTTTTTCGCGACCTTCTTACCAGCTTTCTTGGTGGCTTTCTTGGTGGCNNTGGTGGCTTTCTTGGTGGCTTTCTTGCCAGCCTTCTTCTTACCGGCCTTTTTGCGGGACTTCTTCGCAGGAGCTGCCGCTTCGGCTGCGGCTGCTTCGGGCGCCGCCTTCTTGGCCTTTGCTCGTCGGGCCTTCTTCTTGCCGGATTTCTTGCTAGCGCGTCGCTTCGGTGCGGGTGCTCCGCCGGCGACTGTTGCTGCTACCTTCTTCTTGCGTGCTGCCATGGATCCTCCTAAAGATGCCGGCTGGGCGTTCCACCGGCTCGTTACAATGCATATATTGCAATCTATTGTGATGTGTCAACTGGCAATCTGCGTCTGCCGACCGGTCTAGTGAAGACAGGCCGGCCGACTCATGGTTGCTCGATGAATGAATCTGTCGATTCGGCAATATCGATGACATCCAATGCTTGCCAATTTCCGAAGTTGCTTGTGTGCAACTTAGCCCAGCTTTCAGATTCTTTCGGCAATGATTCACAGTGAAACTCAAACGTATCAATGCAATTCCCGGCGCTGGAATCTGAGATTTGGGTTGATTCATGTCATCGTCGAATTGCGCCGCACCTTTTGAGTGATTTGCAATCCGCAGAGCGTGATGGGCAAAAGTTAGCATGCCTCTATTCGTTTCGTCATTACCAATTTTGATCGAGGCGCCAATCCACGTACAAGCTGACACCGCTCGGCACGGTCCACGTTCAGCTCGTTCGGGTGGCTTCGCCCAACGAAGCGCTGGCCAAGTCGATCAATCTCGAACCTATCGCCGCCTACAAATCGCCGATAAAATGGCTCAGTTCTTCGTTGAAAGTCGCGGGTTGCGACAGATTAACGACGTGCCCGGCGCCTCTTATAATGGCAAGCCGCACGCTGGGCACGGCATCCGCTATCAGACGAGATACGGCTATTGAGCTCCGGTCGTGGTCTCCTACGACCAGCAAAGTGGGCACGCGGAATTGTTCTAACTCTTCACGAAGCGTCCCGATGTCGGGAATCCGCGCCATTGCCTGTCGCAAAATCGAGACCAAAGCCCATGGCGAATGTTCCAGAATTCCCCTGCGAATTCGTCGCGAATCCGTCACCTCATACCGCCCTTGGGCGCCCCAAATGAATTTGGAACCCGCCTGGTCAAGACCGTCTCGCTCGATATGAGTTGCGAATTGCAGGGCCCAGCTTCGCATCTCGTCTGTGCTTTCTGGATACGCGGCCAACACAAGGCCCTGAACGGCACCCGGATGCCTAAGGGCCCAAAAAAGTGCGGTTGCGGCGCCCAGGCTCAATCCGCCGACCACCAGGCGAGGGGAAGCAAGTGTATCCGTTTCCTCGAGTGATTGACGCACCACGTGGTCAAAATCCGCTATCAGGCAGTCCCAGCTGTAGGCCAACTCAGACTGGGGTGCTTCACTGCGAGCATGTCCCCTTGAGTCGTATAGCCAAATTCGGCGACTGTTACTTTGCGCTCTGACCTCTGGAAGGAAATTTCGGGCGCTGCCAGCAAAACCATGCGAAAGAACCAATGGTGGGCCGCTGCCGTGTGCTTCCACGTGCAATTGCGCCGGTGTAGGACATTCGGTGGTGTTCAATTGTCGTCTAGACGATGCAGCTCCGACTCCAATTGGTCATCTGAGGCTTCAGAGCCTTCAGACCCGGATTTCTTGGGGGTTTCACCGGGTCCAGTAAGGTCTGCGGCTTGGGCCACCCCGCGCTGACGCCAGCGCCAAAGCACGAGCCCAATGAATCCAGCAGCAAGGGCGACTCCAAACCATCCGATCCCCCCCATTTTGTCGAGTGGTACGCGGTCAGGCACCGCCCGCATCTTTTCACCATACCTGGCTACCAAGCTGGCCTCAATAACGTCCGCCGTTTCTCCTGCCTTGAGCCGTGACCGAATTTCGTGGCGCAACGTGGAGGCGATTTCCGAGCCATGAATGTCCAAAGTCTGTGCAAAGCAGCAGGGAGCAAGGAGCCGCCCCTCAAGACGTTCAGCACCTGGAACTTTCTCTCCGACGTCGGTTGGGGGCGCTATAGCTTCGGCATGACTCGAAGCCCCCATCCAGCCAACAACCAAGAATGCGGCAATTGCCAGACACTTTTGAGCGCGTCGCATGGCCCAAACCTTGCCACGCCACGACGGAGGACGCCCGGCTCAACTCATGCTAAGCGGGTGAGATCGCACGCAAGTTACTCATGACTACGCCGATTCATCCCGCCGGCCTCGATGGTTCCGGCGCAATGTTTGACGCCATCGCCGAACGATACGACTTGCTTAATCGCCTAATGTCCTTCGGGAAGGACCGATCATGGCGGCGCCAGACAGCAAGTCAATTGGGCGCTCCGAAGCGAGCATTGGACCTAGCGACTGGTACGGGGGACTTGGCCATTGAGGTGGCTCGCCGTAACCCGCTTGCACAAGTAGTCGGGCTGGACCCGTCAACTCGCATGCTCGATGTCGGCCGCGGCAAGACTAAAAAACTGGGGCTTGGGACCCAGATCGAATACGTTCAGGGTGACGCCCAATCGTTGCCGTTTCCCGATCGAAGCTTCGATGCAATCACGATGGCTTTCGGGATTCGCAATGTCCCAAACCGTCCTGCCGCCCTTTGCGAGATGGCTCGCGTTGCCCGCCCGGGCGCCAAAATTGCCTTGCTTGAACTGACGGAGCCCAGTGGGAGTGGGCTAAGCGTGGTGGCTCGACTACACGTGCATTGGATCGTTCCCGCAATGGGAGCCATTATTTCTGGTTCGCGAGAATATGCCTACCTCTCCCGCTCAATTGCCGCCTTCCCGGCGCCGGATGCCTTCGTGCAAATCGCAAGAGACTCGGGGCTTGAGCTGGTAAAGCTCGTGTCGTTTAGCTTTGGTGCTTGCCACCTTTTCGTTTTCACACCGCGGGCCGAAGGCTCCTCATGAATCGCGAAGATGCTTGGGCCCGCCCGGATTCGGATACCCTCCCCAATCTGCTGGAACGGGTCCTAAAGCGGCTGTCATTGACAAGTGCGGCCAATTTGGGACTCACGATTGGTGCGCCTATCCTTTCCCCCGCACAGTTCTTCTTGGCGTTGCCAAACGAACCTGGCGTTCTCTGGCGAGCCCATCCGGAAAGCTGCGAAGTCGGTTTAGGGTCGGCGACCGTATGCGTCGGCACCGGTCCAGATCCCCTTCGTTCGATTATCAAACAATCGGAAATATCATTTCAGGGTTTTCAGGGCGCAGGATTAGGCGCATCCGCGGTAGAGCCCCGGTTTTTTGGTGGGTTTCCGTATGCTCAATGCAATCACGGGTCCGATCAGTGGCGTGGGTTTTCCGAAGCGGAATTCACCCTTCCGCGCATACTCTATCGATCGATATCAAGTCAGGCTAGCCTGACACTGTTTGTTTCGAGATCGGAGATTCTGAGCTCCAACGACCGCGCGAATTACATTGATCTACTGCTTAGGTTCACGGCCCCGATGCCGGAAGGAGGCGGCGGCGCAAGCCGTCTAGCCCCGAGTCTGATTCGACGTGCTGACAGCCCCAATCGCGAGAACTGGAATCAACATGTCGACGAGGCCTGCCAATTAATCGCGCGAGGCGATCTCGAAAAGGTCGTCTTGGCACGGGAAATGTTGCTCAGCTGCAGCGCCGCGCCTGACGTAACCCAGATCCTGGAGCAACTGCTCAGCCGCAATGATGGCTCAGTTTGCTTTGCACTTCGCCGTGGCTCTTCGACCTTTCTTGGAGCCACTCCCGAGCGGTTGGTGAGCCGGAGAGGGAGTCGAATAGTGACGGAGGCCTTGGCAGGTTCAGCGGCGGTTAGCGACCCCAACGCGCTACAAGATTTGCTCACCAGCGACAAGAACCAATTGGAACATCTACTGGTCGTTCGCGAGATAATGGCTCGACTGCAAGCCATAGGAGCAGAAATTAGCACTCCCGCGGCACCCCAGCTCCGTCAATTTGGGCCACTCACGCACATGCATACCCTGCTCAAAGCCTATAAACTTGGTGCGCCCCACGTCCTGGTGCTCGGCGAGCAACTGCACCCGACTCCTGCGGTTGGGGGCATCCCATTTCAGCGCGCGCTGGACTTCATCCGCACCCATGAGGCCTTCGATCGTGGACGCTATGCAAGTCCCGTTGGTTGGTTTGACCGCAATGGCGACGGCGAACTCGCGGTTGCTATTCGTACTGGATTGTTGACGGGACGGGACGTGCGCCTTTACGCGGGTGCGGGGTTGGTNNCGGTTCAAGGATCCGAAGCGGGGTCGGAATGGGCTGAAACAGAACTAAAGTTTCAGAGTTTTCTCGATGCTTTGGGTCTCAAGACCGAAGCTTCAGCACAATTGCAGGCCTGGCACGATCGCACATGACGACTCAATTCCAGCAGACCGCTTGGGCCCAATTGCTCATCGGCACAATCGTTCGGGCAGGAGTGAGGCACGCAGTCGTTAGCCCGGGTTCTCGATCGACCCCATTCTTGATGGCTCTGCTGCGTGAGGACGCGGTGCGCTTGCACCCAATTATCGACGAACGCTCCGCGGGCTTCGTCGGCATCGGTATCGCGCGTGCCTCTGCAAGTCCTGTATTGCTGCTTTGCACTTCTGGAACGGCCGCTGCGAATTACCTGCCGGCTATCGTGGAAGCGAACATTGCGGGCATTCCGCTGGTTGTTCTTACGGCAGATCGTCCCGTCGAAGCCCAGGAAGCGCGTTCTCCTCAGACGATCGACCAGAATCGTCTGTACGGGAACAACGTACGGTCGTTCTTTGACCTGGGTGAAGCACCCACAAATACGACGGCACTGCGAGGTATTCGTCGCCTCGTTTCGACCGCCGTGCGAACTGCGACTGGACCCAATCCAGGGCCAGTGCACCTCAATGCGCGCGCAAGAAAACCGCTCCATGCTTGCGAACCCAGCAGCGACGAAGAGCGGTTGCTCCACGAATTGGTTATCTCACTGCTCCAGGATTGCCCTGAAGAAATCATGGGTGAGTCATCGCCCAATCCCGAGTTGTTGGCGGGCATCACAGCTGCATGCACCCAGAAACGGCGCGGACTAATTGTGTGCGGTTTCGACGCCGGACGGCCGCCCTTGGAGCCAGAGGCACTCGCCCATTTCGCTCGTGCGACCGGTTATCCCGTATGGCTTGACGTGTCACATCCGCTGCGGTGGTCTTCAACGTCCTACCTTCTAGAGCAGACAATTCATTGCGCTGACTTGCTTTGGGGCTGCGATCGATTCGCAACTCAATTTAGACCTGACCTGCTCATTCAACTGGGTCCAATTCCGACCAGCGCTGTTTGGGAGAGTTGGCTGGAGCTCGTGGGAGCACAAAAACATATCGTTTTTGCTCGGCACGGTTGCCCTGATCCGTCGGGTCGCGCCGACTTAATCGTCACGGGAGAACTCTCGAAGACGCTTGGGGCTTGCACGCAGGTCATTGAGGTTCAACGAGGGCGAAAAGTGCCTGAAATGCCTTGGTTTTTGGATTGGCGGGCCGTGGACACGCGCGCAGAGTTTGCCCTCGAAGCGTGGCTTTTGGCAAACGAGCCTTGGGGTGAGCTACAAGCCTTGCGTGCCGCCGTTGAATCCTGTCCGCGTGGCACGCGTGTCGTCATCGGTAACAGCCTGCCCGTACGCGAAGCGGATTTAGTGGCACCCGCCAGTGACAGAGGTCTTCAATCCTTCGCCGTTAGGGGTGCCAATGGGATTGACGGCATTTTGTCAATCGCGGCAGGTGTAGCGCTCGGCGGAACTGGCCCCACGCTCGTACTGCTGGGCGATGTGAGTTTTGCCCATGACATGGGTGCACTTTATGCGGTGCGCGACATTCAAAATCCTTTGGCAATTGTAGTGCTCGACAATCGTGGCGGCCGAATCTTCGAACAATTGCCCATTCACGCAATTACGACCCCGGACGAGTTGGACTATTGGACTACACCGCATGATTTGAATCTCGCTGCGGCGGGGAGCATTTACGGCATTGAAACCCAAAGGCCGAATGACTTGCGAGCTATACGGCTTAACACTCGCGACGCCTTGAAAAGACCAGGCGCTACCCTAATCGTAATAGGGATTGATCCCCATTCCCCCCGCCGAGACGCGAAATCCCTCAGAGATGCCATAGCATGTGCCATTTTTGACCCGAAGTTTACGTTGAACCTTGCGACTTGAGCCCAGTACTTCGATTCTTTGGAATCGAAGTACCAGAAATTCGGCGGAGAATTTGGGGTTGGACGACGACGCTAAGGAGTGGTTGAAGAACCAATGCCCAAGAAAATGAGAACAGTGGCTCGATGGCCGCGGAGCGGCCGGTCCAGAGGCCCCGTCATTTCGATTGAATCGCGCCCCTAGAGCGAGTCGCGTAATTGGGTGAAACCAACCATGCAAAATGGCGTCGTCTTACTTCACGGGTTCCTGGGTGGACCAGAGTCAATGCTGAGTGTGGTCGAGTCCATTCGTTCTCCGATTTCACTTTTTACGCCAGCGCTCTACGGACACGCCGGCTTTCGAGAATCTGAACCTTTGTTGCATTTCGAGGATGAGACATGCCGCCTCGGTTGTCTAATTCGGCGTCAATTCGGCTCAAGACCAGTGCATCTAGTGGGTTACTCACTCGGCGGCCGCTTGGGACTCAGTTTATTGATTAGGGATCCGGCTCTGTTTCATTCGGCAACATTGATTAGTGCACGACGTGGGCTTGACACAACAATCGAGCGAGAACTACGCCAAAAGGCCGACTTGCATTGGGCTCAGCGTTTGCGCACCGAACCCCTGTCAGAATTCCTGGATGCCTGGGAGAAGCAACCCATTTTCTCTTCGATGCGGCATATAGATTCTGAGAGGTTGCGAGCCCTCCGCGAGCAACGCCTCAAGCACGACCCGGAAGGTCTCGCACAAGCATTAGTGGGGCTGTCCCTGTCGCGTATGCCTGACTACGCCTCGGATTTGGCAGAAGTACGTATACCAGTAGCGCTTGTATACGGGACGTTCGACGAGAAATTCCTCGAGCTCGGTCAGGATTTGGCGTCGCGATTGCCCTGCGGCAAAACTGTTGTAGTAGAAGGCTCAGGGCACAACTTGCCTTTCGAATGCCCTGACGCCGTCGCCTCTATAATTGTCGAAGGAATGAATCATGACTAACGTTTCTTGGTCCCAGGCCCTCAAATTCGAGGACATTCTGTACGACAAGTGCGACGAGGGTATCGCAAAAATCACTATCAATCGTCCCAATGTTAGAAACGCCTTTCGTCCGTTGACGGTCTCGGAATTGGCACGGGCCTTTACCGACGCGCGTGATGATTCTTCGATCGGCGTCGTGATACTCACCGGTAGCGGCGAAAAAGCCTTCTGCTCCGGCGGCGATCAGAAGGTTCGCGGGGTGGGTGGCTACGT
>PMCK01000315.1 GCA_003154095.1 Myxococcales bacterium | reverse complement strand
GCCTTCAGCAATCAGGATTTCAGAATTCCGGCTGACTGCTGATTGCTGAGAGCTGATGGCTAAACTTCAACCCTGTTCGATTCCGGGTACGCCGGCTTAGGATCTGACAAGTTGGCGCCCTTCAATGCGACTCGAGCGCTCCGAGGCATCTACGCGGCATGTCTCGGCGTATTGTTCGAAGGAATCGTCACTCTCTTGTGGTTTCGCCGGGAAATATCCAGCCTGTGGGAGCTGCAGCACGGTATCTTGAATTTGGCACCGTTGGTGCTGCCATTGGCGGCGGCAATTGGCCTCATGGGGTCGTTGCTGATTGACTGCGTGGAGAACGCCGAGTCGCAGCCAACGTCGCGCTGGCTCCTCGTCGTCATTGGATTGTTGGGCGGCGGCTCGGCGGCTTGGGCCGTCGGCGGCGGACGGCATCTGGCGGGCTTGAGTCAGCGCCTGGGCCTAGTCGCATTGGTTGCAATAGGCCTAGCTTGGATAATTAGCTGGGCGAGTCCTCGCCTTGCCCAGTTGGTCCGACGACGAAGAACCGTTGCGGCTGCTCTAGCCGCGATCGGCCTAGTCAGCCTGGAATTGGCGAACCGCTTCGTACTAGTGCGCCTTTATCCAGGATTTCACACTTCGCTAGCACTCGCTACGTTGATCCTCTTGCCCGCCCTCGGCTGGACACTAGCAGCAGAGCCGGAGCGAACATCCCGCGACGCTGCGCCAAAAAATAAAACGTCAGCGACGTGGCAGTTGATGGCAGTCACGGCAGCGTGTGTTGCGCTCATCACGACGACACCTCGTGCAACGCGAAATCTTTCGCTCTTCGACAATTTCAGGTTAATCCTGCTAGATAATGCGCCTCTTCTGGGTCAAGGCGTGAGGTTGGCAGCCCGCTTTGCACCCCCGCCCCCTTTGGCAAAATGTGACGCTAGCAATTGGGATGCATCCTGCACTGCGCTCGATACGAGCCACGATGATCGAGCGGCAGGTTTCTCCCTGCGAGGGCGCGACGTGCTGCTAATTACCGTCGACGCACTGCGTGCCGACCATTTGGGGTCCTATGGCTATGGTCGAAAAACTTCGCCGAATATCGACAGGCTAGCGGCAGATGCCGTCCGTTTCNNCTGCAGCGCTATGGCTATCGAACCGCGGCATTTTACCCACCGGCTGTATTCTTCATCGATCCGCAGCGCTTCGAGCCCTTCAAGAATAGTTTCTTGGGCTTTGAATACCGCAAGGTCGAATTTTTGGAAGGTCCGGCACGTGCTAATCAGGTGACTCAATATCTCGGGTCAGCGCCGAGTGATAAGCGATTGTTTCTTTGGGTTCACCTTTTTGGCCCGCACGAACCCTACGAAGCCCACGACGGCTTCGACTTCGGGTCGCGAGACATCGACCGTTATGACTCCGAGATTGCCTACGCGGATGCTGCAATTGGGCAAATTACCGAAGCATTCCTCAAGTCGAGGCCCGATTCACTCATCATTCTGAGCGCCGACCACGGCGAAGAATTTGGCGATCACGGGGGCCGCTACCACGGCACAACGGTCTACGAAGAACAGGTACGCGTGCCCTTGATCGTTCACGCTCCTCAGCTGTTTGGGGCGCGTGTGGTGAATGAACCCGTGCAGACGATAGACCTGCTGCCGACGGTGCTTTCTGCCCTCGATGTGCCGCGACCGCCGCGTCTTCGCGGCCGCAACATCGGACCTTTACTTTCGGGTAAATCCGAGTCCGGTTCGGGCCTGGCACTGGCGGAGACTGAGGAACAGGTGATGCTCGCTGAGGGCAACTACCGCCTGATTTGTGCCCGACTAATCGGTGCCTGTCAGTTGTTCGATGTGGTTGCGGAACCTCTTCAGCAACACGATCTGTCGGCCACCCAGCACGAGCGCTTCGAGCGAATGAGACTTCGACAACGCGAGCTCAGCGCTTCACACGGTCAGTATGAGGCTCAAGGCTTACGGTCCGAAGGCAAAGGTTGGCCCAACCCGATCCTGCGTGGCGTAGCTGGCGATGGTGACGCGGTTGACGAAATTGCCAGCCTCCTCGACGATGCCGACACAGCCATCAGGCGCAAAGCCGCCGAGCTTCTGTTCGAACTCAATCGCCCGAGCGCGGCTCCGGCTCTGCGACTGGCTCTAACGCGGGACGAAGATGCAACGGTCAGAGCCTGGTGCGCGCTATCGCTGACTCGACTGGGGCAGGGGGCTCCACTAGTTTACGACTTGCTCGGAGGGCATGACTTGAATTTAAGCCGGTTGGCGGCGTTAGCCCTGGCCGATTCTGGTGATCCACGCGGCCTGGACCGATTGGTTGTCTGGTGGAAGGATGGGTCGGCTCGCAACTATCAGCGGTCCCGCTGGCTGCTTGGCGCCTTTGCACGCCTTCGCGCAAAGGCAGTTGTACAAGGGCTAGTTGCCAGTTTGGATGATGTCCGACTGCGGCCTCAAATTGCCTCGACATTGGCCGACATCGGGGACGAGACTGCTCGTGGCCCCCTTGTGCATGCCTTTGCGGAGGAACGCTATCAGAACGCAAGAGTCGCTTTGGCGAAGGCCCTTGTTCGACTGCACGCACGGGAAGAGATGGCTCGACCGCTGTTGCGATTCCTCGGTGTGCCCGATCCCATCCCAGGAGGACTCGGCTTTGCCGTGCAGGCCAAGGTCCTTCAATACGTGGGTGGGCCCAAACCAGGTGACTTAAGGACATTGGCCCGCAATGCCAATATTGGTACACGTGTACAGTTGGTGATTCCACGGGGTTATGGGAGTCAATCCACGGGCTTACGACTCTTAGTTCGCGTGACTAATCAAGGTTCGGAGCCCGGCCAAGTACGGGTGCTTCCCGTCACTGATTTGTCAATTCAATCCTCCAACACTCAATCGCTAACGCTTCGTAACTTCAACTCGAATGCTCATGCGCCGCTCGTGTTTTCCGTCCCGGCAACTTCCGATGCGCTGGAGCTCCATCAAGTAGTGCCCGCTTCCTTTCATTGGATCGAAAGCCGTTCCATCGCACTGGACGTTTTGGCAACCTCGGGGATCAAAGTTGAAGTGCTGGCCGTGGTCCCACTCGCCCCGGAACTTTCGCCACCGCCGCCTCAGCATTGGTCGCCCGATTCGAGTCCGGACAACGCGCCGGAGTAAGGGCAGGGGCTTTCGGGCGAACCCGGTAGTGGCAGATGCGGGCCGGAATTCTGCGGTGGGCGAGTGTCCGAAGCGTGGTATGGAGGCCCGCGGTGGCGAACGAAAACGAACAGAGCACGCGTCGCGAACAGCGGCGCGCCAAACAACAACCTGAACAGGACGGCTCCACATCGGCTCAGGCGGAGCAAGCCGACGTATCCTCGCAGGACATTCGCGATCGTAATGCTCGCCTTCGAGCCAAGGCTGCTGCCGAACGGCAGTCAAAGCGAGAAAGGGATCGGGCTCGCATTGCCGCAACGTCCGCGGGGCTCGACGCTACCGAGCGGCTCGATGACATATTCGTTCGCACAACGCATGCCGTAACGCTCTGGATTCGCAAGAATTTTCGCTGGCTTCAGTGGGCGCTTGTAATCGTTATTTTGGCGATGTTTGGCGTGCAAGGGTTGCGTTATTTTCAACGACAAGAAGCCTCCAAGTCGGCAGATTCCCTGATGGCGGGGGCCGTCGCCCAATCTGGAACCATCGGCGATGAGGAGGATTCTAAGGCAATACCAGACGAATTGCGACACTGGGATAGTCGCCCGATGTTCCTAGACGCCGAGCAAAGGCTGAGCGCGGCTGAAAAGAACTACAAGGCCACCATAGACAAGTTTGGCAAAACCGGGGCTGGCGAATATGCGCGACTGCAATTGGCAGGGATCAAGTACGATCAGAAGGCTTACGATGACGCGTTGAACCTCTATCGCCAGGTTCGACTAAGCACTTTGGCACAAAAGGATTTAGAGGTTCGCGGTCGTTCAATCGAAGGTGCTGGCTTTTGCCAGGAGGCCAAATCGGATCTCGAAGGTGCCCTCAAGTCTTTTCGGGAGCTCTCCAATCTGGAAGGGTCACTGGAGTTTGCCGTCTTGGGCCTTTATCACCAGGCAAGGGTTCTGGTCGCTCAAGGCAAGAAGGATAACGCTAAGGAACTGCTTGAAAAGGCTCAGAAACGCCTCGGCGACGACAAGGATTCCGCGGCTGCCGCCTACTTCAAACGACCCATCCAAGAGGCCTTATCGCAACTCGATCCTACCGCGGTTGCTGCCGCGGGGTCGCCAGACCTTTCGGAACTTCTGCGTCAAGATCCTTCTCGACTTCAGCGGATGATCGAAAACCTCAAGAAGAAGGGCGCCGGGGGCCCTCCGGGTGATGCGCCCGATGAACCCCAATGAGATATCGCATGCGTTCTTTGCTCTTCGCGAGCCTCGGGATTTGGTCCCTCTTGAGTGGCTGCGAAGCTTCGTTCCTGTCCGGCGGAGCCCAACCCGAACAGCCCCAATGGGTGCACCGACCCAGCGGTTCACTGAGTGTTGTGTATCAAGTGCCACTGGTAGCCCCGATCCGTCAATTCGGTGAGCCTTACCAACGGGGGGGGGTCGAAGTAGACCGATTGGGAATGCGGGTGTTTGTCGGTTCGAGCGACAACGGTCTTTATTCCTTGGACGCCAAGAGCGGCCTGACGCTCTGGCGATTCGAAACCACCGGAGCCGTCCAGTCGGCGCCACTTTACGACCCCGGCGACAATGCAGTGTATTTTGGCTCTAACGATGGGGCACTCTACAAGGTTGCTGCCAATAATGGCGAGTTCATCTACCGGTTCGAAACGAACTCAGAAGTCGCCGAACGACCAGTGTTGTCCAAAGGGACGCTGTACTTCGTAAACGCCAACGATACTGTGATGGCTCTCGAGCCAAAGACCGGAAAACTCCGTTGGTCGCAACATCGGACACCCGCGGCTGGGATGGAAATCGCGGGTTACTCGGGACCGTTGGTCTGGCGAGATAAAGTTTACCTGGGCTTTAGCGACGGCGTCGTCATGGCATATGACGCTGAAACGGGTGCCGATCGCTGGCAGCCGGTCGATCTGGCCTCAGAGGCCGAGCAGGTCGTGGGTGATGTTCCCAAGTATCTAGATGTCGACACCACGCCTGTCCCAGACATGCTCGAAGGCGGCCCTGCGATATTCGTGGCCAGCATTCAAGGTGGCGTATTTGCGCTCGATGCAGAGACCGGTGCGCAAGTCTGGAGCAATTCGCTGGCCTCGGGCGTAACCAGTCTGATGCTGTGGCAGCAGCCGTCGCACTTGCGGGCTTCTGGGCCACCCGCGTTGCCGGCGAGGAAGATATTGATTGCAGCGTCTGGAACTACGGGGCTTTGGGGCCTCGATCCGGAAAATGGAACTGTGCTCTGGCGTAGCCGCTTGCCCCAAGGGGGCGTTCATAGTCCTCAGAACTTTGGCGGCGCGTTGTTGGTGACGGCATCGCAGCTCGGAGTATTCCTGATTAACCCGCTCGATGGCCGGGTCATTGACGGAGTACATGCGACGGATGGGATATCGGCCCAAGCTGGAATAGCCGGAGCGCGTGCATTCATATTGACCAACGGCGGCAAACTCTTGGCGCTGCACTTGACCAAGCCAATTGACAACTGGGAACCGAGCAGTCCCGACGTCTTCGGACGACCCGCAGATAGCTCGCGTCACTGGTAAAATCGAGTTCCAGCCGGCCAGAACCAGGTCCGACATGCCCGGTCACGTACCGCGAACCCGACATTTGCACTTTGCTCCCACATATTTAGTTCGCATAAGATATATTATGTCAACTAAATAGAATTGCCTTTCTGGCTTTCCCCCGGCTTCGCTTAGAAGCCGGTACGACGGAACTACCCCAGGCCGACAAGCAAGGAAGCGAGTTGATAGTCCGTCGCGAACCCAGAAATTGATTCTTCTGAAATGGTACTGGGCATGACGGTTTGGCCGTATGGGATGTTGGTCCAAACAGTCGCCACGTCCATCCCACCCAGAGGCTGCGCCCGTGTATGCAAGCTGACCGAGTTCACATTGAAAAAAGAATCTGCCTCATCGTCGATGACCTCGGCGGCTATATCGTTTGCGTGGATGGAAAATCACCTGATCCATCAGATCCCGAAGGCGACGCCAAGCCCTGCTACAGAACCCGATTCGACGCGCAAATTGCCGCCCATAATCACGGCTACACTCACTTTCGAACCACGGATCAGGGCAAAGCGCGCCCAATTTCACGTGAATGCCAGGAATCGAGTGAGCGACCCATTCCGATTCGCCTGAACCGCGTGGGAACGGGACTATACTAAAGCTATATCAGTGACCCCAAGGGGATTTGAACCCCTGTTACCGGCGTGAGAGGCCGATGTCCTAACCACTAGACGATGGGGCCTTTTGACTTCCCCTTCCGATTTCCGAGAAGGCGAAAGAAGCTGGGGAGTAGGGACTCGAACCCCAATAAACGGAACCAGAATCCGTTGTCCTGCCATTAGACGACTCCCCAAGGCAGAAATTGAAAGCGAAGCGCGGCGAATTGCCTTCCTTTTCCGATTCAAACCCATCAAGGCAACTGAAAAAGAAGTTCCCAGGACCTCAAGGGCGCCAGTAGATATCCCTCGACCCCCCGGTGCGCAAGCCAAAAGAGGCGGAAAAACCCCTTCTAATGTGTTGCCGCCGCTTCGACCAAGTTCCACGGATTATCCGCGATCGACTTTCGATGGTAGGCCAGCCAACGCGCGACGATGCCAGCCCAGTCCGGGCGGGCGTCCATACTTGGGTGGATCTTGTCCCGGGCCCTCGGCATATGCAGTATGAACGCGTTGCCATCCAAGTAAACGCAAGGAGCGACATTGGCCCGGATGACCTCGAGCAGCCGCTTGTCGGCGCCCTCCCAGAGCACGGGCGCTACCCAGGCGCAGCTCCGGTTACCGAGCCGCTCGATGAGGCGGCGTATCAGCGGGATCCGCTTTTCAGGCTCAGGATTCTGAAGCTCGTTGGCTCCGAGACTGATGAGGACGAGCTCCGGTTTGTACTGAGCCAAGTACTGCCCGAGCTTCTTGTCGAAAGCCCAAGTCGGGATGTACGTTGAAGTTTCGAATCGAAGCACGCTGCGAACACCCGCTTGCTCGAGCACCTTGTTGAGCTCGATACCCAGCGCACCCGCAAATGAATCTCCAATATGAAGGACCGTGGTTCCCTTCGGCAATTCGGGACCGGGCGCCGGTCCTCCGATGCCGTTTTGATCCACGATGAGCCCTGAAGGCAAGCGTTCTTCGGTCTTAGATGGATTCGCCGGGTTTGCGCTGGGAGGCGCATTTACACCTGAATTTGCGGCCTTTTCCTGGCCTGCGTCCGACGCCGGCGTCGCGGGAATGCTACTTTCGGCTGCGGCTGCACGTCGAGTCGTTGGCTCGTTGCCGGCAACCGCCGTTGGCGTGCCGCTGTGACCACATCCAGCAAAAAATAGAATTGCAGGCAAGGCCCGCACCGGGTGTCGGTGAATCATAGCCGCGGCCCACTTAGCGGAGTCTCATCAAAGTGGCCAGGCTAAGGGTGGTTTCCAATTGGTTCCAGCCAAAAACTCGAAGTTTGAGAATTACGTAACAGCATGCCGCGCGCTGGGCCGGGCCCCAGCGCCCTACGGGCAGCAAACGCTGTTCCAACCCACGCCAACGTCGCGGTTTTTGCATCGGTCTCTCTGGGCGACCGCATTTCTGGCCAGGTGCTCGCCGCCACTGAGTCGATAAGCCTTGGGTCTTGCGGGCTGATTTTTGCGGCAATCTCCGTCGAATTCCGCCGAGCGCAGGCGGTTGACCTTCGATAAATCGAGCGCATGCCATTTAATGTCGACCCGAACGTCGCGAACGCACCCGTATCCGGGCTCAGGATGTGTGCCTTCCAAACAGAGAGGCTGCTCGGGCTTGGCGCAGCGAAGCCCGTTGAAGGATCGGCCTGCTTCGCATTCCATGCCGAGCACCCCCTGCAGACAATGGCCCTCCGAATCCGCTTCGAACGGACACCCCGCACCTTTCGGTGTTTTTGCGCAGCGCAGGCCCAAATGCGAGCCGCTGTGGCCCGGGGCAAAACGATTGCGCAGCCCCAGGTGCATCCATTTTTCGAAACGCCGGCTCCAGCTGCCACCCCGATAAACCTTCAGGTTGGACGTGCCCGCAAGCGGCGGAAATGGGTACGGACCAAAGTCGCTCGAAGTCCATTCCCAAACATTGCCACTCATGTCGTAAAGTCCGAAAGCCCCTGCCGGATAGCTCCCAACCGGGCAAGTACCGGGTTGCTTCCAGCAAGTGTGCCCGTCGGGCGGCGCGTCGCCCCAAGGGTATTTTAGGCCTTTTTCACCCCCGTGAGCCGCATATTCCCACTCGACCTCGGTTGGTAGACGTTCGTCTTTCGCCGCGCAATAGGCCTCGGCCTGATTGTAGTTCACGCAATTGACGGGATGCCGATCGCGGTCCGAATAGCGCCCGTTGCACGTGGCCGCGCCTTTGCCAGGCGGGTCGCAATGGCCTGCATCGACGCAAGCTTTCCAATCCTTCATCGTGACTTCGGTACGTTCGAGACAGAAGGCAGCGACTCGCGTCTTGAATCGGGGCCCCTCTTCTGGGCTATAAATATGGGGGTCGGCTCCAATCCAGGTCTCCCCTGCCGGAATCAATTCCATGCCTTCGGGACACGACAACGCACTCGGTACCGACGTTGACTTCGGGATTTCAATTTTGGGGGGGTGGCTTGACGGCACGGAATCCCCATTTGACGTCAATACCGTGACCTTCACTCCTAGACAACGAGCAGCAAGGGCGGCTGCCCCTTGGCGACGTGCGAGCGGCATTGCTTCATCAATTAGAATCTCGGGCAAGACTTGCCGCACTTGGCCTTGATCACGGCTGGCGCAGGCCAAAATCAGCAGCAATCGGCGCGCTTCGCTCTTGACGCTCGCGGTTTCCAATTGCCGGGACAGCGCTTCGGATATCAGCTTCTTGGCCTCGCCCAGTTGGCCATGATTGTACATGCCGCGACCCAATAGATAACGCGGTAGTCCGTCATCCGGGGCGGCTGTCATCCACTCGGCGAGTCTCACTGAGCCCCGATCCCAATTGGCACCTTCAGTGCCCCCCGTGATGAGCGCTTCAATCGCCGCGATCCCTTCGGGCGTGCTCACCTCGGCCTTGACCTCGAGCGTGCGACGCCGATCGATATCGAGCGTTCTCGAGATCATCTCTCGATAAGAATTTCGAGCTGCCGCCAAATCGCCGTGCTCGAGTGCCCGGTCCGCGAGCGCTTCGCGCGCCTGATCCCGCTCCGGCTGCGCTCGCTGCTCGTCGGCCGCGATGGCCCGCCAGCGATCCTCCGCTCCCCTTTCGTCCCCCGAGCGATGCCGGCATTCCGCGGCAATTTGATAAAATCGGAGGTCGTCGCGATCGAGCTTGAGGGTCGCGTCGGCGACCCTGCATGCCCGCTGAGGATCCTGCCCGTTGAGTGCGTCGATTGCTGTGCCAAACGCGCGATCGACGGCATGGGGGCAATGCCGCACCAAAGCGCTCTTGCGGGTAAAAAGAGCTCGCGCCGCTTCTTGCGCGGCCTGGGGCAACGTGACCTTGCCGAGATCTTGATGCCATGCAGTCTCGAGACGCTGCATGTTTTGCCCTGTAATTGCCTCGAGCGACTCGCCTCGATACCAACGGCGCAGGGCGATGGCCCCGTGTTTCTGCTCCACCCAACCTACGAATGCACCCGCAACGGTATAGGCGAGGCGGCCCGGCTGGACCAGGAAATCGAGTGCAAACAACGATTCCATGGGGGGCAGTCGATGCAAATCGTTTAGGGCCTTCGCCCATTGCTCGGCGCTCAGATCGTCGTCCTCGTCGGGGGCTAGCGCTACGGCGAGCCCCTCGATGAGTCCCACGTTGGGCAGCCATCCCCCGAGTTTTCCCGCAATCTTGAAGGGTCCCCTGCCCGTTTGCCCTGCCACTACATGCGCCAGTTCATGTCCAATCGTAGGATGTGGATATTCAGCGCCGTTTAGATATATTTCCCGCCGCCAGGGCTTGGCAACCTGAGTATGGCCCGCTCCCATGGCTGCTTCCTTTTCTCCGACGTCCGCAAAGACAAAAGCCGTGACTTTCGGCAGTTTGGGCACGCCTAGACGCGACTCGAGAACGTCTAGCCAAGCCGAGCAATCGCTGGCCAATCGTTGCGCGGCGGGTCGAGAGATCCCACCGCTGAATACGACCTCGCAACGTCCATCGGTGATCGAATGCCCTAGTCGTTCGCGGATGGACCGGGCCGTTGAATAGTGTCCCAGTGACCTTCCCGTGACGGCAATGCCCCCAGCAAAAATGACCGAAAGGAGCCCAATGCCGGCCAAGGGCAGGTCGAGGGGGCCACGCAATTCGAGGCGGCCTGTGTCCGATCGAGTCAGCAGCCGTGAACCCGCAAATGCCGCCAGAAGCCAAGCGAGCGTGCCCAGTCGATAGCTCATCAAGCGGGGGATCGGATCAAATCCGGTGTCGTACGGGGTTCCGGCGAAGAATCCGAGGAACGGATCGAACGCGTAGACCATTGGGCTCGAGTAAAAGCGCACAAGTCCGATCAGGATCGCCCCCACTGGTCCGAGCCAAGCCAGAAAGACTGCAAAGAACCGGCAGTGCTTCGGTGCAATCGATGCGGCAAGCGATCCTGCCAGGGCTCCCCAGGCACCGGCGGCCAGAGTTCCGCTCACCGGACCCAGGGCGAAGAGCAGCCAATCATTGCCCGGTTCGCACAGGCCAACACGCTTACCGTGCAGGGCGAGGGCGATAACTGCGCCGAGGCTCGTCAAGAAGCCTAGACGCAATGCCTCTAGGTACAGATGTTCGGGACGATCGTTGCTGCGCACTGCTACGAGGCCAGCCACGATGGCGACCAGGGGGGGCAACAGCAGACCTGCTACCAACGAGCTCAGGTAGCCGGGGCCGGCCAGTGAAGGAATGAAACCCAGGGCGAAGAGCAAAAGGCCGCTCGCAAGAGCGGCAGTAGCGCCCAGATCCAGCCTTTTGAAGAATCGCCGCATCAAATCAAGGGCTTATACTATCAGAAGCGGCCTTGGGCGGAATACTGGGCGGTCGCGAATCGAAGATATATTGCAGCACTTCGTCTACGTTTTTGACCCAATGCAGCGTTAGATCGTCCCGAATCAGCGCGGGCAATTCCTCGATATCATGACGATTCGACTCCGGCAGGACCACTTCGAGTATGCCTGCCCGATGTGCCGCCAGGAGCTGGTCCTTGATGCCCCTGACACGGAGAATAGCTCCCCTCAAGGTTACTTCTCCGGTGATGGCTACTTTGGGTTTCAGCGGCACCGCCACGAGCAACGAGGTTACCGCAGCGCAGATAGCCAGCCCGGGAGCGGCAGAATCCTGCATCGCATAGGCCCTGGGTATGTGGACGTGCAGATCCATCTTGCTGAGCCATTCGGGAGCCAAACCCAGCTGCACCGCGTGCGAGCGCACGTAGCTAACGGCGGCTTCGGCGGCTTCGCTCAAGACCTTACCGAGGCTCCCCGTGCTCATGATCTTGCCCTTGCCGGGCATGCGGGTGGCCTCGACGAAGAGGATGTCTCCACCTGCCCCCGAAACGCCTAGACCGGTGGCAATACCGGGTGAAAGGCGTCGCTCGGCAACTTCGGGCCGAACCTTGTGCACGCCGAGAACCGTCTCGACCATCTCCGGATCTACGAGGGCTCCTTGAACGTCCTCGCCCTCCGCCATTCGCACGGTTGCTGCCCGACAAACTGCGGCAATCTCCCGCTCTAGGCCTCGAACGCCTGCCTCTCGGGTATAAAAATCAACGATGTGCTCGAGGCCGTCATTGGTGAAGTTTAGACGCTCTTCGGTGATTCCATGCTCGCGCAGCTGCTTGGGCACGAGGAACTGCGCCGCTATGCCCAGCTTCTCGGTGCGGGTGTAACCGGGAACCTCGATCAATTCCATTCGGTCGGCCAAGGCTATGGGGATCTCGCTCATCACATTGGCCGTCGCGAGAAATAGGACCTTGGATAGGTCAAACGGCACGTCGATGAAGTGATCGGTGAATGTGTCGTTTTGCTCGGGATCGAGCGCCTCGAGGAGTGCGGCCGCCGGATCGCCGCGCATATCGACACCCATCTTGTCGACTTCGTCGAGCACCAGAACCGGGTTATTGCTGCCCACTTTCTTGAGGGCTTGAATAATGCGGCCTGGAAGTGCGCCGACATAGGTGCGGCGATGCCCTCTGATTTCCGCCTCGTCTCTCACGCCGCCGAGCGCGATCCGGCCGTATTTTCGACCCATCGAGCGCGCAATCGAACGCCCGAGTGATGTCTTGCCGACACCCGGAGGACCGACGAACAATAAGATCGGCCCTTTGCGATCTCGGCGCAGTTGTCGGATCGCACTAAATTCGACGATGCGCCGCTTGACCTGTTCGAGCCCATAATGGTCCTCTTCCAAACACCGCCGCACCTCCGACACGTTCATCCGGTCATTGGTGGAGCGAGACCAGGGCAGGTCCGAGAGCCATTCGACGTAATTGCGAGCCACTTGATATTCGGCTGACTGCTGCGGCATCCCCGACAATCGACGCAGTTGCTTCTTGGCGGCGCGCTCGGCCTCGTCGGGCATCTCGGCTCGCTGAATGCGTTCGCGCAAGCGTTCTACTTCGTCGTCTTCGGCGCTTTCACCCAAGGCGTCTCGGATTGTGCGCATCTGCTGCCTGAGCACGAGGTCGCGTTGGGACTTGCCCATCTCGTCGATGGCGAGGGCTCGGCGAGCCTTGAGCACACCCACGTGTCGTTCCACCATCGACAGAACTAGGCGAACGCGGTCCACCACGTTGATGCATTCGAGGACCTGTTGCCGCGCGGCGATGTTGGCGTGCTCCTCCGAGAAGTTCGACGCGATCAAATCGGCCAAAGCGCCCGCGTCCCGCACGTTGTCGAGGATGCTCGACGTCTCTTTGGGAAGGTCGGGCTGCAACGCTAGCATCTCATGGGTAGCGTCCCTGAGCCGCGCGCTAAAGCCTGCCAGTGTCGAGTCAGATTTCCCTGAATCTACAAGCCGTTCCATCGCAGCTTGCATGAAGGGCTCTAGGCTTTCGGCTGATGCAATCCGAAAGCGCGCTATGCCGTTGAGCACTACGCTAAAGCTCGATGCATTTAGCCGTATTACCTTAACTATGCGAGCTAACGTTCCGACTTCATACAGATCTTCGAAGGTCGGCTCGAGGATGTCCTCGGTCCGCTGCGTCACCACCCCCACAAGCGCCCCCGTCGAGTCGATGTACTCTTCGACGAGCCTGACACTGCGGGGACGCCCGACATTGACGGGGACTACCGACATCGGAAAAAGCACAGAATTGCGCAACGCCAAGATCGGCACTGTCTTCGTGTGTGGCACCAATCGTTCAGCGCACATCGTTCCCGACACGGAGCCTACGACGCGATCGTCGAGTCAGCAATTAGTTATCGCGAAACCCGTGGCCGTGGTAGGCAAGCTTGCCAAGCTTGATTTCGAATTCGCACAAAGCCGGCCCACCGGGCTGGTCACTTTGAGGACGTCATGAGTCGACCCGGCACTTTCGAACGACACACGCGGGAGACGAAGATCCGCGTCAGCCTAGACCTCGATGGCACGGGTGTAAGTGACATCAAGACCCCCCTGCCCTTTTTGTCACACATGCTGGAGCAAATAGCGAGGCATGGCCTGATAGATCTCAATATCCACGCTGACGGCGATATAGAAATCGATGGTCACCACACCACCGAAGATCTGGGAATCGTCTTTGGCAATGCCCTTAGAGAGGCCGTCGGTGAGGGTTTGGGCATTCGACGCTTTGGATCAGCCAATCTTCCCATGGATGAAGCGCGCGCCAACGTTGCGCTCGACTTGTCCGGTCGGCCCTTTTTCGTTTGGCGGGTCCCGCTGCCCCAGGCAAAAGTCGGTAACTGGGATACCGAACTTGCAGAGGTCTTTTTTGAAGCGGTGGCGCGAACCGCCAAGATGAATCTTCATGTGACGCTCGAAACCGGGCATAATATGCATCATTGTATCGAGATATGTTTCAAGGCTTTCGCTCGGGCGCTGCGTGCAGCCGTGGAATTGGATCCCCGACAAAAAGGCACCCCTTCCACCAAAGGTAGCCTAGACTAGTCGAAACCCGAGCATCACAGAGGTCAGATCGGCTAGCCGAAACCAGCAATCTCGGCACGGAAGTCTCGAATATGTGCAAAAGCGGGACAGCGCGCGGGAAACTAGCGCGTGCGCCATTCATGTGGGAAAAGGCCTGCCGCAATGCCCACCGTAGTCGTCGATACGGGATCAGGTAATCTAAGATCCGTCGAGAAAGCCGCTGAGACAGCAGCAGGCCTTGCCGGTGCGGGCGCAACGGTGATTCGTTCGAGTGATCCAGACACAATCAGGAAAGCATCTCGGTTGATATTGCCTGGGCAGGGTGCCTTTGGCGACGGGGCCCGAGCCATGCAGGGTGGCATTGGTCCGGCGGTGCTAGAATTCATTCGTTCGGGCAAACCTTTTTTCGGCATCTGCATCGGACTGCAATTGCTTTTCGACAGAAGCGATGAAGCACCGGGGGTTCATGGCCTCGGTTATTTTCGAGGCGACGTTCGCAAACTCAAGGCCGACGGCGGCATCAAGATTCCGCACATGGGTTGGAACTCACTGAAGCTGGAAACACGCAGCCCGTCACTTCTGACAGCCTCCAAAGTGGCCCAGAAGTACTTCTACTTCGTACACTCCTTCCACGCCGTGCCGTCCGAGCCCGGCGTGCTTTTGGCCACGGTCGAGTACGGAAGTAACCAAATCACGGCAGCCGTGGGGCGCGATAACGTGTTTGCGACCCAGTTTCACCCCGAAAAGAGTCAGCGCATGGGGCTGACGCTGTTGGCGGAGTTTTTCAGACAATGATGGAAGTCATCCCATCAATCGACTTGCTCGGCGGCAAAGTCGTCCGGCTCCTCAAAGGCGCCTACGACGCAGTGACAATATATGGCGACGATGCTGCGGCCGTGGCACGAAGTTGGCGAGGCCAAGTGACACGCCTGCACGTTGTCGATCTCGAAGGCGCCCGCAGCGGACAAGCGGCACAGATGGACAACGTTCAGCAGGTCGTCGAAGCGTTCGGCAGCGGAGTTCAAATTGGGGGCGGCGTCCGATCACTTGCAACGATTCGCGCCTATTTCGAGCTCGGAATCGACCGAGTCGTCTTGGGGACAGCCGCCCTATCCGATCCGGAACTTCTCAATCTGGCGACTCAGGAATTCGCTGGGCGAATCATTTTGGCCGTCGACGGGAGGCAAGGTCGAGTTGCAACGCATGGCTGGCACCAACAATCCGAGCAACTTGCCATTGATGTCGTGCGAACTCGAGCGCACCTGGCACTGGCGGCCGTGTTGTATACGGACATAGACCGGGATGGCACCGAGGTGGGTCCCAATGTCGTCGAAACTGCCCGGCTCGGTCGCGAGGGCGGCCTTCCAGTAATCGCAAGCGGAGGCGTCGGCACCTTGATGCATCTGGAGCAATTGGCCGCAGCGGCGCGCGAAGGGAACATCGTAGGGGCCATAATTGGGCGCGCATTGCACGAAAAGCGCTTTACGCTTCGGCAGGCCGTCGACGCCGTTGAGCAAGAGGCCTAGAATCCCGAGTCGGATTAGGCATGAACGACACTAGCGACAGACGCAGCGTCAGACCCCGGCCTACGACTCCTCCTGGCCGGACTTCCGTTGTACCCCCGCCGGACACGGGCTTTACGAAAAGCGAGCCGCCGAGTGGAGCACTCACATCCGACGATTTTTTGTATCACCTCTATCGGGGCAGTGAATTCCTTCAAGATAACCGCGTTGAGCAAGCCAAGGATGAGCTGGAGCGCGCGCTCAGATTGCAGCCTCGGGACATCGAGGGTCAGGGCTTGCTCGGAATCGTCTACTTTCGCTTGGGGCTGTATCCGCGAGCGATCGCCATATACGAACGCATTTCCCAAATCGTGCCGGGCGAGATAGCTCCTAAAATTAACCTGGCGCTCTGCTATTTTAAGACAGGACAACTGGCTCAGTCGCGACAGGTTCTAGAAGAAGTTCTAACGCGTGAACCGGAACATCGGCGCGCCTGGGCATACTTGGGTCTCATATTTCAGCGACAAGATGAGTTCGCAAACGCACGCGAGGCGTTCGAGAACGCCGGGCAAGCCGGCATGGCCGACCGCATGCGCAAGCTCGAGGAGCATCAACAAGACGACGTCTCGCAGTTGCACGGTGATCACCCACTTGAATTACGGAACGCCGCCGACGGCGCCTTCCAGGAACTTGAATTCGGAAAGGCACCATTTCTGGCCGCGGAATCGGCAGAGTCCAACACTTCCTCCTCAAGCTCTGGGCGGTGGCAGGCCATTGAACTCGGGGAAGAAACCCTGCCTCAGCCGGCGCGGCTGCCTAAGGCGGCGCTGGCGTCGCTTCCGGACACTGAATTTACAACCGCCATCACGATCGACCGCCGCAGCGGCTCCGTCGTCTTACCGGTTCCGCTCGGGCACTTCGTGCAATCGAGGCGTTTGGCGCAACCCGTGGCGCATCAGGCCACACTAATTGACGAAAGTACCGTGCATCTGTCGCTCGCAAAGCCGTTTGCCGTCAGGGCTAGTAGCGTTCGCGCCGTAAATTTGGAGCGCGAAGCCTGGAGCGAAGCGCGACTCCTGCGTCGCACCCGTGCTCCTGAATTGGACGAGCCCTTGGGCGGCGCGAAGGACCCCATCGTCATGGTTGCCGGAGGTGGCGAAGTAGTTGCACGGGCTCCAGAACAAAAACTAACGCTGGTCGAGCTCAATGACGAATGCCTAACCATCAAGGAAAGCTACGTCCTGGGCTTCGACGGACAGCTTCGCTACGAGTGGATTAGACTCGAGTTGGCGGGCGCTGAACCGCTGTTGTTACTCGAACTGTCGGGTAAGGGGCTCATCGTCCTTAGGTGGACTGTGGAGCCGCGTACACTCGCCGTGGGCGAACGCTGTACGTTGGTCCACGGGGAGATGCTCGCGGGTTGGACGGGGCGCATCGTTCCCAATTCTGTCGATGCAGCCGAATCACCGGGCAAGTTGCGCGGGTTCGTGGGTTTCACGGGCGAGGGGCAGATACTGGTGTTTTGACTGGGCTCTTCCAATCCGGGGGCGCCTGTTTGGCAACGCAACCTGAAACGTCGGTGACCTGTACCTTAGATTTTCCCAAGCTACCTGTGCGTTCACTACGCCCTCCGGGCGTTCCTCGCTGCGCGAGGACCGTCTACCTCCGCGAAAAAGTACAGCGCGCTGTACTTTTTCACTCCGGTTCGTCGCGACGTTCTAATTGTGTTTGTTGTCTGGGGCCCGGCCCAGACAACCGCCTTCCGAAAACCTCAGCAACGATCGACAAGGTCGCGGCTAGAGAAAACTAGCGGCCATTTGGCCCAACCGACTGCCTTTGCTTGGCATCGGGGGGCTCCGATGTAAGGATTCGCGACGCGAATTTGATGGGCCCTGCTTTGAAACGCTCCGCAAATAACCTGCCTCGCGGCCGCCTGCGACGCTATCGCCCCAGGTTGGACACGGGTCAGCGAGCTGCGCGACGACGATCGCTCAAGCAAGACGCCCTCAATGTTCCGAATCTCCTGACATTCGGCAGAATTGGCATCATCCCGTTGGTGCTGTGGCTCATCGGTCGTGGCTCACCGCGCGATTGTCTATGGGCTGCGATCGTTTACGCGCTCGCCGCACTCACTGATCTCGTCGATGGGTGGCTGGCTCGCCGCATGAACATCGTGAGCATTCTCGGAAAATTCCTGGATCCCCTCGCCGACAAGTTGCTCGTCATGGCGACGCTCATCTGGATGGTTCCGATGGGTCGCATCGCGGGTTGGGCCGTGGTCCTGCTGCTGGCGAGGGAAATCTCGATTACGGGCCTTCGGTCAATTGCCAGCAGCGAAGGCGTCGTAATTGCCGCCAGCGAGGGCGGCAAGAGCAAGACCGCCCTGCAAATGGTCGGGATTCTCTGCTTGATTATCGGCTATCCGTATCACCTATCGCTCGGTTTCATGGACCTCGGCTGGGTCGATTTGGTACCTGTCGGTCGCGCGCTCGTGTATATCTCCCTCGTTTTCTCGGTAACCAGCGCCGTTTCGTACATTGGCTTGTTCGCGGAAGCCGTCGAGGCTAAACAGAAGCGCCGCAGCCTGCCCTAAGGTTTGGATATTCAAGGTATTATGACGATTCGTAAGTTTGTATCGCTCACCGTTTCAGTTCTTTTTTTCGCTATCGCTTGCTCGAGGCAGGGCCAAGGCGAACGGTGCAATATTTCCAACGGCAACAACGACTGCGACAGTGACCTTGAGTGCGAGGTGCCCTTAGGCAGCGTGACCATTTGCGGTGTCGATTTCACCAACTCTCAACAAGAGGATTGTCAGCCTTACCGCTGCTGTCCTCCCGCGGGAATTTCGGCCAGTGACAGCCGCTGCAATGGTTATGGCACTCTTCCCCCCGCGACAGGTACCGGAGGTTCCGACGCGGGTGCGGACAACACCGGCGGCAGCGAATCTACCGGCGGCAACACCAGTACTCCTGGAACATGACCCCATCCCTCTCCCAACTGGCTGAAGCTGGCCGGGAAGCATTACTTCTCGCTGTCGGTGTTTCACTGCCGTTGGTGGCGGTTGCGGCATTGGTTGGCCTATTCGTAGCGGTCGTGCAAGCTGCAACTCAGATTCAAGACATCACGCTGGCTCACCTGCCCCGATTCCTCGCCGTGGCCGTTACAATTGCGGCACTCGGTCCCTGGATGGGGCGACAAATAGCCGCCTTTGCCCTGCGCGTGCTCGGCGGTGTTTGAGCGCGATATTCTGACGCCAACCGATGTCCTGCGTGCCGCAGCGACCCATACAAAAATACGCGTCGGCGGCCGGGTAATGTCTCGCAATGATGCAGATGTCATCCTGAGCGACTCTTTTTGCCGCTTGAACGCCCAGTTGTCCCACGCTCAATCAATCGAGCCTGGATTTCTGGTTGTTTTGGACGGCACGTGGGACGGCACCTGCCTCCGAGGCGCGGCGCTCGTGTGGTCGCAGTCTGGGGCCGAACCCGACGCTGAAAGCGAATGGGCTCGATTGGCGCTCGCCGGCGTTGGACCCAGGCTCGAGCAGCGCGCCGAGGCGCGCAAAGTCGCCCGCCGATTCTTCGAAGAGCGGTCGTTCATCGAAGTCGAGACACCGACGCGTCTGCGCGCACCCGGCCTGGACGCCCACATCGAGCCGATTGCCGCGGCCGATGGCTGGCTCGTGACATCGCCCGAACTTCACCTGAAACGGTTGATTGTCGGTGGCATGCCTCGGGTATTCGAATTCGCCCACTGTCACCGCGCCGACGAGCTGGGGATGTACCACGAGCCCGAATTTACGCTGCTCGAGTGGTACCGAGCCTTCGAGCCCGTGCAGGCCGTGATGCGAGATACCGAAGAGTTGGTTCGCGACGTAATAGTGGCTCTATCGAATCACTCGCACTTGAAACATCGTGAGTTCACGGTCCGCGTTGATCAGCCATTTGCCCGGCTGTCCGTCGCCGATGCCTTCAGGCTTCATGCGAATGAATCTGATGGGCTAGCGATGGCGGAACGAGATCCCGATGCGTGGTTTCATCTATGGGTCGACAAAGTCGAGCCGGNNGGCCGCACTGGCCCGAAGAAAGCCTTCGGATCCACGGGTGGCGGAGAGATTCGAACTCTATTGTGCCGGCGTCGAGCTCTGCAATGGATATGGCGAATTGACGGATCCCGACGAGCAACTCGCCCGATTCGAGTCCGAATTGGCGGAGCGCAAGTTGCGTGGGCTCCCCGTGGTTCCACTCGATACGCGCTTCATCGACGCTTTACGCGAAGGAATGCCACCCTGTAGTGGCAACGCCCTGGGATTCGATCGCCTACTGATGCTGGCAACTGGGGCCGAATCGATTGCTCAGGTGAAGGCTTTTCCTTGGAGTCGGAACTAATCCGCTCGATACCGTTGCGCGAGCTTCTGGTAGTCTTCGGCCCCCGTGAGGCCCATTGCAATTTCGCTCTCTTTGAGTGAACGGATAACCTTGGCTGGAGAACCAAGGACCAATGACCGCGGGGGAGCCTTGAAACGGGCGGGGACGAATGCCCCGGCGCCCACGATGCATTCATCTCCAATTTCAGCGTTATCGAGCAGGATACTTCCCATCCCCACGAGAACCCGATTGCCAACAATCGCACCGTGAATGATGGCGCCATGCCCTACGACGACATCTTCTCCGAGGACTGCGTCGGACAAGTCGGTCGTCATGTGGACACACGCCAAGTCCTGGATGTTCGTGCGAGCTCCAATCTTTATGGCACCCACGTCGCCGCGCAGAACGGCTCCGTACCAAATGCTGGCACCCGGTCCAATTTCCACGTCACCGATTATCGTCGCATTTTCAGCGATGAACACGTCAGTCGCAATTTGTGGACTCTTGCCGTTAAATATACGAATTATTGGCATATTTGGCTTGTTCTGTGGGTCTGCATGAAGCTGTCGGAATCAGACGACTCTCAATACGCGCTTTTCATCGGACTTTCTGGGGCGATTGTTCAGGCGCGGGAGCTCTGAAACTGGAACTGCAAGCTCTGGATTAGTCGCTTCGGCAGCCAGGGAATTCTTGAAAGCTTGGCATATGATCACTTCGATGAGCTGGCCTGAAACATCCCTCTGACTGGCAAAGTGAACAATCTCGTTTCTTTCAGTACGCCCCATCCAGGCACCATCGGCGGCCTGCGTCTCTACGAGAACGCTTTGGTGCGTGCCGACTAGGCTCGTAAAATAGCGTTGGCGCTCAGCATCGCTTATCGCAAAGAGTTCGGTCAACCTGGCCGATTTTTCGGCCTCATCAACATCGTTGGCAAGTTTCAAGGCAGGTGTCCCGGGTCGTTCCGAGTACTTGAATCCGAACAAACCGGAGAATTTCATGCGTTCGACAAGTGCGAGAGTCGCGTCGAAATCTTCGCGAGTCTCCCCCGGAAAGCCCACAATCACGTCGGTGGAAAGTGTCAGTCCCGGTACCGCCTTACGCAGCGCTTCAACCCTCTCGACGAATTCGTCGACTGAATAGCGGCGTATCATGCGCCGAAGCACTCGATTGCTGCCGGACTGAACTGGAATATGGACATGACGGCACAGAACCGGCAATTCGCGATGTGCCGCGATGAGGGCTCGGGTTAAGTGCCGAGGATGCGGGCTCATATAGCGTAAACGCCGCAGCCCGGGGCTGCGGGCCGCTATCGCCCGCAAAAGCGATGGAAATTCGCTCAGATCGGATAATGCGACTTCACGAGGTGTATTCTCCCAATGCTCGCGCTCGGTATCCGCGTGCGACAACAATTGCGCGGGATCGCGATAACTGTTGACCGTTTGACCGAGTAACGTGACTTCGGTCGTACCTCGAGAAACCAGTCGGTCGATTTCCTCTACGACTTCAATGCTGGAGCGATATCGCTCTTGGCCCCTAGTGGAAGGCACGATGCAAAACGAGCAGCGCTCGTTACAGCCTTTCATGACGGTCACATAAGTGGCGGGCGTCACTCCTGACAGATTGCTGCGAATCGGCAGAAACCGCGGTTCGAGTTCGTCAAACTGAGTCAGAGCCCTGGGGAGCCCACCCAGATTCAATTCCTCGAGTTGCCCGGGAAGTTCGGCGATGTTGTCGGGCCCGATCACCAAGTCGATTTCGGGGGCTGCGCGAAGCAATTTGCGGCCCTCTTGTTGACCCACACAGCCGGCTACTACAATCGTAAGGGTCTGTCCGTTGGATTTGCGCATTCCAAGGCGGCCGACTTCACTTCGAAGCTTCTGTTCCGCCTTGTCTCGTACGCTACACGTGTTGAGTATGACCACATCGGCGCTATCGACAGAGTCTACGGCGCGGTAGCCGGCAAGCATCAAAACTTCCGTCATCCGGCTGGAGTCATGAACATTCATCTGACAGCCAAATGTAATGACGTGAAAGCGATTCATCTCCGTAGTCAATCGGCCGCAAGCTAGCACAAGGACTCCTTGGGGGCTCGAATGGGCCAACCCACCCGGTACTGTGGCGTAACCGAAACTCGTTGGTCGCATCGGGGATCCCCACTTAGAACCGAGCAGCCCCGATAAATTGCGGAAAGTGTATGCGACCAGGACACGTTTCAGCGAGGCGAGGCGTAAATACCACGCGCATTGAAGGCGAATATCAGGACAATAGGCTCATGGAAAGGGTGATTGGCCCCCATGTCGATTCGGTCCTATTTAAAGTAGCTGCGATCGCCGGGCTAGTTACGCGCTAAATTGGATTGATATGCCGGAAATCGAGACCCTCGTTGATCTGTTTGAAACGAGTTGTCGGACGCGTGGGCGGGCGCTGCTTTTCGGTACCAAGATCAACGATGCGTTCAACTGGATCTCCTACGAAGGCATGCAAAGGCGTGTCGCAGAGATACGCCTCGTGCTCAGAGAGCTAGGGATTGTCCGCGGAGATCGAGTCGCACTCATCGCGGACAACAGCGTTGATTGGGCTGCCATTTGCTATGCAACGGCAGGTTGTGGCGCAGTGACAGTCCCCATGTACACCGCTCAGACTGCGGCAGACTGGCAATACATTCTAAATGACTGCGCCGCAAAGGTCGCATTTTTCGATTCCACTAAGGTCGCGGCGCCCTTAGCCAAAATCAGGCCAAATCTGCCCAGTCTTTTGCACGCAATTACTATCGATGGAAGCAGTCAAGATAGGACTTCGCTCCCCGGGTTGTTGAATACCCTTGGGGGCCGTATTGCGGAATTCGAACAGCCTGCGGCAAGTGATCCGGCAGGGCTTATCTATACTTCGGGAACGACGGGGCAGCCCAAGGGAGTCGTGCTGAGCCACGGCAATATAGTGTCTAACGTTTTGTCGTCGGCGAGCACGTTTCCACTCTACCCGACCGATAGATCTTTGTCATTTCTTCCCTGGGCACATGCACTCGGACAGACAGTCGATTTGCACTTGTTGCTCCACGTTGGCTGCCAGATTGGCATCAATGGTGATCTTTCCGGGCTGCTCAGCAACTTGTTGCTCGTCAAGCCGACCATAATCATCGCGGTGCCTCGGGTCTTTTGCCGTATTTACGAAGGTGTAAAGAAGCAAATTTCCGAACGACCACCATTGATAAGAACATTATTTAGCAATGGAATTGCGGCAGCAACGCGAAAATCACAGGGCGGTCGTCTCGGCATTGCCGATACAATGTGGCTGGCAGCGGCCGAGCACCTAATTTTTAGGCGCGTTCGCCAGCGATTTGGAGGCAACCTGCGCTTTGCCGTCAGCGGTTCGGCCGCGCTCAATCGCGATGTCGCAGAATTCGTCAATGCCCTGGGAATTGACGTTTATGAAGGCTACGGGCTGAGCGAGGCGAGCCCTGTCGTATGCGTCAACACGCCGCAGCATCGTCGCTTTGGTACCGTTGGCAAGCCTATACCTGGCGTAAAGGTGAGCATCGACCCAAGTGTTACCAACGACCCGAACGTTGGAGAGATAATCGTGTCCGGACCCAATGTGATGCAAGGGTATTACGGTGCTCCCGACGACACTGCACGAGTGCTAACCGCTGATCGTCGCTTGCGTACCGGAGATATGGGTAGGTTGGACGACGATGGGTATCTGATAATAACCGGTCGCATCAAGGAGCAGTACAAACTGCAAAACGGTAAATACGTAGTCCCGACTCCAATCGAAGAGCAGATCAAGCTTTCCCCACTGATCTCCAATTGCATGCTCTATGGCGCGGACAAACCGTATTGTGTTTTGATGGTCGTGCCGAATGTCTCGGCCCTAGAGAATGAGGCCAAAACGCGTGGGTTCGAATACTCCAACATACAGGACGATCCAAGGGTGCACGCCCTCCTGAAACAGGAGGTAACCGATCGTTCTCGGGATCTTCATGCCTACATGCGGCCGAAGAAACTTTTGATTTTAGCCGAGGATTTCACGGTAAGCAACGGTTTCTTGACGCCTTCGCTCAAGGTTCGAAGGCAGGAAGTCATTCGGAAGTATATGGGACAGCTAGCGAAAATGTATGACGAGCCCCATCCCGAATGATAAGTTAGTCAGCGAATCGCAATGGTGCGAATCAAGACCAAAACTACCGGAGTCTTTTGCGAAAAGGGGTTCAAATTGCCCGTGAATTATAGAAAAGACGCGAAAGTCTTGCTGGTCGGTTTGGGTGGACTTGGTTGCCCGACAGCACTAATGCTTACCCGCGCCGGAATTGGTGAGTTGAGAGTATTGGACGACGATGTGGTCGAAGCGAGCAATCTGCATCGTCAAATCCTTTTTTCCCAAGACGACGTGGGCAAGGACAAGCTTGTCGCCGGCGTTGCGGCGCTAAGGCGCCTGTGTCCGGACAGTCCGACACGGTTCGAGCCGATTCAATCACGGTTGCTTCCTGACAATGCTCGCGAATTGGTGCGAGAAGTAGATATCGTCGTCGAGGGTTCTGACAATTTTGCCACCAAGTTTCTATGCGCTGACACATGCTTTCTGGAAAAGAAGCCCGTCGTGCAAGGCGCTGCCGTACGGTGGATTACAACGGCGTTGAGTACTGATCCCGGAGGCAGGCCTTGTTATCGATGCTTATTCGAGGACTTACCTGCTCAGGACCAGGCGCCCAATTGTGCAGAAGCTGGAGTGCTGGGTTCAGTCGTAGGGTTTGGGGCGGCGCTCATGGTTGAGCTCACGCTGCGAGTTGTCCACGGGTGTCCCGACTATGGTCATGTCTACAGCTACGACGGAAGACTCGATCGGTTGCGTCGACATAAGTTGTTCAGTAGAGACAATTGTGCGCTATGTGGCCATCAGCCCGAAATCGTAGGTATTGGGTGGTCCGCGTACATGGGCGAAAATTGCGAAAGCCCTTAGGTCAAATTTAGCATGACTGATCTACACATTCGTCAAAAGAAACTCAGAGAAATCGGCGACCAAGGTCAATTGATTCTGGGTAGCGCCAGCGCGACTATTCCGGCCGGTTTTACAGCGGAGCCGACGCAGGAATATCTGCATAGGTCCGGCCTGGGCTCCGTCACCCTCGGGAAAGAAACTGACCCTCGTGAATTTGCACATGCAAGCTATTTTCAATTTGAAGTGTGTCGAGATTATGCGGCGGGTGCATGGTTCGCCACTCAACTGATTGTCGAAATTCTCGGGCTAAAATCGGGTTCTTGCAATGCGAAAGAATCGCTCTAGGTGCTTCCTTTGGATCGCGGCAAGCCTGACGTGCACGAGTGCTGCTTCCGCTGACCTCCAATCGGACGTAATGCGCCTTATGGAACGGCTGAGTTCCAATAAGCCCCACCACTTAGGGCCGCGGATTCTCGAACAAGGTGATGAGCTACAATTGCTGTTGCCAAGCGCACTTGTCAAATCGCCCTCGAGGTGTCTGCATATTGTCGCTCTGGCGGCACAATCCGTAGCATTCTCACTAAATATGCCTTCGGCCGACGCCGAAGTCGATGATGTCAGCTTACCGAGCCGTGCCGGCGTCATTGAATTCATCCGTTGCGGCGAAGCTGGAGTTTCGTTGTCGGATGCAAACGTGATGATGCTATCACCGCGCGGCGTCGTTGACATTATTGGCTATATCGAGAATAGGCCGCAGCCGAGCGTAACACGTATACTACCGTGGCGGGCAGCGGGCGATGAAGCTCCCGAGAGAGGCTTGAGTCACGTCGCATTGTCGGTTGCTCTAGCTGCGCGGCTCGATCATTTGGAACTACAGGCAACACTTCAAGCTGCGGACAGGACGGAACGCCGAATAGTTCCTCCCGAAGACGCAAAGTCAGGTCAACTCCTGATTGGGTTCGACCCAGGTTGTCACCAGCTACAGTTGGTGGCCGAGCGCTCCGACCGAGCCATTATGACTGATGACCTAGGCCCTGAGTTGGTTTGGGCTGACAATGAACAACCGGCGGCGCGCGAATTGTCAAGTTCCCCAACTCCCACATTTCGAGTGTGTACCGCCGTAGCGCGCGTTGCAAAATTGTCATTTTCCGCGTTCGAGGACGACGCGGGCGCCGTGCTATTTCGCGCCCAATTTCCCTGGCCCAACGGGATTCCGTCAAACTGGGCAGTTCAGGCTCGCAATCAAATGGCCGAAGCCTTGTTCCGCCGCCATCTACCGTCGCTTCCGACCCTCCCTTCACAAGCTTGGATCGGCGGTTCTAGTGCTACATCGCTCGTCGTTCCGGTTGCGCCTCGGTCATGTTACTTAGCAATGGTGGCAACTAGTCAGGGCTCTACCAATGATGTTACGCTCGCCGTTACGGCCGAGTCGAGGTGGATGGCAGACAATTCCTTTGATAATGCCGGCGCCGGGGTGGCTTTCTGCGTAAACCAGGCACAGAGCGTCAAGTTGGACGTGGACTCCCGCGGGACCGATGTTGTCTGGATACTTGGGCTTTGGAATGTCGCTGGCGGGCCCACTCACGCCGATTTCACATGAGACCCGTCAATCGGATGAAAGGTCAAATACGTCTGCTCGGCGTAGCCCTGACTTG
>PMCK01000352.1 GCA_003154095.1 Myxococcales bacterium | reverse complement strand
CTCCCTCCGAAGTGTGGTCTATGCGACAACCACGGTGAGCCACTGCCGCTGCACCCTGCACGCTGACCGCAGTCGCGCTTGACTAGAACCCAACAACGGTGCCCGGCGACAAGGCCCAGGCGGCTGTGCTGTTGTTGCCGAGTTCGCCGTACAGGTTCGAGCCCCAGCACTGCACGGCACCGCCAGTGAGCAGCGCACAGCTGTGCACCCCGCACGCGGAGACGGCAGTCGCGGTACTGATCGATCCGGCGCGCACCGGGATGGAACTGTCCGTCATGTTNNCCGGTGTCAATGCTCGCAGCGCCGCTGAGCGACAACACATCGACGGGAACGAGGCTGGCCGTAGTAGTGCCATTGCCCAACTCGCCGTGTGAATTGACGCCCCAGCATTTCACGGTGCCGCCGCTGAGCACAACGCAGGTGCCATTTTGACCGCCGGACACGGTCAACGCAGAAGTGATCCCGGGTACGCTCATCGGCACGGGATTGTTCGTCACCGTTGACCCATTTCCCATTTGACCATAAGTGCCAAGGCCCCAACAAGCGACGGTACCGCCGCTGAGCACCGCGCAAGTGTGGTTAGAACCCGTTCCAATCGCGATCGCATTGTTGATTCCGGTAACGGGCGTCGGCACCTGGCTATTCGTAGTAGTTCCGTTGCCCAGCTGACCGTATGCGTTGTAGCCCCAGCACTGGATGGTGCCGTTGTTGAGTAGCGCGCACGTGTGGCTGGCGCCCGCCGTCAGCGCTCTGGGAGTCCCGGTAATTGCCACCGTGACTGGAAGCAGGCTGCAAGCCAACGTGCCGCATGACGTACTCGTCGCGGCACCCAGTTGACCCTCGTAGTTTCGTCCCCAGCACTGCACCGTGCCGTTCGATAAGATGACGCAATTGTGGTAGTCGCCTGCCGTAAGCACGGCCGCCGAAGTTATGTTCGACGTAGCGCGGGGCACGTTGCTGTCCGTCGTCGTACTATTACCGAGTTGGCCTTGATTGTTCTCGCCCCAGCATTGAACATTTCCGCTTTGGAGTAACGCGCAAGTGTGCCAAGAACCGGCTGCTACTGCTGTCGCTACGAGCTTCGCGCTGCTGGCGCCGCCAGTGCTCAACACACCACCCGTGGCCGGAGCACCGCCGGTACTCGGCATGCCACCCGTGCCTGGCGTACCACCGGTGCTATGCGTGCCACCCGTGCTCGGCGTGCCGCCGGTATTGTTCGATCCGCCGGTGCTTGGCGTGCCACCCGTTGCTGCGCTTCCCCCGAGATTAGGCACTCCGCCCGCTGTCGAGCTTCCGCCGCCTGGGTTACCGCCCGCGGCGTTGCCTCCCGTGCTCGCGCGCGTACCTCCGGTTGCCCCGTCGCCGCCGGTCCGTCCCGCGCCGCCGCTCTGTCCCGCGCCGCCGGTGGCGTTATCGCCCGCAGCGCCTCCGGTGGTGCCCGCCGCGCCTCCCGTTGCCGATCCGCCAGTTGCCGACGAGCCCGCGCTAGTCACTGAACCACCCGTTGTTGGATTCCCGCCGTTGCTGCTCGTGGCACCGGCTGTCGCAGTGCCGCCAGTCCCCTTGCCGAGTTGAGAACTGCCGCCCGATGCCGTTGCACCTCCGACGCCGACGCTCCCACCCGCGTTTTGCGCCAGCCGCCGACTGGAGTCGCCGCCGCCGCAATTGGACGACACAAGCAGGGTCAAGAAGGGAACCATTAGATTTCGACCTACGCGAAGAGTCCGGGTCATGACAAAGAACAGCTTACTCGTATGGCTCGAGGTTGACTAGAGCGCGGCGCCTTCGTCACGAGTTCAGCCGCAACAGCACGATTACCGGCGTGAGTTCACTCGCGCCTTCGGCGCCCGGCGCCTCCACCGATTATGTTATGACGGTACGAAATGACCGATGCCTGGCTCTTTCATTGTATTGACGGCACGCGCACGACGCATCACGACGGTTTGAATTCGGAATCGGATACGGTACCNNCGGTACCTGTTGCCTGGCGCAACGGTGCCCGTTTCATCCGACACGGATACAGGCACTGATGCCGGTACCGGCACAGGCTCCGGCACCGAATCTAGCGTGCAGTTGGAATTGCGCCGTGCCCCCGTATTTAGGGGGCGCCGCACGTGGGTGGTCAGCCGGAGCATGACGGTCCCAACTGGGGATGCAGGCGTTGAAGGAACGCCCGGGCCCAACTTGACGGAACGAGCAATTCAAGGTCTCGAGATCTCACCGGTGTCACCTAACATTGCCGGTAAGTCTACGGCCCTGCACCTTTGGCCGCAGGGTAGCGGCTGGGTGAGCAAGGGTGAACCTGCGAGTTTCGCAGCTTGCACGGCCGAAATGTCCAGAATGCCTCGCGATGTAGCGTCGCTGTGCTAATTCAAGGGAAGGCTATCCGGGCTTGATTCCTTCGCCATGAAAACCTTTACCCTTAGTGAATCCTTGCTCTGCGTCGCTTGTGGAATATGGCCGTTGGTTGCATGTTCTGCCGCCGCCGGTGGTACGGCGACGTCGAACTCTTCGAATGCAAATACCAACGCTGGCGCTGGCAAAGGCAACGGGGTGGGCACTAGCGTTGGGGGCGCGGGTTCGGGATTCGTGGTTGGCGACGCGGGAATTACGAACGGCGGCGCGAGGGGCCAATATGTCCCAGAACAGTGGCCACCAGACGCTTGTGTAAGCGTCATTACCGAAAAACCGGATGCGGCTACTGATCTAGCCGGCACTGGGGCTTATTGCCAGGGCCCCGCAGTTACCTCAAGCACCGCAGTCAGTGGCACGATCCAAGATTCCGCTGGATGCGGAACGGTTCTTTGGGGTATCGCGCGTGACTTTCTGGACCACAATCAGACTCCATGCGGAAAGCCTATGGGCGCACCCCATCCTGATTTTGGCGGGTATTGTTGCGGCAGCCCGCAACTGGGTACCGTGCTCCCGGATCTCGGTAACGAGGGGAAGCCCGTTTACAATCCTGCCAATATCACCGGCAATTACCCTGACGGCGGCGTCGGGCTAACAGGTCAGGTCCAATTCGACCAATGGTATCGCGACACGCCGGGCATCAATGTCCCCTATCTTGTGGGATTCGACCTGGTCCCGTCTGGCGACGGCAAGACTAGCATCTTCTCGTCCCGCATGTATTTCCCACTCGATAGCGTCGGCTTCGACGTCGGCACGTGCAGTGACAGCAACTACGGGCACGACAACAAGCGCCACAATTTCCGCTTTACGACAGAGCTTCACACGAAATTCAAATATCTCGGGGGCGAGGTGTTTTCATTCTTTGGCGATGACGACGTGTGGGTCTTCATCAANNGGGCTCGTTATCGGGCAGGTCTACAGTATGGATCTCTTCCAGGCTGAGCGATTTGGGTCCGAGTCTAATTTCGAGATCACGACCTCGATGACATTCGTCGATTGCGGCATCAACCCGACGGCCATCGTGAATTAGTTTGTATCTTCGCCATCGACATGGGGCTCTTGTACCGTCTAACTGACCAGTCATTTGCCCAACTTCGAGTTGATGCTGATGCGTCGAAAATCATCGGCTAAGTCGCGCTAGTTGATCTCCGCGGTCAGGGTGCAGCGTGCAGCGTCAGCGCGTGGTGCGGGGGTGTGGGTGGCGTAGACTAGGTCCTGACCTTTCATGGCTGCCGTGAGGGTTGGCAGGTCGAGCACGTCACCTTCGAGAATCGTGACGCGCGCCGGATCGGGATTGCGGAGGCGGCAGGCGCGGCGCAAGTAAAGCGTCAATTGGGTGTCTGTATCCCGCAGGAACACGCGCGTCGTGTTGCGCGCGGGCTGACCATTCGCGCCGAGGATGAGAACTTTGGTCATGGTTGCCTATTTTCCAACGCGCGCCGCCAAGTGCGCGGGGTAACGAGCACCCTGAACGGCGATCTTCGATGCGGCTCTTTTGATCTCGTGAAGGTCATCGGTTGTGAGCTGAACATTGGTCGCCCCGATGTTCTCTTCGAAGCGATTTAGCTTCGTGGTGCCCGGGATCGGCACAATCCACGGTTTCTGCGCTAGCAGCCAAGCGAGCGCGATCTGAGCGGGCGTTGCGTCCTTCCGCTCACCGATCGTGCGGAGCAGGTCGACCATGACCTGATTCGCTTTGCGATTCTCTGGCGTGAAACGCGGGACGATGTTCCGAAAGTCGGATTTGTCAAATGTACTTTGCTCGTCAATCGTGCCCGTCAGGAACCCCTTTCCGAGCGGGCTGAATGTAACCAATCCGATGCCAAGCTCCTCGAGAGTCGGAATCACTTCTGCTTCTGGCTCTCGGAACCAAATGGAGTATTCGCTTTGAAGAGCAGTGACGGGCTGGACCACGTGAGCGCGTCGGATGGTCTGCACCCCGGCTTCTGACAGACCGAAGTGCTTGACCTTGCCCTGTGCGATCAAATCTTTCACCGTTCCAGCTACGTCTTCGATCGGCACATCGGGATCGACGCGATGCTGGTAGAAGAGGTCTATGCTCTCGACCTTGAGGCGCTTGAGCGAAGCTTCAGCGACCTCCCGGATGTGCCCGGGGCGACTATCCATGCCAGACTGCCCTCCGGTTGTGTCGAATCGGAAACCAAACTTCGTCGCGATCACCACCTGCTCCCGGAACGGTCTGAGCGCCTCGACGCCGATCCGTAGCCGCGATTTCTACGGATCTAGGTGGCCATCGACAACAGCCGACCGAATCAGCGCGATCATGTCTTTCTTGTCCGCAGGCGGCCCATAGCCATAACTCATCCCCATGCAGCCGAGCCCGACCGCAGAAACCTCGAGGCCTTTTTTTCCGAGCTTTCGCTTGTACATCATGAATCTCCTCACGCCCGAATGGGCTTCACCGCTCGTGGCGTCTGAGGAGAGCATAGGCGCGCTGCGCGCTTAAGGAAACCCATTCAAATCGAATGGGCCGTTTAGTAAATCTTACGAATGTGAGGGATATTTCCCGGTCAATTGGGAGCGGGCGGCTCCAAGATGGTGTTCATGGGGGCCGGATCGTATAGGGATTCTCACCGTGGCCTTCACCCCGCTCAACGCACTCAGCTCATTCCTTGCCGTAGCGCGACGTCGCAGCTTTGCGGCGGCGGCACGCGATCTTGGCGTCTGGAGTATCGTCTTCGACGACGACACCGGACGTACGGGTATGCTCATCTATGGCTTTACCCCGAACTGGGGAGCAACACCACACTACATGGTGGGCAGACGAGTAGTCATCGGACACTCGGAGTGATGATCTGGCGTTGCAGGAATGTGCCCCTGTGGGCAACCGGTGCACGCTACGCTTTGACCGCTAAGAGCTCAGTCAACGTGCGAGTGCCGCAAAAACCAAATCGTCCTCATAGAGATGCGCCGGATCGAATTCACCGTCGAAGAGACACTCCGGGCCATCGAGTTCAAAATAAGTAATGACAGGGTCGAGTTCCTCTTCCATGTCTACCATGTCCAACAGCGTAATTTGCTGTGGAAGAATGAAGACCGGGGCAAGCTCCGCTGGGTCCAGAGCGCGGGCTTCCAGCTGCGAATCCCATTCCGTGTCGACAAGCGTCGTATGCGGTGCACGTGCCTGGATCCGATGACCCTCCGATTGAGGTGCAGCGGGAATGTCTGATTGGAGATCCCATTCCGTGTCGACGAGCGTCGTATGCGGCGCGCGCACGTGGATTTGATGATCCCCTGATTGGTGTGCAGCGCGAGTGTCTGGTTGCACATCCCATTCCGCGTCGATGAGCGACGTATGCACGGCACGCTTTTTCGCAATAGACGCCGTCGATTGGCGCACTCCTTCGGTTCGAAGACTCGAGGACGTTGCGGCAACGGACAGGAAATTCGTTGCGTGTGGAACCCGATGCGGATTGTGCGTCATGACTTCCTCGCGTAGTTAGTATACTGGCGGAGATGAATGGTTCAGAATACTTGGGGTCTCCGTGCCTGACTCCTTGCAGTGCATGAATCGGGCTCAGATGGCTCACGGCACAAATAACGGCCAACCGGTTATAGGGTTCGAGCACCCAATACCAGGCGTTTCGTGAAAACTTGTGCTGTCAGTGCGGGTTTGTGGCGAAAGCAAGCACCCACGGCGCTGCTCGGCAAGGGTGCGGTACTGACTGATCTGGGCGCGATCAGAACCCGCCAACGGGGCGGCGGAGTTGCTCTACGACCACTCGCGGTAGGTGTTGCATGTACGCTTTGCCGTCCACGACGAAGACGGGCGTTCCGTGCAGCTCCAGCTGGATGCCCGCCTCGATATCACGGTTGAGCGCTTGGTCGACCCGACTCAGGCAGGCTCGGAGTGCCTTGGCGTTGAGTTTCAGATCGGAAGCGAAGTCTGCAGGTTCCAAGGTGCGACCGCCGTGGTCGAAGAGGTACTCGTGGGCGTCCCAGAAGCGATGCTGCTCCCGCGCGCAATTCGCGAGCTTCGCGTATGAGCAAGAGTGCTCGTAGACTTGCCTACTGATGGAATGGTTGCAAGCCTGATCGAGCGGAAAATGGCGAACCACGAGCCGCAGGCGATCGGGGTTTAGCCCGAGCAGTTCGTGCAGCCCGCGAAACGCCTGCTGGCAATGGGAGCATTCGTAGTCGAAAAACTCGGTGACGGTCACGACGGGCTTCTCAGCGCCGATCCAGGGCAGGCCATCGCTCGTTACACCCTCCTCGATATGGGCGCCCGGCGGGAGTGGAGGGATAGGTTGGACGGAGGACTCAGGTGGGGCCCCTGAGACTTCAGGTGCTGCAGTTGAGTCGTCGGGCTGCGGGGCCACCAGAACGGCCGAGGCATGGGTTGGCGGAAACAAGAGGATGATCGCGAGTGCAGCGCCACCGGCAAGGCCCGCAATGCCGACTGTCCGCCCAAGATCCTTCTCGAACTGCTCGAGCAGCGCGGCGTAGCTCTCGCGCGCGCCCTCCTTCGTCAAGAGGCGCAAGGAAACGATGGCTGCCGTCACATTCACTCCGTAGGTGCCTATGCAAAGCAAGCACCAGGCATGGATCCGAAAATGGGAGATCGCAGCGAGCAGCACCGTGACGACCAGGACGAAACCGTTGAGTGTTACGAGCAGCGCTGCCTGCGCGCGCGAGCGCCGTCTGAGCCCGTGCAGCGCAATCAACGCCATCAGTGTGTAACCGAACACGCCCCAGATCGCGAGGGGCACTCCGAAGACGACCGAGTACTTTGACCGTGTTACCGCATCACAGCTCACCGTATCATTGACTGTACAGTAGCTGTGATATGCCGGGTTGGACGTGGCCTCGAAATGCAAGCGAACAAGCTCCGCGCTCAGCGCCAGGCCGATCAGGAATACCACCAGCGACGCGACCCACAAACCGCGGATGCTCGCGTCGGCAGAGTTCGCTTTGCGACGCGCTTGTGCAGCGCCGGACTTAGCCTTCTTGCCCTCGTGCCCAATTGCTTCTTTTTCCATACTTATTTCGCTCTTCATCGACGAGCACCGCATCAGGGCGATGTGGAGGGCGCAACTGTCGGTGCAAACTTTATCAGCACCTCTCTTTTGGGCTCGAGCGGGTCATTGCTGACGAGTTCGAGCTTGCCAGAGTCCGCCACGGCGGCGGGGGCCACACCTTTCTTGATTGAGACCCGGACCTCATAACCGACACCCGAATCCGGTGTTTCTATGTTTGCGACGAACGGACCCGACACGATGCGAGCTTGATGCAACTTGAAATCGGCATTTCGACTCGTCACGTGTAAGACTCGCTCCAATGAATCGCCCTTGCCATTGGTGAACAGGAGCTGCGCCGGCGAAA
>PMCK01000518.1 GCA_003154095.1 Myxococcales bacterium | reverse complement strand
TTGCTTGGTCGCACCAGCTGTCAGCTTTCAACTCTCAGCTGGAAATCAGAAACCCTGATTGCTGACACCTGATAGCTGACGGCCGTGCCAATATTCAGACATTTCTTGCGAGATTCGGTGGAGATATCGCTGCCCGGAGACTATTTCACAGTCCACAAACACACGTGATATACGCTGTCAGCGCGGTGCGCGATGCAGGGGTCCCAATGTTATACAGATCAGTACAGGTGGGGTTGCCAAAGGCTCCCTTCGTCGAGCAAAGTGGGTCAGCCAATGTAATGCAACTTGAATTGCTCTGAAGGCAAGTCAATAGGCCTTGGCAGGGCGTTAATTCCCATGAAGGCAGAGTGCTGCAGACGCCTTGCTGGCAGGCTGTATTCGAAAAATTGCAACCACCCGGATTGCCGTTGCTCGACCCACCAGTTGCCGCAACACCTCCAGTCGCTCTTACACCGCCAGTTGCAGCCGCTCCACCTGTCGCTCTCATGCCACCGATTGCATTTGCGCCGCCGGTACCTTTGGTTCCGCCAGTTGGGATAGCACCACCGCTCGAAGCGGCACCGCCAGCCTGCATAACGCCACCCGTCGCGTTTGCGCCACCCGTCGCGTTTGCGCCTCCCGTCGCGTTTGCGCCTCCCGTGGCCTTGGCGCCACCCGTGGCCTTGGCGCCACCGGTTGGCAGAGCGCCACCCGTGGCTTTTGCGCCACCGGTCGCTACGGCAGCACCGCCTGTGGTCTTTGCGCCTCCTGTCGCCATTGTGCCACCCATTCCTTTGGCCCCACCGGTCAACGAGAATCCGCCGAGTCCAAATAAGCCTCCCAAGCCTGGGCCGTTTCCATTTGACGTGCCGCCGCGACCCGCCGTTCCAGCGTGATTTCCGCTTCCCGCAACGCCCGTAACGCCCCCTTCTCCGGCATCATCAGCGATAATTCCACCATCCGGCGGCGGTCCCAAACTATCGCTAGTGGCACAGCTGCTGGTCGCCAGCAGCGATCCCATTGCCGCACTCAAGAAGCCGAAGACCTTCATGCTGAATTTACCTGTGTCTTTCGAGGTCGATTCAGTACACGCGATAATAATGTACTGCTTGGAGTACAAGCGTCAACCGTGCCGCTGAACGGCGATGCCTCCAAAAGCGCTGTCGATCAAAGAAATATCACTTTGAGCCGTATTTGCGAGTCACTGTTCGTATTCGGTGACTGCTGCGTCACCGGATCCGATGCGCAGTTGACGTAACTATCCCACAATGTGGGGGTTGAGGCTTAGTGACTGGCGACTTCCACAACGCGATCCAGCGAAACTCCGAGGGCGGCCTTTGCCAAGGGATCGAGTTCAGCTCTCTTGCCCACGAAATGGAGCGTCCGTTGCACGTGGGCGATGGACTTCCCGGGTGCGAGTGCGGCCGCGGGCGAGCTACTCTCGAGTTCGTAGAACCCCCCGAGGGCAGGCTTGCCGGGCTCCACGGGACCGTCGTTGTAACTATTGACGACATCTCCGGCATAGGGTTCCTTCTGTTTTTCCCACATGCTGTTGACGTAATCCTTGGTGCCTTCCGGCTTGTCGTAGGCGACCAGAGTGAGGAGCGAGGCAGTTTCACTGTAGCTGCCAAGCCAGGGCTTTGCGCGGCTTGGGCCCAAACCTATTTTGCTGCGGAGCAACCCGTCGCCGCGAAATGTCAGAAAGCCCAGGTCGGCGAACACGTGTAACCTTTCCGAGGGAACGACACCAAAGTATCGATCATTTACAATCTCGCCCTGAGCTTCTTTGTTAAACGGGACTACAACGTACGTATCCGGCGACGGATTGAACATAGACAGAATCCAAATGCTGAGTAGCCCCTCGTTCTTGGCCCAGGCCTTTTTTCCCCTATTCGTGATTTGATTGACCGTTTCGAAGCCAACCCACTTAACTGGGCCCAGGGTGGTGACGCCCGTGAGGCGGGACAAAACCTCTTGATTGGTTAGCACACGTACGGTCCGCTTGACCTCGACTTCAAATTCCGTTCCTGCGTGATTGCTGACTTTGATCGTGCGCGTGAAGACCACGGAAGACGATGACTTTTCGCCAACGGCCCATTCACCCTCTTGAATTGACGCGGGAGCCTGCCAATTCGCAAAGTCGAAGGACTTTCCCTTGAGAAAGTACAGGCCGTATTGCCCGCCTTCCGGCCCCAGCCAAAATCGATCCTCCCCGCCGTAGTTGTCGAACGCCGCGCCCGTTTTCCCTTCGGAGATAAATTGCCGATTGATATAACCAATGCTGGCTGCGTCCCTTGCTACGGCGCTGGTCATGACCCTGCCTTGATATTTTGCGGAAAGAGCTACAACGCCATGCTCTGCGGATTCGAGTTGTATCACTGGACCGTGGTCTTCCAGGAATTTCAAGTCGTCGGCAAACAGGGGCCCCTTCTGAACGGGAACTGCCGCAACGGCGACCGGGGCAGCACTTATGAGAGGAGGCGGGTAGGCCACAGGCGGCACTGTAATCTGCGGCGGTGGAGCCGGAGGCGGATTGGTTTCAATGCAGCCAGCCGCGCTGAGTGCGCCCGATGCCAAGACTGTCCAGACGAACCGTCCCAGGTTGAAGGCAGCCGGGATTTGACGCGAGAGGTGGCTCAGTTGTGTCATGGCTCGACGATATCTCGATTTGGTTCGAACCGAAAGACCGGGAATGCTGCTCGGCTTTCAGCGTGATGACGAGTTCAGGGTCCGTCTCGATGTTTCCTACCAAGAATCTGACGCACCTACATCGACGCCGAGTTGAGCCGTAGCCTGAAAGCGCCCAGAAAATGGGTCTGGGAGGTCTCCTACTTCCTGTTTTTGAACCACCCGGATAAGATGTGAAAAAGTAGATGAGGGCCTTTCTTGGAATTGACGTGGGAACGAGCAGCGCCCGTGCAGGTGTATTCGATGAACGGGGGCACCTGCTGGGTCGCGCGAGCGAACCGATTGAGATTTACAGGCCCGCCGAGGACTTCGTTGAACAATCTTCGGAAGATATCTGGCGTGCCGTCAGTTTGGTCACATCGAGCGCATTACGCGCCGCCTCGCTGCAAAGGGATGCCGTTGCCGGGATAGGCTTCGATGCCACTTGTTCCCTCGTAGCCCTCGATGCCAACGATCGACCGCTTTCGGTGAGTCCAAGTGGGAACGCGACCCAAAATATCATCGTCTGGATGGACCATCGTGCTGCCATCGAAACCGAAATCATCAATTCGAGAAATGACGAGGTCCTGCGGTACGTGTGTGGACGTATTTCTATTGAAATGCAGATGCCAAAATTGCTTTGGCTCAAGCGGCACCTACCGCAGACATGGCAACGCGTCGGGCGCTTTTTCGATCTACCGGACTATCTTACGTATCGAGCTACCGGTAAGGACATTCGGTCCCACTGCAGTCTCGTCTGCAAGTGGACGTACCTGGGAGATGAAAACGAGGGCCGCGGCGCCTGGTCCAATCGGTTCTTCGAAAATGCCGATCTCTTGGAATTGTTAGATGATGAGGCGCGCCGAATTGGTCGAGACGTGCGACCGCCGGGAGGTAGGCTTGGGGAATTGACCGAGCGAGCCGCCGATGAACTCGGGTTGATTCCGGGCATACCCGTTGGGGTCTCGATTATCGACGCGCATGCCGGCGGTCTGGGTCTACTCGGCATGTCCGAAGCCGAGAAACTCGTTGTCTCCCGATCCTTCGACATTCGCATCGCGCTCATCAGCGGCACTTCTAGTTGTCACCTAGCAGTTTCCGGGGAGCCCCGCTTCGTGCCAGGCATATGGGGCCCCTACTACAGCGCAATGATTCCCGGGCTCTGGCTCAATGAAGGCGGGCAATCCGCCACCGGCGCTTTGATCGACCATGTAATAGACTCGCATGCTCGCGGCGCTGAACTCTGTCAAGCGGCGGAAGCTTCGGGCCTAACCGTCTACGCCTTGCTCAATGATCGCCTCAACGAACTGGCGGCCAAGACCGACTTTCCCGCTGAACTTACGCGCGATCTGCACGTCCTGCCCTACCACCAGGGAAACCGCTCGCCACGCGCCGATCCCACACTGCTCGGCATGGTGAGTGGTCTGCGCCTCAGCGACTCCGTCGAGCAACTCGCGCTGCTCTATCTTGCAACGATTCAAGCCATCGCCCATGGCACCCGGCACATCATCGAAACACTCAACACGCATGGATATGCGGTGACGACATTGGCCGTTACCGGTGGCGACGCCAAGAACCCGGTCTTCTTACGGGAGCATGCAGACATCACTGGTTGCGAAATTCTGCTACCTGAAACCGAAGAGGCAGTCCTACTAGGAGCCGCTATGCTCGGTGCAACAGCGGCCGGTGAATATGCAACATTGTCCGAAGCCATGGCCGCGATGAGCCGTGTCGCTTCGCACATCAAGGCCGCCAACAGCCGCGTCCGTGGGTACCACGACAACAAGCACCGCGTGTTCTTCCGAATGTGTCATGACCAACAGGCGTACCGAGCTTTAATGGGGGGCTGAGCCGGGACAAAAGCCGACTCACCGCCAGCCTTAGAACAACCTGTATTGCCCCGTNNCCACGACAGCGCCGTTCTTGCGCGGCGCATCGATGTGGCGCCGGTAAGCGATGTGGCAGCCGAAACTATTTCTGAGACTTCCTCTCTCGAGGGGAAGGTTCCACTGGTTTCAAATTGTTGAGCAATGGGTCGAAAGACTGGCCGCGCAATCATTTGACGCAGAAAAATCTCGTATCGACGATTGAGCGGTGCCCTCCAGAATTGCTGCCCAATTCGGGAAAGTTCGAAAGCACCGGCATTGCGTTCGAGCAATCCGAGGTATGCTGCAGCATTGGCATAGTAGTCGGCCTGGCGCCCGTGAAAGTCGTACCGATTCGCTATTGAACTGCGGGTGGATACGCCCGCTCCAATAGCGTCCACCATATCGATGACCCGCCGCACATCATCAGCTTGCGGAAATGGAATCCCGGCTGGCGCGACGCACCGGGGCGTCGACTCGATCAACTCCGTCAGTGTCGGTATCTGGTCAGGTTCGTCCAAGAGATAGTCGACGCGGTCGACCGGCTCTATGGACTGATACAAATCGAGTGGATCGAAGTGAAAACTTCGAATCGAAACACACCGGTTACTCCAGGTAAGAAATGCCGCAGAAACGGGCTTGTCCGATACCAAGGCGCTCCACATCCGTATCGGGAAATAGAGTTGTCTGACGTGAAAATTCGTTCGATTACCCAACTTGGCCTCAACCAAGTGAATGCGCTCACCCTCGAAGCCGGAATCCACCTCGATTTGAACGCCGTTGACTTGGAGTGCGATCTCACGAGTCTCACATCGAAATCTAAAATCGAATTGTGGCGAACGCAGGCGCCCACGAATGGTGAGGCTCGCGTTGGTTTCACCAAAAAAATCGTCCAAAATCCCGGCAGCTGCCGCCATATCGAGGGCCTGAGACTCCGAGGCGGGACCCGTGTTCCAGGGCAGCGTCACCAAGCGCGGCTGCAAGCGCGGCTTGTTCCACACCTTCACCTGTGTGGCCTTCGGAACATCACAATAACCGTCACCTTTGAGCAAGGCATACTCCCCGTTGCTCAAAGGCAAGATCGTCACGTTCTCGAGCCGGCTGGGTCTCGATTCGCGCGTGTCGAATTTGGTCATGAGCCGAGGCTCGCGCCGCGTTAGGGCTTTGATCTTGTCGGCGGTGATGGTGACCACCTCCGATTCGAGCAGTTGGTCCTGCAACTCTAGCACTCGGAACAGCTCATCCCATGCTTTCGACGTTGAACCTGGCAAGCGGCTAATAGACTCCCAGAGGTCATCATTGGTCAAGCCCCTATTGCTCTTCAAACCAACCACTATCCAGTCTTACCCAGTGCGCAGCAGCCAGAATATTGCGGCCGTCAACAGCCCGGCGGCGATCCAGCCGAGTTGCTTGCCAGCCCACGGCGACTCATCCCCCGATGGTACCGGGAACACGACCTCGTGGACTTGGCGCTCCTCTCCGTCGACGAGCAGCACACCATCCACCTCGAAGGCAACCAAGTATTCGAGGAGCTGCCTGCGCGTTGCTGCTGTGCTCAGCCGCGGAGCGGACTTGCCCGACTTGACCTCTGCGATGTACCGGCGCCCGCGGCGCGACACCATGTAGTCCGCTCGCAGGGGTACATTCATGGGCTCGCCATCGACGACCAATGAGTAGCTGCCTTCGACCTGCGCTCCGAGCACATCGTAACCCAGTCGCTCCAGCAGCCGCGAAGCCTCGGCCTCGGCTCCTTGAGCCCGCGACCATTGTCGCCGGCGGATCCATCGCTTGTACCAGCGGCGAGCCGCCATCACAATCGTGACGGCAATTGCCAGAAGCGCCGCGGCCAGGGCAACTTGGGTCAGCGGCACGCTCATGGTTCGTTGTTCGCAAAGTACTCTAGAATCTCCCAATATGCCCAGTAAACGGCGGGAGTTGAGCTCCAGAACTAGGTCGACGCGCACTCACATCAGCGGCGGCTTGCTCGGGCCAACCCTTGGGCTTGCCGCTTTCGCGCGCTACACTCGATCACGTGATGGTTCTTCAACCATTCCTCAGCGTCAGTATCGCTCGCACCGGCCTGGCAATCGCTCTACTCGGGGCGATAGCTTGGGCAGCCTACGAAGGCATCGCAATCGCAGAGCGCGCCGCCCACCTGCCCATCGACGCTTCGTTCGAGGGTTATAGCTTGCCCGCGCCATCCGGGCTTACGGCCTTCGTGACTGAGCAAGCACAGCGAGTTGCGGAGCGCGAAGTGTACGTGCAAGCCGATCGCGACCTCATCCCCAAAACACTTTCCGAGCTCGGCATCGAGCTCGATGTCGAAAGCACGCTCGATCAAGCGCGCGGGATACCCAGACCCACGACACTCAGTGACCGCGTTCGTCGAGTCCTAACCGGACCGCCCCGGGAACCCGGTACCCTTGCCCCAACATTCACATTTGATGCGACCCGCGCTCGCAGTTCACTCGAACGACTCGCCCTACGAGTCAATCAAGCCCCGGTCGATGCAAGCCTGGACTTTGCACATCATCAAAACATCATCGAAGCACCGGGGCGCGACCTTGATATCGAAACTTCACTGATTCTTTTCGAATACGGCTCTCGTGACGAGGACGCCCTATTTCCACTGAGATTCCGCGCCATTCCCCCAAAGACTTTCTCGCGTGACCTACCGCCAATCGACATTAGCCGGATGCTCGCGCAATTTCACACGAGTTTTGTCAAACGCGGAGGCGCGCGCGCCGTCAATATTCGGCGCGGCGCGCAGCTCCTCGACGGTTATATCCTTTTACCCGGTGCAACATTTAGCTTCAATCGCGTAGTCGGTCCACGCACAGAGCAACGCGGCTTCGTCTCTGCGCCCGTCATCGTGCACGATGAAATCGATCAGGGTCCGGGAGGCGGTATCTGCCAGGTTGCAACGACATTGCACGCGGCAGCGCTGTACGCCGGTCTAGAAATGATTGAACGCCGCAGTCACAGCCGACCTAGTGGTTATGCCCCACTCGGCCTTGACGCAACCGTTATCGACAACAAAGTCGATCTGCGTTTCCGCAATCCGTACGACACACCGCTGATGATTCATGCATTTCTACCCACGCGCTCGAGCATCCAAGTCGAGGTCCTCGGACGCAACCCAGAAGACAAAATCGAGCATCAGGCCCAGGTCATTAAGCGTTTTCCATTTCTGCGACGGGTCGTCGAGAAGGCGGAATTGCCCTCGGGCGATTTCAAACGCTCGCAGAAAGGGTCCTATGGTTACGATATCGTCAGCATCGTTCGACTGACGCACCCCGACGGAAGCCTGTCCACTCGCCGCTATCGGAGCAATTACTACCCGGTTCCCGAGGTCATGTGGGTTGGCCCAGGCACGCCCGCAACGTCCCTGCCGCCGTTACCCGAAGGTGCGGAAGGGCTCGAGCTCGAATCGAGCGAAGCCCCGTGATTCACAATGCCCGTGCGTGGGCTTACAGGCACCTGGTGGACTCTCGTTCTCGAGTTGGTATAACCTGCACTATGGTGGATCGAATCGATGGTACTCGGTCAAGTGCCGCCTTTTTTGAGGCACAATCGCAGCGTCTTGGCGCGGCTTGCTTGTGCCTGTTCGCGGCTTTTTTTATTGGGGGTTGTGGCGGCGCGCAAAAGTCGGGCAAAGATGCGAGTGGCGCTAAGGCAGCTCAGAGGCGCTGCCTGGAGGAGGCCGCCGCCCCACCCAAGGCCAGCGAAAATGCCCCTGAGCGCGTCGCAATATCCAGAATCCTAGTGCGTCACGCGGAACTAGATAAGCCACACGGCGCGACGCGCACACGAGGCGAAGCCTGCGTGCGCGCCCTCGAGGCACGTGACGAGCTTCGCGACGGCATGGACTGGTCGGACATGGTCAAGGCCTATAGCGACGATCACACTAAGACCGACGGCGATCTGGGCCGCGTCACGAAGAAAGATCTCAGTCCAAAGCTTATGCGTGCGGCATTCGCCTTGGAAGTCAAGGAGCTCTCATACGTAGTCGAAACGAACGAGGGGTTTCAAATCATACTGCGTACTGAATGAGTGTTGAGTTCGTGGCACGGAGGGTGCCAAATTTGTCTTTCAAGTACAGAGCGGAGAAGATTTCGGCGAATCACTATGTGATGCCTCGCACCGGCCGCATGAAGGCGGACGCTCAGGCATTCTTCTCGGCTTCACTATTCGAGGCCTCCGAAGAATCACTCTGGCAGCAGTTGGTAGCAGCGGCGTCCTATGAAGGAGTGATCGGAGCCTATTTGATGCCGGACGCGCACACTGGCTTTGGCGTCCCTGTCGGCTGCGTCATCGTGACCGAGGACACGATTATTCAAGCAGGTTCCGGCTATGACATTTCTTGCGGGGTTCTTCACCTGCGCGTGCCGGGGCTTTCGGCGGATAAAGTTGCCGATCCGGACAAGCGCGCCCTTTGGGTCGCATCCGTTGAGTCCAGAATTGCCACGGGCATCGGATCACACAGGCCCCGCTGCATGCCTAGCTTCTCGCAGAGCCGAGGCGACGATATCTTGCGATACGGAGCAAAAGCCCTCGGGGTGTCTGCCAGCGTTTGCGAGCGCCAATACATACAATTGCCAGACGATGTTGACCTTTGCTCAATCGAACGCGCCTACGACAAGGTACTCTCGCAGCTTGGGTCCGTCGGCGGTGGCAACCATTTCATAGAAATGCAGGTCGATCGCGACACGGGTGAGGTCTGGGTCATGGTCCACTGTGGGTCGCGGGGTTATGGATGGCAAACGGCCAATCACTTCTTTTATGAGGGGGCGGAGCTTCGAGGACTGCCCAAGAACCGCCGCGAAGATTCTTGGCTGTACGTCGATGAACCCCTCGGTCGCGCCTATTGGGCGCACCACAATAGTGCCGCCAACTACGCCATCGCCAACCGCCACATCATCGTTCAGGGCGTGATGGACGCGCTCAACGAGGTATTCGATTGCAAAGCCGAGGTCTACTACGAAATCTCACATAACCTCGTGCAGCAGGAAACGCTCGTTTTACCGGATGGTACAACGAAACGCGGCTACGTGCATCGTAAGGGCGCCACTCGCGCATTCCCTGCCGGACACCCTGACCTAGTGGGCTCGGTTTGGGCAAGAACCGGGCACCCTTGCCTGATTCCGGGCTCGATGTACGAAGGCGCGGCCATTTTATTCGCTGAACCTGGGGTGGCGCAATCGGGGTATTCCGTAAACCATGGCTCGGGTCGGCTGCTGGCTCGCGGCGCGGCCAAGCGCAGCCTAAGAGCTTCTCAGTACCGAATTGACTCAGAAATGCGCGAAGTCGAACGAGACTTCGCGGGCGTCAAGATCCGAGGCATCGTGGGCAACACCGAGCATACGCCGCTCGACGAGTGCGCCCACGTTTACAAGAATTTGGACGAAGTACTCAGGGTACTGGAGGCTCAGGGGATTGCCAAAGTGGCGCATCGCCTGTACCCCGTCGCAAATCTGAAGGGGACGGATTAGCGACGGTTGCGGAAGTCCCTCCGCTCTTCCGCCCTTCCTGTGAAATCCAAATGAGCGACGGTTCAGGAAAAACTGGGAACAGCCCCGAGTCGCCTCGCAATCAATCGATTGTTTCAGCCGCCGCGACCAATGGCCCTAAAATTGATATCCAAGGCCAACGCCCAGGCGAAACACCCAGGAGCTCTCCGCGCGCACAGTTTCCGCCGTAAGGGAGTCAATTGCAACGCGATCGGCCCAGGCGCTGGGCTGTGACATGTTCTTCGATGCGCGAAATTCGAGCGGGATCTCGAACCCGATTACGGGCATCTCGATGACCAGACCTAGCCCAAATGTTAGAAATGTCGGCTTGACGTCGCGCGTATTTACAGTGCCAGCAGGTTCCAACTTTCCGGAAGAAGATTGGCTCAGCGTGAACTCCGGGCCTAGGCCTCCCCATATACGACCTAGCCCGAGCGGAATGTTTAGCTTGGCCAAGATGGGAATGCGCCAGTCATTGGTGGTGACAGTCTCGGTATAGGCGACTTGGTTCAACGTTACATTGCGATGAAACGACCCGTGTTGATAAGCGAGATCCGCCTCTACGCCGATCAGTTTTATGATCCGAAGCTCATAATAGCCCATTGCCCCATAGCCAAGGCCTCCAGCGCTACCAGTAAATCCCAGAGTCTGCCCGCCACCCGGTGCACCCGAAGGCGTCGACCAAGTATCGGCTCCGGCGAGCAACTTGAGCCCCGCCGAACTATCCGTGAGTGAGGCCATTGCAGCCGATGTAACCATTGTGGCGGCGAGTCCAAATCCTAGAACAAATTGAATCTTCATCGCGATGGCTCCCTCATTTGATGCCGATGCGCAGGGTTTTGGCCCCAACTTTTGCGAGCATCTGACTCAACCTAGTCTGTGTCTAGCTCCCGTCAAGATGATTCTGGTGCGGCAACCGAGTCAACGGACGTGCTTGGGCCGTCATGACAAAAAAGAAATATTCTTGGATCCCTGCCAAACGGGGAAAATGCAGCGAGACCCTCGAATAGAGTTTATACGAGTATCTGGCAACCGCACACAGCCGCGATCAAGTGCGTGCCGTCGCACCATGGGGCAATTTGTATGTATGTGCGGCACGGGTAAGGTGCGTTTTTAGATCAGATCTCGTACGGCCACACTCGCGCACAACAGGCCAAAGCTTCCGGTAACGAAACTGCTCGTGCCATAGATTACGCGGCGTTTTTCGCAAGAATGAAAGTCATTGCTGCCGCCTGGGCACACGCAACGAAAGCCTAGACCGCCGTCGTAAGTTACAGGCTCGGGTTCGCGGGCGATTTCAGTCGAATACACGGCGGAGATGCCAAATAAACCCGACTTGGGAAAATCGTAATCTTGGCGCAGTATTTTGCGAATCACGCGTCCCATGGGGTCGAACTTGGTCCGGGCTAAATCAGCAACCGCTATTTGACCCGGATCGATACGACCGGCAGCGCCGAGTGATGTCACGAGCGGAATCGATCGAGCGCGGCACGTTGCAAGCAAATGGGCTTTGGCCGTGAGATTGTCGATGGCATCAACGACATAATTGGGTGTTAGCGCGAGCAATTCTTCGGACGTTCCTTCCGAGTAGAATTTGACTACACAATCGACTCTTGCTTGCGGGTTTATTAGGCATAGTCGTTCCGCCAATGACTCGGCCTTGGAGCGACCCACATTACCCTTGATTGCCTGCAATTGACGGTTACAGTTCGTCACGCATACCCTGTCGAAGTCCACGAGAGTAACGTGACCCACGCCGGAGCGCACCAACGACTCCGCGGCAAACGACCCTACTCCACCTAACCCGATGATCATCACGTGTGAGCGAAATAGTCGCTCGAGGGCGGGTTCGCCCACCAGCCGCGCCATTCGATCAAAACGGCGATGCACTTCATAGGCGGTTTCTGTTCCGCTCTGAGCCCTGACGGCGCGATTGACCGCGTTGACGGGGACAATTGAAGGCTCGGATTGTGCGCTCATTCGACTCCGATGTCCCACGATTGCCCGGAAGTTCAAGGAACTTTTCCGGGTCAATGAAAACTATTCGGGAATTACGATTGCTGCGGGCAAAACCAACGCCCGCAATTGCGCCACTAGCTCCGAAAAGCGGTATCGAACTATCCAATGCCAGAAGCTTATGCACGATTGCCGCAGCGATACCTTGCTTCCAAGTCGAAACCCGCCGGGGTTAAAAGTGAACTCATGCACGACGAAAAACGCTCGAAGTTGTGCCAAGTGCCGCCCGGGATCAACCGGATTTTGTCACTTCTCACCACTGCATGGGCTTCCCGCGATGGTCGATGTATCTCTGAACCGGATTGCCTGGGTTGAGTCGTCAGCAGAAATATTCCTTCCGCGGCCTCTTTGGGGTCGAGGTCTGCGTTGGGCCCGCCCATGTCGGTTCGAAGCCACCCGGGATGAATTGCCAACAATTCAAAGCCGCGCGGCGAAAGCAAGTTCTTCAAAATCATCGTTTGCATATTCAAGGCAGACTTTGACATGCAATAAAGAAACTCGTCTTTGCGCCAGCAGTTGCCAATGCTGCCTGCTTCGGATGAGATATTCACAATCAGGCGGCGCTGGCTCTTTTCTAGGAGTGGCAAGAACGCCTGCGTCACGCGTAGCGGTCCCAAAGCGTTGACGTCGTACACCTGGAGGCCCACGTCAATTGCCAAGTCTGCAAGTGCACCGCGTCCCGCTTCGGGAAGAATTGCGGCATTGTTGACTAGGACATCGAGTGACGTAACAATTGCTCCGACTTCAGTGACGGCAGTCTTCAGTGATTGACCGCTGGTTACGTCGAGTGAAATCTCGAACAACCGTTCTGGGGAACCCTTTCGTTGTTCCACCAGGTTCGGGGAGGGTTGTCTTGTGCCGGCGAACACGGTAAAGCCAGCTTCTAGATAGCAGTGTACGAGGCAAGGACCCAGGCCACGACCTGCGCCCGTTATTAGTATTGATGGGGTCACCGGCAGATTGTCTCACGATGCCCTCCACGTGCCAATGAGCCGCCTGTGCTCCAGCTTCACAGTGGGCGTTCTCGATACGACTGTGCAGATCCCTGTACAACTAGAATGGGCACTGGTGGACTCGGCGCTCCGCAAAAATGCCGCTATTTGTGGCCGAACTGCCATTATTTTTCGTTGGGCCAGTCGTCCCATCAAGCCAGCGAGATTCAATCAACGCACGTGGCACGGCATGTGCTCAAGTCGGCCCTCAATGGCTCCGGGGATTACGAATAGTACTTTATTGACAGCAACTGTGGTGTTCTCATTCACGAGCGGCGTTCACGCGCAGACCCGTGAGCCAAGTCACCCGGCGGCAACGACTGAAACAACCGTTTCTCAGCCCAAAGCACCTGCGAAGGAAGCCGCTCTGGTAACGGGTTGGGTCATTGCCATGGACGGGCCCGACGTAGTCTTAGACCTGGGAACGACGCAAGGCCTCCACTCAGGGGACGTGGTCGAGATTTGGAGGCCCATCAAACTCAAACATCCGGTAACGGGCAAGGTCATTACGGACCGCTTCAGAACAGGGGAGCTCGCGCTTAATCAAGTACGCGGAAATCTCAGTTGGGCTAGACCCGTAGGCACACTCGAGCGGCCCGTAGCCATAGGCGATATTGTCCAGTGCGCTCGTGCCACCGAAGTCACCAGTGACTCCGCGACGCCCAAATCCGCTACAGCACCTCGGGATAATCCATCAGTCAACGCTCCTCTAGGTACGCAGGCCGCCCCAACGGCGCAGGCTCATCCCCGCAAGGAGTCCCCCTCTGATGCGGATGCATTACAGGTCGCTCAGTTGTTCGAGTCGATGCAAGGTCGTGCACCGCTCGACCGAGCCGAACAATACGAACAATTCGTCCGATCGCGTCGCACGAGGTTTGCTCGCACATTACTCGAAGAGGCGGCATTGTTGCGGGCACAAGCCGATGGAAGCGAAGGGGCGATCGCGGAAACCGGTGTCGTGCGTCAGGTCACGATTCCAGAAACCGTTCGACCCGATCGTCCGCTCGTAATTGGCCTGTGGATGCCCGGCAAACACGCCGGCGCCGTGCTGCAAGTGCGCGCGGAGACGGATCCTTCGTACAACCCGTATCCGATGAAGATGACATCACCGGATTACTACGAAGCCGAGATCCCAGCGGTCATGATGAAACCGCCCGGAATTGCTCTTCTCATCGAGCGCGTCGAGCAAGACGGCAAAGCTTACCCTCTCAGCGGTACTGCATCACAGCCCATGCACATAATCGTGCGCTCTGAGCCCGATCGAAAGGAATCCGTCATCAACCATGGCATGGTGCGGCTAGTAACGGACTATGCGGATTGGAATCGCGGTCGGGGCAACGACTACGCCTGGCAAACCGAGGGCGACATTGGCTTTCGCTTACAGGACAAAGGGATCCGGGCGGTCCGTAGCGGGTTTGGCGTATATCGAGGAAAAGGCGGAACCTTGGCCGAACTCGACACACTCAATGTGGAGCCGCGTAGCGTTGGACTAACTTACGGATACCTGGAGGGTGAATTTGGTTTTTCCACGTTCGCCAGTCTTATTGCGCGCGCCACCGTGGGGCTGGGTGAAGATGGAGTCACTGGCGGCGGACAAGCGTTCGTACGTCTGGGCAATGACCTGAACACCAACTTGATGCTGGGCGGCGAAGTCCTTGGCGGCATTGGCCTACGCGGCATTGCACAGTTGGAATTGAAACAATTCGAAAAGGTTCCGATTACCCTTCGGTCGGAAGTCACCAATCAACCTGTTGGTACGCGCGCCGATACACGCGATCCTCTAACGGGCTACTCGACCTTTCGCGATGCCAGCGACATCGGAGTGAGGGTCATCGGTCAGGTGGGCTATCGAATCGTGCCCTCCCTCACGCTTGCCCTTCGGGGTTCCTACCAAGGTCGCACCATCAACCATGCCGGACCTGGCGGTGGCGCCGCCGTCATTTACACATTTTGATTTCTACCAAAGAAAAGTCCGAGGTCGTTTCGTATGTTACGTAAAACTACTGCGCCGATTGCGTTAGTTCTGTTGAGCCAAGCCAGTGTCGTGTGGGCCGAGGAAGTTCTGCCCGCGCCGGTAGATCTATCGGCAGCTGCCCCGGTAACTGCCGCGAAACCGAGCAACCCACCGGCAGCAGCTGACTCACCAGTGGCAACACCCGACAATCCGACATTGCAGCATGCACCCGCTGCCATCGCCAACACGGGCGATGATTTCGTCATTCATGCGGCGCTCACACACCCCGAGCAGGTTCGCGCAGCGATTCTGAGCTACCGCGTAGCCGATGAGCCCGCGAAGGACGTAATGTTTCAGCGCTCGAGTGCCGATGACTACGTCGCGGTCGTACCTGAAGCCGATCTACGAGGCGAAACGCTGCAATATTGGATCACGCTGCAACTGGTCAATGGCTCAAAAGTGGCAGTTTACGACTCGGAACGAAACCCTCACACGGTACAAATCGTCCCATCGTCCACCGACCTCAACGAGCGGGCACTATTGGCCCGCGTTGACGGGCGCCGAAACGTGTTCGCTGCAATGGGCGAATACGTGGACTTTGGCCACAGTGACGTAACCGCCTCAGGAACTACTCCATCGACGATTCGCGATTGGTACTACCGAGTCGAAGCCTCATACACTTACCGCCCGCTGCGGCTCATATCCGAATTCTCGCTGCGCGTCGGCATGGTCCGAGGCGAGTCTCCCGTACCCTATGCGGCGACTGACTCGGCCGGTAATTCGCTGGGTATCCGTAAGGACGTTGGACTCAATTATGCCGCGCCAACCGTTCGTTTTCGCTTGTCCGATATCGTGTACGCAGATGGCACATTGCTGACGAGCGTTACCGAGATTGGCTTTTCCACCGGGGTGGGCGGTGCGCTCTTGCTCGGCGACCCCTACGGAACGAAACTAACGCTTGGGTTCGAAGATATCCAAGTGTTCGGTCGTCGATTTTACGCTCGCACTGATATTGCCGTACACCCTCGCGTTCGCTTATCTCCAATTATCGAGGTGACTGACATGCCCCACGCCAACAAATACGGGGTGCGCCTCTTGGGTGAGGCAACAGTGAAAGTGGCCCCCGGAATGCGGGTTGGGCTGCGCGGTGGCTATCAAGCCCGTAAATTCTACAGTGGCGGCGCCAGTTTTGGGGCTCTGTTCGCGTACGAGCTTTGATCTCGAGCCCGAGGCTCCGGCCGCGCCCGTGCGTGTAGGGGGCGCGCACGAGCGTTCTCCTGCCGCGAGGGGGACCAAACAGCGCTGCATACCGGGGCGCGACCGCATCGATTCCAGTTTCAAATGGACAATGGGGTAAAAATGCCTTGAGAACCCTTGAGTTCTGAAATGTTCCTGATATGAAAAGCTTTCCGCGGGCTATGGGATGTTGGATGCTGGACGTTCTGCGGAAAACGGAGTTTTAGCTATGACTACTCGTCGCGCTTTATTGATATCAGGCATTGGATTTGAGTCGCTAGTGATTGCCACATTGGTGGTGGGCTGCAGCTCGTCGACTACGAACAACAACGTCGGGGGCAGCACGAGCAGTACGACGGGCGGCACGACCAGCAACGGTGGTGCGGCTGCCGTTGGCGGTACCACGACTTCATCGGGCGGCTCGAAGGCGGCTGTGGGCGGCGGAGCCAATCCAACGGGTGGAGCTGGCACCGTTACTACCGGCGGCTCCGTAAGTGCTCCCACGGGCGGTGCCGGCACAGGCACTGACACTGGCGGTGCTGGTACCACTGGTACAGGTGGCTCGAGCACGGTGGATTGCAATCCACCAACGATTACGAAGTGTACTGGAACTACGCCACCAGCCGCCCTGATTTCGGATTTTTCAATCGCATCGGGCAGCACGGCGCCTTCCTTCTTTGGAACGTATAGTCAGAGTGTGTATGGCGGCAACTATGTTTATCCGACGTCTACGCCCGGCTGTGGCTCAACGACCGTGAGTTCATATCCGCTCACGCAGGATGTCGCTAGTGGAAGTTGGAATATCCAGGGAACCGTTGGCACCTATTCCGGCTTGGGCTTCTGGTGGAACTGCAACACGGGGACCTCCACGACACCCGCTTATGCCGGCGCCTGCGCGATAGACGCTTCGGCATACACGGGAATATCGTTCACGATATCTGGCACCATTGGCCCCGTGTCGAGCGGTACCGGCACCGTAGGACTGTCGATGCAAGTCTCGACTCCGAGCACGCAAGCTCTTACGAATGATTCAGCTGGCAATCCCAGCAATTGCGGCACGTGCACAGGCTCTACATGCGGCACCAACAACGTTTCGGTGCCCGTGACAGCGACTGCATCTACCGTCACCATGACCTGGGCCCAGCTGGGCGTCACGGCGCCCAGCACGATTACTGGCATCAGTTTCTCGTTTACGGACCCTTTCAGTCTGAACAATGGCTACGCCACCAGTCCGGCTACACCTACTCCGTACCCGGTCAATATTACGATCGACGATATACAGTTCACGCCGTAAGGCGGCCTGAAGCTGAGTGCCGGAAACGTACCCATCCGCTGGGTGCGTTTCCGCGCCGGCGTGACATCAAAAAAAGCCTCGCTCCGGCGGACGACCGGGGCAATAGAGTTGGCGCTCGCTAACGTAAATTCGTTTTCGACTTGGGACTAACGCAGCCGACCCCTCAGCTGTCATTTCGGGCATGTTCGATTTGCGGCCGATAATTGCCCAGAATATTCACACCCTAGGCGGTGTAACGGCTGGGGCGAGGCTACAATCCGTTAAATTGCGTTCATTTCGGTCGCGCGGACGGCAATTTGAGATAGAAGTCCCGTGGCCTGCCACCGCTGGTCGATGAACGACCCCGATCCGATAGCTGCCCGAGACATCGACAATATGAAAGCCTTAAACTACTTCCCGCTATTGATGTTGCTCGCGTGTTCCGCTGATCCGATTCCATCAGGACACTATCTGATCACGACGGGACAGGAAACAGACACGCTCACGATGGCACCGGCGCCTGAATCGTTCACGCTGTCGTCCGTGGATTCCAGCACTTACAAGACAACGGTGATTTCTACCGGTGACAAGCCAATTGACTCGATTGACGTTGGTATCACGGGGTCGAAGTTTTTCATGGTGACTGGGGACGATTCAGACGGCGTGCGTCGGGTTCAAGCTACATCGTATGCAATAGAGGCATCACAGCTCGCTGGGTATACCGTGCAGTTATTTTTGGGTCGCACTGATGCATTTTGTCGCCCGCCCGGAGACCTTTCGGCTGGTGAGGGCAATCACCCTCCGGTTGGAATATTCTGGGGCCAATTGCTTTGGATGGCAGGATCGGGAACCGACAACCAGATGGCGAGCGAGGGCTATGACTTGGTGGCTTGGAATACCGCGGCCCCTCCTAGCGTACTCACAACGATGACCTGCCCCAGGTTGCCCTGCCGATTCCAGTCGATAGCCAATTACGCAGGCGAATTCGGGTTAGGAATTGGGTCGGATTGGGCCAAGTACGTGGATATTACGGCCGAAACGGTGACGGACATCGACCCACCCTCGGGCATGTCGAGCTGGTCGGAAGTCTCGGGGGGACGTTCGATTGATGCAGCTACCGGTGCTTCTTATGTGGTTGGACCCACTCGCAGTGACTCGCCGTCCACCCTGGTGGTGGAATTGGCTACTGACGGCAAGATGAAGCCACGGTTGCTCAGTGCGCCGCGCCAGCAGGCTGCAGCGGCGTATATCAATACAAACAGTACGCAAGGGCTGCTCGTGGTCGGTGGAAGTGCTGACGGAGCAGGCGCAGAGTTCTTGGCTGACTCAGCTACCGCGTTTGTTGCTTTACCGTACCCCGCGGATCCGGTCGTTGGGGCCGCTTTGCTCGCCGAACCCACGGGAAGCCGAGTGTGGCGTGTGGGCGGCAAGCTTTCGCCAACCGATCCGACGCCAGCGCCGACAGTCGTCTACGATTTGGCCTGCCAAGCCGGCTGCACTCCTGAAGCATTGCCCGCGTACGACTTGGTCGTTACCAACGCCTACGGCTTCAGTTTTGGTTCTACTACCGATGCGACTGATAGCGACGGCGGTGTAGTAATTGACGACCGGCGCGTGGTGATTGGCGAGCAAGACGACGGCACGATGGTCGCGTGGCGCATATCAGCCACCGCAGTGACGCCAGTTCCGATTCGAGAACCGCGCAAATACTCGACCGTATCCAGCTTGCCGAATGGGTTTGCCGCATTGATTGGCGGTACGCTCAGTGACGGAACGCCTGCAACATCCCTGGAGTTGCTGGCGTATTAACCGCCACCTTCTTTAGCCAGAAGATACAAGCAGCGAAGGGTCTCCGAATCGGGGTTGTCATACAGGTGCATCGCGCCGCCCTGGCAACGTTGGAATTGTTCGCATTCCGTGCACGGACCCCGCTTCATCCAACCGCGATCGCGAAACAGCTGGTAGCGATCGCGCCACACATCCTTGAATCGATCGGTCTTGATATGGCCTTGGACGAACGCATCCCCGAGCTCGGGGCAAGCGCCAATGCGCCCATCGCACATGATTCCGGCAATCGAGATGCCGGCGCGGCATTGACAGAGGTACGGCCGAACGTTGCCTTCGAAGCGGTTACCGAGGTACCCTTCTTCGGACATCTCGGGGGTTGGAATGAAGTCATCGCCTCGCGCGGCCAGTACGAATTCCATGATTTGTCGAATCTCGACTGGACCTGGGACGAGATCAGGGCGGCGCGCGGCGCGCCCGACGGGCATCACGGGTGCAACGCGCCAATTGGGCACGCGCATCGAGGAGACGAGCGCGCGCATTTGGTCCAAGTAAGGTACGGCCGGCGTGGTTATCGTCGAGATAATTTCGAGTGTGCCGGCATAGCCCGCCTGGTGCAACGCTTCGACGGCGCGAAAAACTGCCAGCGACGTGCCATCACCGCGTAGCCGATCATTCATCGGTGGCGGAGCATCCATACTCAAGGAAAGCGAGTCCATCCCGACTTCGACGAGCCGGCGCGCGACATCGGCATCGAGCAAGCAGGCGTTACTCACCATTCCGTAGTGAAAACCGAGGTTATGCAGCTCCTGGAAGAGCTCGAAAACGCCCACCTTTGTAAGTGGTTCACCGCCGGTGACGGCAACCATTACATCTTCGGGTTTGAAGTCCTGGGCTACTTGTCGAATGAACTCGATCCATTCCCCAATCGAGAGCTCTTCGCGTTGCGGCTTTTGCCCGCATGAGCTACCGCAATAGGCGCAGGAAAGGTTACACGCGCGCGTTACTTCCAAAAACAAGTAGTCGAGCGGATGATTTTGAAATAAGAGGTTTCGATTCTTGAGATGCTCGTCCCAAATGGCCTCACGCTTTTCGGTATTGATATCCTCTACCGACTGCTCTGGTGGATTAGGGTTAAGTTTCTGTGCCTCGGATAGCGGCGGGGTCGCGTTACTCACGGCATTATTTCCTTGGCAAAAGGTTAGGAACGATTCTAGCACAATGTCGGCAACGGCCGCATGCAATGCATGACTAACGGTGATCGAGTATCATCGAACCGCTCAGTACAAAATACTGTAGGCGACACGCTAATCTGTTCCAGGTAAAATTACTCCGTAGTCCGGCGCATATGTGGCAACTATACCTGTGCCTCCGCTGGGCATTCCCGTATCGATGCCGCCGGTACTTGTGGTTGTCGCAATCGCCTTCGTGCCTCCCGATGCGCTCGTGCCACCGACAGGCATTGGGCCGTATATTGTGGCACCGCCACCCGTTGCGCGATCAATGGTCGAACCACTGCTGGAGTTGGTACCACCGGTGCTGGAGTTGCCGCCCACTGGCATCGGACCGTACACCGTTGATATCCCACCCATTGCGCCCGTGCCACCTTGGCCACCGGTAGCTCTAGTGCCCCCCGAGCCGCTGCCACCAACTGGAAGCGGGCCATATTTGCCTCCAGAACCGAGGAACATCGTGCCACCGCTTCCAGAAGTTCCTCCCGTAATCAAGACGCCATACACAGGTGCTCCACCGCTGTTGCGGAAAGTACTGTGGCCGCCGGTTGCTTTGCCACCGGTGTTGCTGGGCGCGGTCCCACCCGAACCTGCTGAACCCCCTTGGGATTGCGGTCCATAAACGACGACCGGAAATCCACCGGTGGGATTTCCACCTGTGGAAGGAGCGCCACCGTCAATGCTTCTCCCTCCGCTCGGAAGCATTCCGTAAAATGCCGCCGGCATTCCCCCCGTGCTCGATGGCACGCCTGCGTCGACTCCGCCCGTGCCATCGCCGAGTTGACCGCATCTGCACCTTCACCAAAGGTAGCTCCCCCGCAGCCGGCAAGTAACGCCGAAATAGCCGCTGGATACCATCGCTTGTCCATCGGTAGGCTCCTAAGTCCGCCGCAATAAGTCGAATTAGTAATGCCTGGCGAACTTTGGGGTATTGTACACCCATACGGGGCCCAGATCCCCTGCTTTAGAGGGCCAGACCCACGGCGGGCATTCTCGGGCCCGAAGGCCCGTCGTTGCCCCCTAGCAGGCTCGATTTCCGTCGGACCGCTAAAATCAGAATGATTTGGCGTTACGGCACGTGGCTACGGTTCGGCCTTTTCAGTGGAATCGCGCTACTAGTAGGCGGCCAATCGACTCAGACATGACCGTTACGCATCCTTTGCTCGTGCCGATAAGGGAACTTCACCGCAAGCTTCGCTCGCTCGTACTTGCAGCTTGCCGCGAGCGGACAACAGAAGAACTTGCAGCGGTGGCCGACGATGGTGATGGGGACACGATATTTGCCATCGACAAGATCGGCGAGGAATTGCTGGTAAGAGAGCTAGCCGAGACGGCCGGCGCGCATGGAGGAATCGTGCTCGTCGCTGAAGGTATTTCAGGAGGAAAGCTGAGTTTGCCACTCGGCCAATCCGCAGCGAGTTGCCGTTATCGCATCATCGTCGACCCCATCGATGGGACACGCGGTCTGATGTATCAAAAACGCCCAGCGTGGATCCTTACGGGAGTTGCTCCCAACCTTGGAGATGCAACGAGCCTTTCTGACATCGAATTCAGCGTGCAAACCGAAATACCACTCATCAAACAAAATCTGAGCGATGAGCTCTGGGCAGAGCGAGGCAAGGGCGCCTTCGCAGAGCGGCTGAACCTGTCAACCGGCGAGCGAACGGCGTTGGCGATGCGCCCGTCACGAGCGAACGGCATTGAACAGGGCTACGCGATGATAGCCAGGTTTTTCCCGGGAGCGCGCGACGAATTGGCCGCCGTCGACGATGCGATCGTGCACCGATTGCTGGGCCCCTCGCCTCAAGGCAAGGCGCATTGCTTCGAAGATCAATACCCATCTACCGGCGGGCAGCTGTACGAGTTGATGGTGGGCCACGATCGATTCGTCGCGGATCTGCGTCCACTGCTTAGCAATGTATTGCGATCCAGGGGGTTGCCCCTCGGGCTTTGTTGTCATCCCTACGATATCTGCACGGCTCTCATCGCAGAGGAGTTGGGGGTCATTGTACGTAACCCCATGGGAGGCCCCATCAGCTATACCCTCGACGTGGAATTGGATGTCTCCTGGGCTGGCTATGCCAATGCGCAGCTTGCCCGGCGCATTGAGCCTATTATGCAGGAAGTGCTATTGGAGCGCGGTCTGGCCGAAGTCCAAACAGGGGGGCAGTTAGCGTGAAGCGCGAGAGCGAATTCGAAGAGCGGAATAAGACTCAACAATACATCAAGGACCTGATGGCTCCGGGGAGCCGCCTGTCAGGCATTTTTTCGGATCGGCAGCCGGTAGGGCTGGCCCGAGCCCCCGGCCGTTTGGATGTAATGGGAGGGATAGCCGACTACTCAGGGTCACTCGTACTGGAGTTACCGCTTCACGAGTCAGCGTACGTATTCGCGCAGTTTCACTCAGAACCGATTGTCCGTGTCCTGAGTTTATCGATGGAAGAATCGACTTCGACTCGCGAAGCCAATTTTCCAGCCAGCGCAATCCTGGGCGTAGATGGCTTGGGTCTTACGTACGAGTTCATACACAAGGTTTTCAAGGATCGCCCGGCGGATATGTGGGCCGCTTATGTAGTGGGGGCGTTGGCTGCGGCTCGGCGCGAGGGCTGGATGCACTCGCTCACTGGCGCTCAATTATTGATAGTGTCGAATGTTCCTGAAGGGTGCGGGGTAAGCTCATCTGCGGCAATCGAGGTCGCTGCGCTATTTGCTCTGAGTGCGGCAGCTATCTCGATGAATCACGGTGTTCCCTTTCCCAATCATGAAGCAGCGCTGCTCTGTCAACGCGTCGAGAACCTCGTTGTCGGAGCGCCTTGTGGCGTCATGGATCAAATGACGGCAGCCTATGGGCAACGGGGTCAGCTGCTGGAATTGCTGTGCCAACCTGCCTCGGTACTCGGTTCGGTGCCGGTACCCGAGGATCTCGAGTTTTTCGGCATCAATTCGGGTGTTCGACAAGCCGTTAACGGAGCCGATCGCAGCCAGGTGCGGGTGGGCGCATTCATGGGCTATAGAATGCTCCTCGAATCAGCCGGAATCAAAGTGCGCCCGGGACGCGTTCCGGGCCAACTGTTCGCCGAGGACAATCGCTGGCACGGTTACTTGGCAAATGTTACCCCGTCTGAATTGGAAGGCGAGTTTTCCTCGGTCTTGCCCGACTTCATGTCGGGTTCCGAATTCTTAGCCTGCTATGGCGGCACGACCGATGCGGTCACGCGAGTCAGCGGCGAAGTACAATACCCGGTTCGCGCGGCAACCGCGCATGCAGTCAATGAGCATCACAGGGTGCGGCTCTATTCCGAGCTCCTCAGGGCGAGCCCCACCGAACATCGTAATCTACTGCTAGGAGAATTGATGTACCAGTCACACGCCAGCTATTCCGCGTGCGGGCTGGGTTCGAGCTCCACTGATCTGTTAGTTCGCTTGGTCCGGCAATCGAATCCCGAAACCGGCCTGTACGGTGCAAAAATCACCGGCGCAGGTAGTGGGGGAACCGTTGCGATCCTCGCGCGCAAGGGCGTATCCGACACGGTTCACGCGATCGCCAAGCAATACTCGGTCGAATCGGGCCGCAGCGCTCACGTTTTTCAGGGCTCATCCGCGGGGGCAGAACAGTTCGGGACCATTACGATACCCGGAGCTTCGTTTTTTTCATGATCGAGAGAATATTCGGGAGAATGTCAACATGAACGTACTTGTCACCGGGGCTGCGGGTTACATCGGTTCCCACGCAGTGCAGGCACTGTTAAGGGGCGGGCATCAAGTAGTCACTCTCGACAATCTGAGTCGCGGGCATCGGGCTACTCTGCCTCCCAAGCTGCCATTCGTCGAAATGGATGTCCGCGATACCTCGGGGGTATTGGAGGTTCTGCAACGCTACCGCATCGATTGTGTAATGCATTTTGCAGCCCTGGCCTTCGTGGGGGAATCCGTCGAAAAGCCTCTGATATATTACGATAACAACACAGGGGGCACGCTCAGTTTGCTCTCGGCTATCTCACAAAGTGAATGTCGAAAGTTCGTCTTCAGTTCGACGTGTGCCACCTACGGTGAACCTACGACTATGCCCATTCATGAGGGCGTGCCGCAATATCCAATCAATCCTTATGGCGCGTCCAAGCTATTTTCGGAGCGGATGATCAGGGAACTTCGCACTGTATTGCCGGGGTTCGCAATCGCGCTGCTGCGTTACTTCAATGTCGCAGGAGTTGCATCGGACGGCTCGCTCGGTGAGCACCATGACCCTGAGACCCATCTAATACCGGTAATTATGCAGGCAGCTTTGGGGCAGCGCGAGAAGGTCATTCTATTCGGCGATGATTACCCTACTCCTGACGGAACTTGTGTTCGCGATTATGTCAACGTCGAGGACTTGGTCGAGGCTCACGTAGCCGTGATGCAGTCGCTCAAGCCAGGCGACGAGCGAATTTACAACTTGGGTATTGGTCGCGGCTATAGTGTTAAGGAGATAATCGATGCTGCTCGAGGAGTCATCGATCAACCCTTCACCGTCGAGGTTGGCCCCCGACGGCAAGGGGATCCACCCGAACTCTATTCGAATCCCGCGAAGGTGTTCAATGAACTCGGATGGCAAGCTAGCCGCACGGATATCGCCAAAACCATCGAAGGCGCGTGGCGCTGGTTTCGCGACCACCCGAATCGGTACTCGGAATAGAGAGAGCTTTCAGTCATCAGCCGTCAGCCCCTTGATTCCGGAATGCAGTTGCCGGGGTCGGGGACCCGGCAACCAGAACCCGTAGACGTAAGGGCGGGCCTCCGTGCCCGCCCAAGTCATCGTCAAAACTCGAATTTTTCGAACGAGTTTAGATCCTTGAAGGCCTGAACGAGGCGCGCTGTCATGCCCTTTTCACCCAGGTGAATCCAAGCGCGCGGATCGATCTGCTTCTTGTTGGGCTTGTCTGGACCTTCAGGATTGCCGAGCTGCCCTTGCAGGTACGCGCTCTTGTCATCCATGTACTTCTTGACCGGCTGAGTAAATGCCCACTGCGTGTCCGTGTCGATGTTCATCTTGACTACGCCGTAGGAGACGGCTTCACTGATCTCCTGGGGAGATGAGCCCGAGCCACCGTGAAACACGAAGTTGAGCGGTTGCGGGCCCGTCTTGCGTTCCTTCTGGACGAATTCCTGCGAGTTCTTGAGAATAACCGGCCGTAGTTTCACGTTGCCCGGCTTGTACACGCCGTGGGTGTTACCGAATGCTGCAGCCACGGTGAACTTGCCGACAGGGTTCAACTTATCGTATGCAGCGAGCACGTCCGCGGGCTGCGTGTACAACTTCGCGCTGTCCACGTCCGAGTTGTCAACGCCATCTTCCTCGCCGCCGGTCACGCCCAACTCGATTTCGAGCGTCATGCCGAGCTTTGACATTCGGCCTAGAACCTTGCTACAGATTTCCAGATTCTCCGTAATCGGCTCCTCAGATAAATCGAGCATATGCGAACTGAAGAGCGGTACCTTGTGCTTCTCGAAGTATTTCTCGCCCGCGTCCACCATACCGTCGATCCAAGGCAGTAGTTTCTTGGCGGCGTGGTCCGTGTGTAATACGACGGGCACGCCATAGGCCAGAGCCATACTCTTGGCAAACTCAGCGCCAGCTATTGCGCCGGCAATTGAAGCCTTGTCGCCTTTGTTGTCCAACAACTTCCCGGCCATGAAGGCGGCACCACTGCTCGAGAATTGGATAATGACGGGGCTCTTCGATTCTTTTGCTGCTTGAAGGGCGGCAACAATGGTGTGTGAACCGATCACATTGACCGCCGGCAACGCGCACTTGACGCTCTTCATGTAAGCGAAAACTTCCTGAAGAGCAGTACCCGTAATCACACCCGGCTTGAGTTGCATTTTCGACATATTTAAACGAAATCCTTCTACTGATGGCACGAATTGAATCGCGGCGTTCGAAATCTCGGCTTACCATGGCCCGTTTCGCCGCGCTGCGGCAGCATACGCCCACAGTACGAAATGCAATAGACCAATGTGGTCAGCCACCCCCAGTTCCCGCTTTGACCGGTTGATTGGAGGCTGTCTCGTAGAGCTATTTTGGGCACGAAGGGTGCGCCTCAATCGCGGCCCACACAATTTGAAAGGGCTCTACCCGCAAAGCGTTTCGCGTTCGCGTAGCTTGTAATGACCCAGAAACGTTCGCGCCACCAGCGGGTTTGCAAAAGTCNNCGCGCTTAGCACCTTGCGACAAAATGTCAGCAAATCCGTGGGATCGATCTGCTTCGAAACGACTCGCACCGCGGCGTGAATTCGCACGATAAGCTCGATAGCTCGATTCAATGCCCCCTGCGCGTCCTCGCCCAGGCGTGCATCGTCCCGTGCGGATACAAGAGCGCGGACGTCCTTCAGCGACTTGAGTTTCCTTACCGATTCAATGCTGACCAATGGATCATCCCGAACCAAGTCTAACACAGCAGTATGACTACCGGCGACACCGGTGTCGACAACCCACGTGCGCGTGCCGAGCAAAACAA
>PMCK01000109.1:12030-12317 GCA_003154095.1 Myxococcales bacterium | reverse complement strand
ATCTGCACGTCCATCAGCACCAAATCATAGTCACTGCGCTGCAAGGCATCGAGTGCCTCTTGACCATTGACCACGGTCTGCGCCCTTGGACCAAGCTTGTGTAAGATACCAAGCGTGACCTGTTGGTTGGTAATGTTGTCTTCAACCACTAGAACACGGAGTTGGCTCCGCCGTAGCTCGCGCATGCTTGAGTCACTCGGCGAGTCGGCAAGCTCGTGCGGTACGATTTGCCCCGCTACGGGTCTCTCGAAGCGCGCTGTGAACCAGAACACCGAGCCACGACCCGC
>PMCK01000109.1:0-11910 GCA_003154095.1 Myxococcales bacterium | reverse complement strand
ATCTCCGGCGAAGTGTTCAAGACGAATGCAAGGCGCTTATGTTGCGCCTGCAGTGCAATCATTTCGGCAAATTCACTAAGCAGGGCACGCGGGTCGAATTCTAGAACCTCGAGTGTAAGCTTACCCGCTTCGACCTTCGAAAAATCGAGAATGTCGTTNNATAGGTGTGCGGATCTCGTGGCTCATATTCGCCAAAAAGTCGCTCTTAGCCGTGCTCGCTTGCATGGCATGCGTAGCCATTTCGTTGGCGCGAGCCGTTGCCTGCGCGAGCAGCTGGTTGGATGCTTCCAATTCCCGCTCGGCCCGCTTGCGCTCACTGATGTCCAAAACGAAGCCCCGAATGCCCACCGGGCGCCCCTGCTTGACGATGGGTGCACCAAAAGCCATGGCGTCAAATACTTCGCTGCTCTTGCGCACCGCGCGATAATCCAAGAACTTGCTCTCCTGGTTATCTAATCGCGCCTGAATCCCTCGCAAAACCTTCGGTCGATCTTCGGGCAAGACTAGGTCAACAACGTTGATTCCAGCTTCCAATTCTGACGGTGCGATACCAAAGTTACGAAGGCCATGCTCATTGAGGTAGGTGACTTTGCCAGCAACATCTGCCTCGAAGATTGTTCCTGGAAAGATCGTTGCCAACTGGCGAAATCGCTCTTCACTTTCGAATAGCTCGGTTTCCGCCAGCTTACGCTGCGTAATGTCCTGCATTACGCCCAAAAAATAGGGCTTGTCGTGGCTGCTAATCAGCGTGCCGGATAATAAGCCATAGCGGAGTTCGCCATCCTTGCGCCTGAGCTTTAACTCATAGTTATCGATGCGTCCGTCCATGCGCAGTTCTTCAGCGACTCCGTCCTCCTCCTCGTGTCGCATCGATATTCCAACCTCGAGCGGAGTCTTGTCGATGATGTCCTCTCTCGAATAGCCAAGCGCGTCCACGAAAGCGTTATTTACGTCCGTAAACCGTAGATCTAAAGATTCAGACAAGGACATCGGAATCGGGTTATAGCGGAAAAGCTGCTCGAAGCGCTGTTGAGCTACCTGCTGTGCGCTCAGGTCTTTGGCGATGAAAAACACGCAGACTTCGCCATTCCATTTACCAAACCAAACACGAGTATCGACGGGTACTGGCGTGCCATCTTTGGTACAAAGCGGTAATAGTAGAGGCAAGCTCTTCCCGCGCGCTACCGCCGCAATCAGTGACTCGGCCTCTGCCCTTAGACGGGCTGGGTAGAAGTCAATCAGCCGCATCTTTGCCAGCTCTTCGGCGCTATATCCCAAAGTTTTTGTGACAGCCGGATTGGCATAAACGACTCGCCCATTCATACCACTGACACCAATCATCTGAGTCGAGGTCTCGAACAGCGCGCGAAAGTTCGCTTCACTTTCCCTGAGCGCGTTGAGTAATCGCTCAGATTCGCTCATGTCTCGCACTGTGGTGAGGAGCATCGTTTGACCGGCGATCACCAACTTTGTTAGAAGAACGTTGGCGGGAAACTCGCGACCATCCATAGCCTGGTGTTGCCATTCGAAGAAATGGGCCCCCTGAGCTAGTGCCCGTTCTATCATCTCCTGAGCTTTTTCACTCGAGACTCTTCCGTCTGGTTGGTATTTCGGTGAGGATTTAGCAGGGTCAAGGGAACAAAATGCAGCCTCGTCCTTTGCGCCGAACAATTCAAACGCAGCCGCATTGCCCGCGATAGCTCGCCAATCAGGTGGCGCGCTGACCATCATGGCATCGCGAGAACCTTCGAAAAGACTGCGATATCGGTTTTCGCTTTCGAGTAGTTCGTTTTCGGCCCGTTTTCGCGCGGTAATATCAACCACAGTGCTAAAGCAGTATTTGGGTTGTTCGTGCGCGTCGCAAACCAAAGTCGCGTTGATATCGACCCACACGATTGCGCCATTTCGTGCAACGTAGCGTTTTTCGAACCGGAACGGTCCACCACCGGCGAGCATTGCCGCAATCCCGTCGTGACTGGCAGATCGATCATCGGGATGTGTTATGTCGTCAAGTGACAACCCGACCATTTCGGCAGTCGAATATCCGAGCGACGACGCGAGTGCTTGATTGACCCGCAGAAAACGGCTGTCAAGCGAGACCAGCGCCTGGCCCACGGCTCCTTTTTCAAAGCCAAGTCTGAACAGATTGTTGAGTTCCTCGGCACGTTTACGCTCAGTGACGTCTTGGATTACGCCGTCAAGTCTTATTGGGCGGCCAAATTCGTCACAGGTCAATGCAGCTAGCGCGCGGATGTCGTGGACCGTGCCGTCTGGCCAGACACTGCGGTATTCGGCCTCGTAGGTTGTACGGTCCTTGATTGTTCGCTGAAACTCAGCTGCGACGCGAGTGTGGTCTTCAGGATGCACTGCAGCGAAGAACTCGGCTCCGGTGCCTCCGAAAGTTGCCTCGTTGATGCCGAGAAGCCGACATACCTGTGCATCGAAGGACGGTCGTTGGGTGAGAATGTTCAGCGACCAAAGTCCCAGCTGGGCCGCGCTGCTTGCGGCTTTGAGTTTCGCTTCAGATGAACTTTGCTCTCGAGCTGGCTGCTTACAAACCGTGACATCGACATAAGTTTCGAGCAGTTTTTCTGCACCGTTGATCGAGATGCGCTTGACCGTTGTCAGCACGGGTAGCCCCCGGCCGTCTTTTCGTAACACAATCCTTTCTTGGTTCTTTACGTCACGTCCAAGGTCCGTGACCGGACAATTTCCTGGCTCTGCCGTGCAATACAAATCATGACAACTTTGACCAATAATCTGCTCGGCGGTCACGCCCAAGAGCTCGACTGCCGCTGCATTGACTTGCTCGATCTTGTGCGAGTGGGCATCCAGTAGCACGAGCGCCGCACCGATGTTGTTCAGAATATCGCTTGTTAGTGGTTCGAGGTCGGGTCGCTCATTCTCGAGGTTGGGTCGAACGGAGACGCGACGCGACGCATCTGCGGATTGCTCGGCGTAAAATCGCCTCTCGTCTTGCACGGCCACTTGAACTGCACAACCTAACGGCCAAAACTCGACGATCTTCAGATGCTTATCTCGGACCACTACCACGCTAGGTGTAAGCCAAACGCTGACGGGTACCGACTGCAATTCTCAAAGGGGGCGCCTGATAGGTTCGCCACCCCATGGGTCCCGCGACTGCCCGGGGGTCTCCGTGCCTCAGTTGTAATGCTGCTCGACTTTGGCCAGGTGTCTTGCTGAAAGGTCCACGATCCACGAGCTTCACCACTCATACTATCGGAAAATTGTGGCTGGCCGTACGTGATAGAGCATTCCGTGGCCTTTGGAGTGATATGTTTCTTGGTACGATCATGAACACTGAACGGCCAAGTCGAAAGGGAACGACCTGTCCCTCCAACCCCTGTAACGCGTAAAATCATGGCACAACGAATCAGGTCTCGGTTTGGTGCAGAAGCACCGGTGTTGGGGTTCCTCGTAGACCTGTTGGAGGACGGATACCAAACCGCGATCGCAGCTGGTGTGCTGGCAGCTGCCAAAAATGCGGGAGCATCCGTGCATTGCTTCATGGGTGGCGTGCTGGGTTCCCCCGATCGTTCGGCCCCTCAACGCAACCACGTCTACCGTTTGGCGAATCCCGCGACAGTCGACGCACTCGTAATACTGGGCGGGACATTGGTCAACCACATTGGTCCTGTCGCCTTGTCCCGCTATTTCGAACCTTTTGGGTCACTGCCCATGTGCAGCATTGCGATGCCGCTCGATGGAATGGCAAGCGTGACGATCAACAACGAAGTAGGAATGCGCGGCGCGATCGATCACCTGGTCAAAGTTCACAACTACAAACGCATCGCCTTCGTTCGGGGGCCGCTGGCGAATGCCGAGGCTGAACTTCGATTTCAGGTCTATCGAGAGGCGCTGTTGCACCACGGTATCGCTTTCGACCCGCGATTGGTTGCGACAGGAGACTTTCAGGCCGAGAGCGGAGGCGCTGCAGTTGCGCGATTCTTCGACGAGCTTCGGTTCAAAGTCGAAGACATCGAAGCCATCGTCGTATCAAACGACAACATGGCTTTTGGTGTGCTCAAAGAGTTAGCGGCACGACGGATCCGTGTGCCAAGAGACGTTGCCGTTACCGGCTTCGACGACGTCGAAGAGGCAAGGTACGTCAACCCGGGTCTCACGACGGTTCGGCAGCCTCTCGAAGAGCAGGGGCGTGAAGCCGTTCGCATCGTCTTGCTCGCGCTGCAGCAAAAAGGTCCTCCAACATCCATCCAGCTCGCGACAGAACTTGTCACTCGTGGTTCGTGTGGTTGCAGCGGCAGTGGCGAGCAGCTTCGCGTGACTGTCTCCGACAGCCTATCGCTCAGTTTCGAGGCTATGTTGGTCTCGCGACGGCAACACATTCTCAGCGAATTGGCAAGAGCCGCATGCGGCAGTTTCGTGCACGCGGGAGCCAACTGGGAACCCAAACTCATATCGACTGTATCCGGTGAAATCCTCGGCGAATCGCCTGGTTCGACCGCCAAGCTGTTCGAAGAGCTTGTCGAGGGGCTAATCAGTCGAGGAATCGACGTCGCATACGGACACGCCGTCTTGGACTGCCTGCGCCGCGAGCTACTCGTCTGTCTTCGTAAGGAAACCGACCGTCGACTGTTTGCAGAGGATCTCTTTCAGACTGTCCGAGTTGTGATTGGAAGAACCGCAGAACGCTCTCTCGGAGCAAGTCGCCTGCGCCTAGAGCAATGGGCGCGCCGCCTAAGTATCGTTGGTGCTCGCCTCATCGGCACCTTCGATATCAACGACCTGCGAACGGCCATACACGAGAATTTTCCGGTCCTTGGAATCGCCAACTGCTTCATCATTACCTACGAGCCTGGCGAAATTCCGTCGCGATTCTCGCGGCTCATTGTGGCGTACGAATCCAACACCACACAACAACCCGGAAACCCAATACAATTTGCCACTGATAGCCTGCTACCCGGAGAAGTTCTGGAGCAACTTTCCAAATTACACAATTTCGTGATCGCGCCACTCTTCTTCAAAGACGAGGTCTTCGGCTACCTGGTGGTCGAATTGGATATTAGTCAAAGCTTTGCGTACGAGGCGGTGAGGGATCTCATCAGCGCGGCCCTCAAAGGCGCTAAGCTCGTGCAAGACGTCAAACGTCAAAACAATGAACTCGACTCGGCTCTCAGCATCATCGGTGACAAGGAAGCTCGGCATGCCGAATGCGTTTCGAAGATCCAGGGCATCACGAAAGACATCTCGGACGGCATTCTCACTGAGCCGCAAGAGATCCTTCGGCAGATCCTCGAGGTCATGTCCGCCGCAGGATAAATCGGTTCTGACCCGTTGGCCTTTGGACACACGCACTATACAGGACGCTTTCGTAGCGGCCATGAGGGCTTGCGGAAAGGATAGGCCGGAAGGGTCCCAGCTGCGAGCACTGCGAGCCCCGAGCGAGGGTGTCAATTCGAGTTTGCTCTGGAATGTTAACGGTGAATTACGCAGCGTTGTCCGAGCTCTTCTTGTTGCTAGTTACCGAGGTCGCAGATTCATCGCGTACCGCACCGGCTTCGAGCCTTCGTCCAGTGATGAGCCGCGAGCCGCGTTGATAAGTGAAGTAAGACCAAGCCCAATCGATTAGCACCAGCAAGCGATTGCGGAAATCGATCAGGTACACGATGTGAAGCCGAAGCCAGGCTAGCCACGCAATGAAGCCCGAAAGACGGATGTTCCCGATGCGCGCAACGGCACGGCTTCTCCCGATCGTCGCCATGATGCCCTTGTCGCGATAGTGAAAGCTTTCTTGAGGGGCACCTTCGATGCTGCGGGCAATCTGCCGTGCCACGAAACGCCCCTGCTGCATTGCAACCGGACTCACTCCTGGCAAAGGCTCAGAATCGCCGGCTGGAGTGAAATTGGCGGCATCCCCGATCACGAACACATTTGAATGCTCGGGCACCGTGCAATCCGATTCGACGATTACCCGGTCTTGCCGATCCGTTTTCAACCCGAGCTGCTGACCCAGCGCCGATGCGCGAACGCCCGCAGCCCAGAGCACCGTGGTGGCTTCAATCCGCTCTTGCCCGACACAAACGCCCCCCGAATCGATTGACGTCACGTGCGTGCCGGTCTTGACCTCGACTCCCATTGCCTGCAGGCTCGCTTGGGCCTTCTCGGAAAGAACTGGTTCGAAACTGCTGAGAATGCGCGGGCCCCCTTCCAAGAGCAATACGCGCGTGGCATCGGGGCGAATACTGCGAAAATCTCGCGACAATACGTACGTCGCAAGCTCCGCGATGGCGCCGGCCAATTCGACTCCCGTGGGGCCGCCGCCAATTACGACAAAGCTCAGGTGCCGCCGTCGAATTGTCGGATCTGCTTCTCGCTCAGCGGCTTCGAATGCCAACAGGACCCGTCTGCGAATCTCGACTGCGTCGTCCAAGTCTTTGAGTCCCGGCGCTACCTGGGCCCATTCGTTATGGCCGAAATAGAAGTTCCGAGCGCCCGGTGCGAGAACGAGATAGTTGAACTGGATGGGTCGTCGGACCACAGACCGCGCTCTCTTTCAGTATGTTGGCCAGCACGAGACCGATTTTGAAGTGGCACCAGTGGCCAAACGTGGCTCTTTCGCGCTAGAAATGCGGCATGCAATTCGACGCGAACCTTGGGCCCCTCGGGCCGCTCTTAGGGATTTGGGAAGGTGACAAGGGGACCGATCTGGCGTCGTCGGACAAACCGGAGAACAACCGCCAGCCGGTAACCAGTAAGTACCGAGAGCGCATGGTGTTCGAACCGACCGGGCGCGTCGACAACCACGAGCAATCGCTGTACGGCCTGCGCTACTCGACGAAGGTCTGGCGCATCGGTTCACCCGATCCGTTTCACGAAGAGCTTGGCTATTGGCTGTGGGACGCAGCATCCGAGCTCGTCGTCCGCTGCTTCATGCCACCGCGAGGCATGACAGTGCTCGCTGGCGGCAACGTCAAGGCGACCGCGCGGGAGTTTTCGCTCGAAGCCAAGAGCGGCGACGAAGTTTTCGGTGTCTGTTCCAGTCCCTTCCTGACGGCTGAGTTCAAGACGATGCGCTACAACGTCACCGTTAAACTACTCGACGACGACACGCTGTACTACGACGAGCACACCTGGCTGAAACTCAAGAACCGCGACGACCTCTTCGATCATCGCGACGAAAACACCCTCCGCCGCGTTTCCGGCAGCTAGCGCGTCGCGGCACGGCGGTGACCAACGTCGTGTCGCCGGACCGCAGCCCTCACTCATTCGTACGGCGCCAACAAATCCTCAGGTAATTGCCCCTTGTAGATCTTCCCGTTGACGAGAAAACTCGGTGTTCCTTCGATCTTTAGCTGCAGGCCTTCCTCGACATCCTGCCTTACGACTTCCGCTCCCGCCTTATCCATGCATTCCTTTAGTGTAGCGGCATCGACATTCAGAACTTTGGCAAGTGAATCGACGGTGATGGGCGCTTCGTCGCGACCGTGGTCAAAGAGGTAATCGTTGGCGTCCCAGAACTTGCCGAGCAGCGAGGCGCAGGCGGCCATCTTTGCGTAGCCGCACGCGCGAGTGTGAAACGGGCGCTGGACGAGAGAGTTGCATTGATTGTCCAGTGGGAAGTGCCGATGAACGATACGGATGGTCGTGGGGTTCTTGGCAACCAACTCGCGCATCTCGATATGGGTGTTGGCACAATGCGGGCACTGGTAATCGGCAAATTCGGAGACAGACACGCGGGGATGCGCTGCGCCAATGTAGGGGTGACCATCGTCGGTTAGCCCAGACGGAAGCCGTAAATTGGGTGCCAAACGCTGTGCATTGGCGACTAGCTTAGTTCCCGGAATGACGCGCGAAACGCGACCTTTGGCCCACGCATCGGGGATGACGAGGCGCATGCCCACTATCGCGCAAACCACCAGAGCCAATGCCCCAACTACCAGAGGACGCCGTGCTCGCCAAACTTGCCGCATTTGTCTGCCTAACTCGGGCAGACCCACTTGCGTGGTCAACTTCCAGCCGACGACGAACAATGCCCAATCGACGACCCAAGTAGCGACGCACAAAATGCAGAGATTGCGCAGCATTACACCGGATATGTAGGCGAGAACCAAACTCGACGCCGCACAACCGACAGCGATCAAAGTAAAGGGGGCAACGATAAACGATTTGCGAGATCGCAAGCCCCAGAGTGCCATTATCAATACCAGCGAGTACGCTAAAGCGCCCCAAAGGCTCAACGGCACACCGGCGAAGAGCGAGTAACTGCTTTGAGCCGTCCTGTCACAACTCACATGTTCACTGAATGTGCAGAAGCTTCTAGTGGCCGGATTGGCGTGAACCCGCACATGTACCAGCGTCAGTTCGGTCGCCAGAGCAACGCCGAGAACCGAAGCGACGGCCGCCACCACCCACAAGCGGCGCGATGACACGGGGACTACGACGGGGGGCACAGTGACCTCGTATGTTTAATGCGGCGGCGCAGGACTCGGTGCAACGGCGCTATTGTCGGATTTTGGGGGAGGCGTGTTGTCAGTTGAGTTGTCCATGCCGGGCTCTCGCGACCCCGTTAGTGTGCGCCACAGGCCAAAGGCCAGGAGTGCAAGAGTGGCGAGGCCAATAATTTTAACCGACAATGGCCAGCTCGCGAACCAACCCTTTTTGGTTGCGAAATTTGCGCCTCCCAAATCGGCCGTCGTTGGTTCGAATGCCGTTGAATCCGGGCCATTCGAAAGACGCGAGTTGGGCGAACCCCGCGAATCAATCTCTGGTGTCGGGAGCCCCCGATCGGTTGCATTCGCCGCGCGTTGTCTCAGGTTTTTCCGATCTTTGCGGGAAGCTCGCGGCACACCTTACTCCTTCAACGCGTTGGCCCCACCGATGATTTCCATCAACTCGGTAGTAATTGCGGCCTGGCGCGCGCGGTTGTACTGCAGCGTAAGCCGGTCAATCATCTCGGACGCGTTCTTGGTGGCAGAGTCCATAGCGGTCATGCGCGCGCCCAGTTCTGAGGCCATTGATTCATAAAGCGACCGGAGAATACTGAGTTGTACGTATCTGGGAACTAGTTGCTCGAGTACCGCATCCTTGCTCGGCTCGAATATGAATTCCGTTGGCCCGACCTCGGTCATGTCGTGCAGCGGTTCGGCTTGCTCGACGACCGGCAGGGGGAAAAGTGGTTCCACGACTACCCGCTGGGTAATTGCGCTCTTGAATTCGTTGTACACCAAATAGATCGAATCCACTTCACCGTGAACGAACGGTATCAATAGCGTCTTGGCCACGATCTCGGCCTGTTCCCGACCCAGTTTGTCCCATATCTGGGAAAACACATGCGTCACAGGCGCCTTGCGTCGCGCCATGTAGTCGCGACCTTTTCGGCCGATGACGGCGATTCGAACTTCCTTGCCCTGCGCGACGAGGTCCTTCCAATGACGCTCCGCCGTGCGGTTTATGCTGGCGTTGAACGCGCCGCAAAGTCCCCTATCGCTCGTGATGATCAGTAGCAACACGCATTTTTCTTCGCGGCGAGCTAAGAGTGGATGATCAGCCTCTCCCCCGTCGCGACCCCGTTCGGCGGCGGCCTCGGTCACTTCCGCCAGCATCTGCCCCACCTTTAGCGCGAACGGTCGCAATGCTAAGATGCGTTGCTGCGCCTTGTTCAATCGCGCGCCCGCGACCATCTTCATGGCGCGCGTGATCTTCTGCGTCGATTTGACGCTGGCAATTCTGGTGCGGATGGCTTTTAGATTGGCCAAGGTTTAGTTCCGGGCTGCTAGGAATTTATCCGTGAATTCAGTCAATGCGGTCTTCAGTTTGGCTTCGATGTCTTCCGTAATTTCCATCTTCTCGCGAATTGCCTGCATCAAGTTTGCGTGGCTATCGTCGAATGTTCGGTATAGTTCCATCTCGTATTCGCGGAGGGATTCGACCGGTAGTTTGTCGATGAACCCGCGTGTCCCCGCATAGATGAGAATGACTTGCTTTTCCACCGGGAGCGGCGCGAATTGGTTCTGCTTTAGCAGCTCGGTCAGGCGAACTCCGCGGTCCAGCTGAGCACGCGTCGCGGCGTCGAGGTCGCTTGCAAATTGAGCAAAGGCTGCCGTCGAGCGGTATTGTGCCAATTCGAGGCGCAGGCTCCCGGCGACTTTTCGCATCGCCTTTACCTGGGCGTTGCCACCGACACGGCTGACGGAAATGCCTGCATTGATGGCCGGGCGTATTCCCGAATAGAACAGATCGCCTTCGAGGAATATCTGGCCGTCCGTGATCGAAATCACGTTGGTTGGGATGTACGCCGATACGTCGCCGGCTTGGGTTTCGATGATGGGCAGCGCCGTCAGGGAACCGCCGGAATGAGGATCTTGTGCCGTCACATAACCCTCTCCCAGCACCTTGGCAGACGCGATGGCCTCCTCATGACCGAGATTACCAAGGTAGTACTTGCCATCTGCGCCGCGGAATTGTGCATCTCCAGCTGGCACTTCAGTGCCCTGTTTTACAACGTACCAACGCTCGGCCATTTTTGCCGCGCGCTCCAGAAGTCGAGAGTGAACGTAGAAAACGTCACCGGGGTAGGCTTCGCGACCTGGGGGCCGGCGCAACAAAAGCGACATCTGTCGGTAAGCGACGGCTTGTTTGGACAAGTCGTCGTAAATGCAAAGCGCGTGGCGCCCCGTGTCTCGGAAGAACTCACCCATCGTAACACCCGCGTACGGCGCCAAGTATTGTAGGGGTGCAGCCTCCACGGCGGTAGCAACGACGACCGTCGTAAAGTCCATAGCCCCATGCGCCTGGAGCTTGTCGACGACCTGAGCCACCGTGGACGCCTTTTGTCCAATGGCGACGTAAAAGCAAAATACGCCTTTGCCTTTTTGATTGATTATCGTGTCAACCGCGATTGCCGTCTTGCCTGTCTGCCGATCACCGATGATGAGCTCGCGTTGGCCGCGACCGATCGGTATCATGGCATCGATAGCTTTGATTCCCGTCTGCAATGCTTCCTTGACCGGCTGGCGGCCGATGATGCCGGGCGCCTTGATCTCGATATTGCGACGCTGTTTGGTCAAGATCGGGCCCTTGCCGTCGATGGGTTGGCCCAGGCAATTGACGACGCGTCCAACTACGGCATCACCCACGGGCACATCCGCAATGCGCCCCGTGCGTTTGACTACGGCACCTTCACCGATGCTCATAGCGTCTCCGAGGACGGCTACGCCAACGTTGTCCTGCTCGAGATTGAGAACCAGCCCGAAAATCGAGCCTGGAAATTCGACAAGCTCGCCGGCCATGACTCCCCGCAGGCCGTGCACACGGGCAATGCCGTCACCGCTCGTTAGTACGGTTCCCGTTTCGGTCACCTGAGCTGCGCGGTCAAATGACCCAATCTGCTGTTTGATTATCTGGGAGATCTCGTCCAGGCTGATCTGCATAAATTGGCTCCGTTACTGGGTGCGCTGTTTGCACCTAAGCACTAGGCAGGGTTATCGAGCAATTTTTGCTCGAGTTCCTGAAAACGACCTCGTAGGCTCGCGTCGATGACATGATCCCCGATTCGAGCGACGACTCCGGCTAATAAGTTCGGCTCATGGTGGCGCTCCAGAGCGATCTTGCAACCCGTCAACCGCTCGAGCTCACCCTTGAGCGACTGAAGTTGAGAATCCGACAGAGGCGTGGCCGAGGCTACACTGGCCTGCAATAGCCCGGCCTGTTCGTCGGCAAGCTCCATCAAGCGTTGAGCTACGTCTGGCAATGCACTCATGCGTCCTCGGACTAGCAACACGCCGAGTGTATTTTGAACCAATGCGTTCAAACCCAACCGTTGGGCTATCGCTACAACCAGCGCCGCGCGCTTTTCGTCCTCGAGAGTTGGGTCGCCGAGCACGCTTCGCAATTCTTCGCTTGACAGGTAGGCATCCGCGGCCTGCCGCA
>PMCK01000048.1 GCA_003154095.1 Myxococcales bacterium | reverse complement strand
ACGAACGTGGCAACTGTCACCGGCTCGATTCGGTGGTCGCCATCGCCCAAGCAGCCAACAGGACCTGCGTAATGACGTTCGATTTCCTCGCGCCACTGGTGCAACAGGACGCGTGTGGGCACGAGGCAGAGAGCCGGAACCTCGCAAGCTGCCATCGCCGCGCAAGCAAGACGTGTCTTTCCGCTGCCTGTGGGAAGAACCACCAACCCCGTTCTGCACGCACTGTTCCAGGACATTAGTGCAGCATGTTGGTACGGCCGAAGCTCGGGCATGCGAAAGGCACCCAAACAGCGACTTGGAACGAAAACCTCATCAACGAAGGGAGTGCCCAGCTGGCGCAGTCCGGTCACGATCTCGCGGTAGCGAAACGCCGGAGCTCGATGGCTTTCAATCCGAGAATCCCAGATCAGTCCNNGGTCGAATGTGAGGTGAAGCATCATTCGCTGTGTCGGTCACGGTGATGCCCCAGTTGCGCGATATCGATCATCCCCTGTAGTGGGTCTCGACGCCGCATGCGTCGCCGTGCGAGCTTCACCGCTCCCGTGGGAATCGGAATATGAAGAATCCTGGGTGCAGCTCGCGTATCTCCAAGAATCCGGTGCGTCGGTTTCGCCCAGTCTCATCTTGTTCGGGCTCGATGCCGTCGCGCACTCGCTCGAGACAAGCGAACTGCTGGGTCAGTCTTTCGTTCGACTTCTCGCTCTTGCGCGACTCTAGTGCGCGCGTTCTGCACTGCCGCAGCATCGCTTCCACTTCTTGCCACTGCCGCAAGGGCAGTTCTCATTCCGACCGACACGCGTGGCCCGCGCGATCATTACGCCGTCGTCTGTCTTGCTCCCCTGCATGGCAACAGAAGTTGCGATCGCCTCGCGTCGCACTCGATCATTTACCTCCATCAGATCCGCAATTAGGTGCTCGCAAAGAGTGCCGGTCTGGATCAGTAGATCCCGCGTCTGCCGCAGTATCGCGTCATCGGCGGGTTCTTGCCTCGCCAAACTCTTGGAGTAGAGTTCGAAGATGCCACTCGCCTGCGCGAGCTTCTCGAGGATCCCGCGACCTTCGTCGCCGAATTCTATCGGGTCGTCACCGCCCGCGTCGATACCGCGGACATACCAGTGAAGCTCCCCGCGCCGCCGTTGGACGAAGGCACGCAGCTCGTCCTTGGACGCAGACTCGGGAACATCAATGGGTGCGAACCTAACGCCTCCCTCTTCCCTTTGGGATACCAACGTATTCCAGTAGCCAAAGAGGATCCCAACAGCTGCGTTCGCGTCCTCTGCGCTCTCACCCAGCATCGGTTCTTCCCCGAGGATGGCACCAAGGAGCTTTTGTGGCCCGATCCCAAGACAGGTCGACGTAAGAGCGCCCATGTAGAGCGCGTGGACCTCGTACGCGTTCAGCTTCGCGCCGAGTCTGGTGAGGAGATCCTGGAGCTCGGAGATCTCGATTATTCTGTGCTTCATCATGTTGTTCCCTTCCTCTTCTGTTCGTCGGCGAGCCTTCCGCTTCCCGCGCCCTCTCGAGGGTCTCGACCTCCCTCAGCGCGTCCGTTGGCGCCGGTTGTCGACCGCTCGAAGAAATCGCTCGAGAGCAGCGACGACGCCTGCGGCATTGCCCTGATAGGCATCCCAGTCCGCCGTGGTCCAATCTTGAGGTGCTAGGTCTCTTCCGGCGGAATCGCGAAATGGGTAGCGATAGCTGACGTCAGTCGGATCGGTCGTTGGCGTCGTGCCATCAACCTTCCGCAGGAGCCCTTCACCATCCAACTTGTACAGTTCCGCTTCGATCTGGCGAAGCAGCATCCGAAGTGGCCTCGGAAGCGAAGGATCGTTATCGAGTTCCGTCGCGAGCTGTTTCAACGGAGAATGCTTGTGGAGAAAGCGACCGCGAAAGACGCCGTCAACCTCGGCTGGCCCATTTCAGAGAACAAGACCAAGCGCCTTGATGCCCTTTTCGCACGCCTGTTGAAGCCAGTAGCGACGATGACATTCCTCACCACCGCCACCGCGCCCCGCATTCAGATCTGCTCTGGCTTGACGAAGCCAAGCTTTCAATAGGTCATCTTCCATTGATCAGGCCGCGCGCGAGACCTCACGCGCTAGTTCGACGAGTGGTCGCGTGTCGCCGCCATCAAGCACGACGGTACCTGCTACGACAGCGCGCGCCAGCTCCGGCTTCCGGCGCAACGCAGCCTCGATACTTTGCCGATTCCCAGCAATCAATGCGAGAGGAAACTGGAATCCAACCCCTGGTCTGAAGAATGTGGGCTCCTCCGCCATGTCATCGTCGGCCATCGTCGGAATCACCTCGACGAGCCAGACCTCGGCTGCATCGGTATTGATCCAGATCGCACCGGTGGTCGGTTCCTCCAACTTGGCATGGGCACTGACCAGTTCTTCGACCTTTTCGCGCGGAATCATGAGTTCAGCCTAGCTGAACCGGCGCTCAGGCGCACGATGCTTTGGAGTTTCTCGGCCCATTTCACCGAAATTCTGGACGGTTATGGCCAAGCCACTCAGGACATCGCCAAGGTATTCAGGATCGCACCCTGACCCAACCTCCTTGACACTCATCAAATACACCTCTCCAGTGAGACCTAGGTCAGTGGATTCCTTGTTACCAAGCCGCGGAATTCGAAGTCGTTTTGCCGCCGCCTGTAACAAGGTTGTAACAAGCTGCGAGCTACTTCGTGCTACCCGTTGTGACCGAGGGACTCGACGCAGCGGCCCAACTTGAACAGTTACGCTTGGTTGCAACGCAGTGCTATCAGCGGATAACATTCGACCCAATTTTTCTAACCCACTGGTCGCAGGTTCGAGTCCTGCCGGGCGTGCAAATCGTGGCCCACCTAGTGGCCCACCTTGCACATTTGAAAGCCCACCTACTGCTCGGCAGGACGGCGATTTGTCCGCGACAACCGTCTACTGTGCCGTCCCTCCGCGGCAGCTACTTCGGCAGCAGCACCGCTCCCATTTGGATTCTGCCTTGTTGCGACGATTCTCGTTGCACAGGTCTAAGCTCGTGAACAACTTCATGAGGTTGTCCGCCTGTGGCACGCATAGGCGCTCGACGTGGCGGATTTTTCCGAGAATGGATTCTTGTTTCGTTGGCGAAATGCCGCCGTGTTTAGCGCAAGTCAGAATTTCCGCCTCCAACTGGTCGATATACCCGCGAGGTGCTCGAACCCGCCTGCCTGAGAAGGCGAGGTCGTCCATGTACGCGGTGAGCACAACGCCGCATTCATGACACAGCGGGGCAATCTCATTCCTTGACGGCAATAGCGCCAGGTGAGAGAGGTAGCTGCTGCTCGGTGCACCTTGAGGAAGCCGATGTTGGCGCGTCGTCAGCTGTGTGAGAGGAGCCGCCCAACGTTTAGGAATTCCCAACAAGCGCGTGAACACCCAATAGACATGCTCAATCGATGTAGACGGAAAGAAGTCACGAATATCGAGTGTCACGACACAACGAGAATGTTCGTGTCTCCGCGCATACTCAATGAGACCGCGACCCGGCGCAGCGCCAAACATGTCGGGGGAGCAAGAACAAGGACCCCGTGCAACTCCCGGCGTATGTAAGGGACCACCGTGGCTTCCATTTCGCGCAAGAATCCTTCGCTATCGCGGACGTCCTGTGGGCCGAAGTGTCCGAATCGAACGCCGATGGTCTGGCGGCCCGTGCTTTGGTGTTGGTAGCGAAGCGTGATGCCTGTTGACCCGGTTTTGAGCGATACTGCCCCGATGCGTCTCTCTATTCTCATTTCGTGCCTCACGATTGGCTGCGCCAGCTCGAAGGCACCGGCTCCCGTTGTGCTCCCAAAGTCGGCCCCTATCGCTGCTAGCCCCTGGCGGACGTTCGCGTACGTGCCTGGACAACCGTTTGCGCAGCGGATTGAGCGCGACGGTAACGGCACTGTGCGATTTACCATGGGCGGCGTCCGCGTCGAGATGAGGGGTGACGCGATCACATTTGCGGACGAGGGCCTGCTCGACACAATTGCCGTATCTTGCCACTCAGGGTCGGGATGGCTGCAC
>PMCK01000377.1 GCA_003154095.1 Myxococcales bacterium | reverse complement strand
AAAAGTCAAATTAGAGAGAGGAATCCAAAATGGCACGAAAAACGACAAAGAAAGTTAGAACTCAGGACGACCCGACGCAAACACTCGTCATAATTGGTGACGACGGCAAGGTCTACAAGTTGCTTGGTAGCGAATGGAAGAAGCACCCAGTCGTGAGTTCAGAACAGATTGGCGTTATTGAGCAGCTAAAGGAATTTGGCACATACCTCGCCTATCTTCCGCCCGATATTGCGGTTGGCCTGGGAACACTGTGCATGGTTGTGAATCTGGAGGCAATATTGAAGAATAACGCACAGAATCCGAAAGCCGTGACGAAGGCGACTCAACGCACGAGACGATTAGTCAAGAAATCGGGAACCCGTACCAAGCGTGCCGTACGATAACGTGCCAATGGCAGCGTAAACATGTCATAGGGGAAATTTGTCGTTCCCTGAGCGCAGCTCGACTTCATTTGAAGCAATTCTAAGCGAAGATGCAATGGAGGCACTTGACAAAGAAAGCGTTCAAATCCGGTACGCACAGAATTATCTCGCCCACGGAAACAGTCGCACGCGCAATTCGAATAGTAGGACCGCTAGGTATCTCACGACTGGCAGACGTCACGGGACTCGACCGCATTGGAATTCCTGTCGTAATGGCATGCAGGCCCAACGCACGATCTTTGGCAGTGTCACAAGGAAAGGGCCTGGATCGGGACGCGGCTCGTGCTTCCGCGCTAATGGAGGCCATTGAACTTTACCATGCGGAGAGAATTGCGAGTCCACTGAAGTTGTCTTCTTGGAATGAATTGCGCTTCTCTCATTCGTTGGCTGCAATTGAATTGCTTCCCAGAATTTCCATCAGTACGTTCCACTCAAACCACCCAATTTTATGGATTGAGGGCGTGGACATATTTGGATCGAAAAGCATATGGCTTCCCTTCGAGCTAGTTCACACAAATTACACGCTACCGCTGCCCACTGGTAGCGGTTGTTTCGTGATGACTTCGAATGGTCTCGCTTCAGGTAATCATTCATTGGAAGCCATCAGCCATGGACTCTGCGAGGTAGTTGAGAGAGACGCGATATCGCTGTTTCGTTTTGGTTCTCTCGACAATCAAGACCGAATGAGAGTTGATTTGCGAACGATACGTGATCATAACTGCAAGCGTTTGCTCGAATTGTACCGAGTTGCCGGAATAGAAGTCGGCGTATGGGACGCTACATCTAACATCGGAATCGCAACATATCGATGTGTAGTGGTTGATGGGAACTCAGACGCTTTCCCTCAGTCCGGTCCCATCGAAGGTTTGGGATGTCATCCAGTTCGAGAGGTCGCACTCTTGCGTGCATTAACGGAAGCGGCACAAGCGCGACTTACGCTAATTGCGGGGTCTCGCGACGATAACGGTCGATCAAGATATCTCGACGTATTTGACCCACGATTGGCGAAACGTGCGCGCGACCGCCTGTCCGGCAATGCAGCCCGTCCATTTGAAGCTACAATTACCTATGAGAATGAAACATTTGAAGAGGACGTGCAATTAATTCTTCATCGTCTCCAATTGGCGGGATTAACACAGGCTATAGTTGTAGATCTTACAAAACCAGAATTTGGAATACCGGTCGTGCGCGTCGTCGTGCCGGGCCTCGAAACGTATCATCATGTCCAAGGGTACGTGCCCGGCGAAAGGGCGCTTCGCATTCTCAAGGCCCAAGCTGCGAAGGCGCAGCAGTGAACAGAGCCATTATCTTCCTCGGTCCTACGTTGTCGCGCGAAGAAGCCTGCGCCGAGTTCGATGCCATCTATCTGGATCCAGTCGCACAAGGCGACGTCTATCGCGCCGCTCGAGAGCGCCCATTTGCCATCGGAATCATCGACGGCTACTTCGAACGTGTCCCGGCAGTTTGGCACAAGGAGATTCTGTGGGCGCTTACTCAGCGCATTCATGTCTTCGGTGCGTCCAGCATGGGTGCCCTGCGGGCTGCAGAGTTGTCACGATTTGGGATGAAAGGCGTGGGGGAGATCTTTAAAGCGTATGACACGGGCGAACTTGAGGACGACGACGAAGTGGCGGTTGCCCATGGTGATGCGAGCACGGGTTACCGCACTGTATCCGAACCTATGGTCAACATTCGCGCGACCCTCAAAATTGCCGAAAGTTCCAATGTGATTGGCGCCCAATTGCGCCAACAGTTGGAATCACTGGCCAAGGGCCTATTTTATCCTGATCGGTCATTCCCTCAGCTGTACGTACTTGCAGCGGAACACGGAGTACCCAAGGACGAGATAGAGGCGCTCCGGACGTTCGTGTCCTCCAATCGGGTTGACCAGAAACGAGCGGATGCCCTCGAATTATTGCGCGCAATGCGTGAATGCTGTGAATTGGGAGAACCTCTCCCGGCGCCAACATTCTCATTCGCTCACACAGAAGCTTGGGACCAAGTTGTTGACTGGGCCGAAACCCAACCCCCAATCACCTTACAGTCTCAATCGTCTTCGGCTGACCAATTGGCCGCAGAAGCGCGGCTGCTGGGAGCAAGCGGACAGGCCATTGTGTCTGCCGGGTTCAATCGTGCGGTTGCAAATGCCTTGGCGCGGCGCCTCGGCTTGGATGACGAGCCCGAGCGTAGCGCCAAACGAGATCGAGCTATTCGGCAAAGCGCTGGTGCTGGGCCCGGTAATGGTTCCAACACTGATGCGCATTTCGACCGATGGCTCGAACAACAGGGACTAACCAATGAGTCCTATGAAGACTTCCTGCAGCGAGAGGCCCGCCTGGAATGGCTCAAGGAGCGCTATCGAGACGACCTCAATCGCCACATTGTCGACGAACTTCGTCAAACCGGTCTTCACGCTCAACTAGCTCTGCGGGCAAACGAAAAAGAGAAATTGTTAGCAAAACACCTCCGCCAATCATCCAAATTGGAAGACGCGGGCTTGAATCGATCTGAGCTCTTTACATGGTATTTTGAACAACGACTCGGATGTCCGGTTCCTAGGGACCTTGACATCTTTCTCACCGACAACGGTCTTGAAAGTGTCAGTGCTCTGGAGCACGAGGCGCTTCGTGAATATTTGTATCTGAGACTAGGGGGGGAGTCTCAATTGGACACACGGGACTTATGCTATGGGACTAATCCAGCAAACCTCCACCGGCCAGACTCGCCTACTTGAACCCGAGCACTTGGTAGGTCGTGCGCCAACCTGTTCGTTGCGCATTAACGAGCGATTCGTTTCCGCGCAACATGCGATGCTTCGTTGGACGGGGGAGTATTGGGATCTGAAGGATCTTGGAAGCCGCAACGGTACGTTCCTCGACGGCAATCGAATCAAGTCCGGTGAGGAAACTGCGGTGCAGAAAGGGTCAACCATTGCCTTCGGCAAGCCCGAACAACAGTGGGAGCTACTCGATATCTCGCCCCCCACCGTGATGGCCGTTACCGTCGAGAGCGGGGATGCTGTAACGATTGACGGGGAATTACTGGCTCTGCCTTCCAGTGAGGACCCCCAGGTGACCATCTACCCTGGCCTGGAGGGCGGCTGGTTGCTCGAGCAGCCGAATGAATCCATCACGGCAATTACCCACCTGCAGACCTTTGAAATTGCCGGCCACACCTGGCGTTTCTCCTGCCCCGAGCACACCTGCAGGACATCCCTCGCCAACTACTCGTCGGACTTCGAGGTCCGACATCTTGAGCTTTTATTCTCGGTTTCGCGAGACGAAGAACACGTCCAGCTGTACGCAACCTACGGCACCGGTCGCTTCGACTTGGGCGCACGCAACCACCACTACTCGCTGCTAATATTAGCTCGCCAGCGCTTATCCGACGCCACTGAAGGTCTGCCCGAAACCAGCTGTGGCTGGACCTATTTGGAAGATCTCTTAAGCGGATCGAACAAGACGCCCTCCGAGCTCAATCTTGACGTCTACAGAATTCGTAAACAGTTCGACGCAATTGGAGTGCTCGACGCCGCGAATATCATCGAGCGGCGGCCCCGTACGAAGCAGCTTCGAATTGGAACTGGGCGGATATTGGTGCAAATGCTTTGAGACAAAAAGCTCGATATCGCCCCTGGGCTGAGCTTCTCAAACGCACGTTCCAAATTGACGTTGAGCGTTGCGAGTGCGGCGACGCTGAGGAGTGGTTGAAGAACCAGGGTCGCTTCAAGCTGCGAGCGCTCGTCATTGAAGCTCACAACATCGAGCGCTTGTGGTTCTTCAACCACTCCTCGGCGTCGCTACGTTACCTCGCCGAACCTCTCGAGCCTCCGCGTCGCTCGCCCGCTCGCGACCCGCGTAGGGTGCAATTTGTCGATGGGCACGTAAACCCGCGCATAGTTGGTGAAGACCGCGTCTGACGCTCAAAGTTGTTCACCGGGGGGTTAGCCCTCGAAAGGCGCCTGAATTTTGGTCATGTGGGCCGATCCCGAGTAGTTGGACGGCCCCGAAAATGCGTTGAAGGCCCGGTCTGGAACACCGAGCCTTCCTGGCGATCGCACGGATCGGGCGACGCGCCATTCGGGCGTATCGCAGGCTGCGGGCGGATTGTCTAGAAAACGGATCCGATTTCGGGTCATCGTGTGCGCGAGCCTTGAGTCGGAGATTTGGCGATTGTTCAATTGCGGGCTGTGCAACGCACTTTGCGTTGTCTGTTCGCAATGCGAATACGGTCAGCGATACTGCGGAGATGATTGTGCCATCAAGGCTCGCAAGGCGCAGCAACGAATAGCTTCGAGGGCTTTTCAATGCACCGCACGCGGACGTCGGTTGCATGCGTACCGTCAGCAGCAATTGCGGGACAAGCAACGCGAGGGAAAGTTTTCGGATCAAATAGTGACTCAACAGTCGGTGACATTAGACCAAAAAGAGGCGATTTCAGAGGCCATGACGTCCGCACCTGGTGCGGACTCATGCGGGCCAAAGGAGGCCCTTGGTCATGTTCCGACCCTGGCACTGCACCCTTCAAGTCACAGCAACGGCGGCGACAATTCTGGTCAAGGACAGCAACAGCGACGTACTGAAGGCCCGATTGCACCCGCGTCCAAATCATCCGAGGGCACTATTGACGCTGTTGGAAGGCGTCAGTCTCTGGCGTGGACAGCCACTGTGCGTTGCTCTTTCTGTGGCCGACTCTTGCCTCGTTGGGCAGTACTCGATGCTGTTCGGCGACGAGCTGTGGCCCGCCGAGAGCATGTTGGTCCAATTCGACATCGTGCACCACGACCGGCCCAAGCGACTCGTCGGCGTCGGTGACTTTCGACACATCCGCAAACTGGAGAGAGAGGTTGGGCGATGATCGACAAGGCTTTGGAGGCCGACATTCTGCGCTTGCATCACGCGGAAAAGTGGCCCATCGGTACGATTGCGGCCCAGCTGCACGTGCACCACACAACCGTGCAACGCGTATTAGGTCAAGCGGGGCTTGAGCCTGAGCGTGTCAGTCCGCGGGCGTCAATCGCCGACCCCTACTTGGATCTTGTCGTTACGACACTGGAGAAATATCCGGCGTTGTGTGCCAGTCGACTATTTCAAATGGCCAAGGAGCGCGGCTATCCGGGCGGTCCCGACCATTTCCGCCGCGTCGTCGGTCGCTTGCGACCCAAACCAAAACACGAAGCCTTTCTGCGCTTGCGTACCCTTATCGGTGAGCAGGCCCAAGCCGACTGGGGCGCCTTTGGAAAGTTGCAAATCGGGCAGGCCTTGCGCGCGCTTTGGGCTTTCGTGATGGTGCTGAGCTGGTCACGACAAATCTTCGTGCGTTTCTATCTCAGCGCCGCAATGCCTTCCTTCGTGCGGGGCCATGTGGACGCCTTTGCCTTCTTTCAAGGCATTCCGAGGGTCATTCTTTATGATAATTTGAAAAGCGCGGTCCTGGAGCGAGTGGCTCATGCGATCCACTTCAACAGCCGGTTGCTGGAATTGTCCCAGCATTACCACTTCGAGCCTCGCCCCGTGGCCGTTGCCCGTGGAAATGAAAAGGGGTGTGCTTCATACTGCACCTC
>PMCK01000303.1 GCA_003154095.1 Myxococcales bacterium | reverse complement strand
GTCCAGTACTATGGCAAGGACGGCAAGCTAATTACTGAGAGCCTGCGCGATTACACCAAGCGGGCGATTCGGGAGCAGTTTGCGTCTTTGGATGCTTTTTTGAAGACTTGGAGTGTGGCGGAGCGGAAGCGGGCTGTGATTGATGAGTTGCGGGAGGATGGGGTGTTTTTTGATGTGCTTGCCGATGAGGTGGGTAAGGATCTTTCGGCGTTTGATTTGATTTGCCATGTGGCCTTCGGGCAGCCGCCGTTGACGCGGCGCGAGCGGGCGAGCAATGTTCGCAAACGGAATTATTTTACGAAGTACGCCGATCAGGTGCGCCTGGTGCTCGACGCGTTGCTCGATAAGTTCGCGGACGAGGGCGTGGACGATATCGAGGACATGGGCATCCTCAGGGTGCGGCCGCTGACGGAGCATGGGACGCCGATGCAAATCATTCAGCAATTCGGCTAGGACTAGGGCCAGGATCAGCACAAGCCAACAGGGCCAGCCCGAAGGTGGCGCAGCCAGAAGGGCTAGCCTGAAGGGACCCGCCGGTTGTAGAGGCGTTCCGAGTCGGTGCTCGCCGGGTTGCGTGCCGTCAAAACAAAAAGATGCCCGCTCAGCTAACGAGCCCCAGGCATACCTGAAGCACGCTTGCGCACCGGTGCGGGTCTTGGTTCCAGGACCTTGACAATTCGACCAGATGCATCTTGCTTCTCTTTTAGATCTTCAAAGATACGCCTCAAGTCATTCCCATGTGCTGACGCGTGCGCGTGTCGGGCCCGGCGTACTTCTTCGACAATTTCATCGTCCCGCATGGTCCTAAACCTCTAGCAATTCTTCGGGCGTGCAAATGATTGGGGCCGCGTAGCCTGCCTCCAGGCAGGTAGCTTCAATATGACTCCGTCTGGCGACGTTGGCAATGTGTCGGCAATTCCACGTCAAAACGTAGTCCATTCCATTTACAGCCGCAATGGCAACGTGAAGAGCATCCTCCTCAGAATCTGCGGGCACGGCGCCGTTCGCAAGCAGTTTCTCGGCCAACGCCAGGCTAGCTTCGGTCAAGCCAATGAGGTCAATGGCTTCGATCAGCTTGAGCCGTCGAATCGCCGCGTCTGAATCCCCTGCCGACGCCTCTTCGACAACCAATTGTGAAACAAACAAGTCAAAATCCAGTCGATTGTGTTCCCACCAATCGCTAGTGATCTGCTGGTGCGCCGCGACAAGAAGGTCGCGGCTGGGCCGCGCCGCCAGGTAGCTAATTACAGTTGTTTCGAGGTAAACCTTGGCGCGAGACATCGTCGGAAAACAGCATACCACAGATATCCCCTCACCGAATCAACCCACCCAACATCAAGTAAAGCTCATTGCCAATTGCGACGACGTCTGCCACTTCATTAAGCCTATCATTGCTCGCGGGGTTCGTCAGTTGCCGCGAGCTTCGAGCCCGAAGGCGCAAGACCAAAGAAATGGCAGCCCTTAGCGCACCGCGAGCCGATTCGGGACATCGATTTCTTTTGCTTTTGCTTTTGACGGCACGCAACCCGGCGAGCAACGACTCTGAGCGCCTCCTTACAAGCTTATCTTCTATTAATGCGCGTCAGCCGGCCGCGGACTCTGTGTAAGAGCCACTCGCACCCCATTTGCCAATTCACAGTGGGCAAGAATGCGGGACTTTCTAATCCTTGCGGGTTTCAATTGATACGCAACTGCCGGTCCGATATGTTATTGTATGTTGAGCTTGGCAAAAGCTCAGTTCCCGGTATCCCAATTGCGCGTCATCGAAAGCGATGAGGGTCACGTAACGTTATCCTACAAGAACGTGATTATTGTGCTCTGGTATTGCTCCCCAAGAGCCGAAACGCTTCATCAATTATATCGCCTTGCTCAACAATTGACAGCCGAATTCAACGTCCCTAAAGTGTCAGTGATTTCGGTCATACGGCGAAAAGTTCACGGGGCTCCGTCACCAGCGGCACGCGCAGCTTTGGCTATGCTGTACAGCGATCCGAATAATGTTCTCTACCGGTCCGCACTAGTATTCGTCAACGAAGGTTTTGTAGCGGCCAGCATTCGCAGCTTGCTACTGAGTGTTCGAAACAAGCTTGCGGGTTCACCGAGCAATGACATTTTCCGGCACTTGGACGAGGCGATTCGTTGGGCAACCGAGGGGTTACTGTCCATCGATAAGCAAGCGGTTCCCGTAGGGTCCCTGCTCTCCGAAGTGAATAGGTTCTTGGCGTCTTCGGAACGCGAATCTCAAGCAAGCTAGAGATGGCTTGTGAATCCGAGCAATTCTTTCGCGTCGGCCGATTGCTCGCATGGCGTCAATGGACCGCAAATCTAAGACCCGGGCCAGGATCAATTCATCTCAATCAGCTTGGCCAGCGTCGCGGTTATCACCCGCGGCGCCTCCAGCGTCGACATTCGTGCATCTACCAGGCGCGAGCGCGATAATCGTCTCGTCGGCTGCGCATTGCCAGAATTCATTCACACACTGCAGGGCGACGCACTCGCCGTTGGCACGTTTGCACGCGACTCCACCCTGAATCGCGCTGCAGCCTTGTAGCGGCGGAGGCGCACTCTCGCTTTTGGAACAGGCTGCGAGCAGACCCAGAATCAACAGTGCCGTCGTTAGACCTAGGTTGCGCCGTTTCACAAGCGAGTTCTTAGCTCCACTTGCGGACGAGTGCCCGCGCACCACGCGTGACCCACCTGCGGCTCGAGGCGTGGTTCACCTGGTGATTACGGGCAACGGGCCTGTGGCCTTTCTGCACCTGCACCTGCACCTGCACCAGTAACGGCACCTGCACCTGCACCTGTTCCGGCTCCGGCAGCACCGAATCGATCTTGTACACAGCGATGCACCGTTGGGTCGCCGCTCCGACTAACCCGATCCCTTCAGGTTGCAGGCGATTTCTCGGCGGGCTGATCCTAGCCCAAAAGCTAGCCCTCATCCTCACCTTAGATCGATCGTTTGACTGGATACGGCCAGGCCATTCGGCTATTCTTATGTCTGGCGACGTATGGTCCATCTCCCGCCTAAAGATAATCATATGGAGCCGTGGTCTCGTCTGATCACGTTGCTCCTGCTCTCTGATGGCCAGGACTTTCAGCAGGCGCAGGAGCAGTCCGCCCAGGACGCCTGCGAGAAAGAGGGCTTCGAATTCGAGGTCGCATATTCGGACAACAGTCCCTACATGCAGACTCGCCAGGTGCTCGAATACATCGAGCGGCCCCTGAATACGCGACCGGCAGCAATCGCCATTGAACTTGCGAGTGCCCCGTCCGCTTTCATGCAAGCCGCGCGGTCGGCGCTCTCGGCGGGCGTGGGGTGGGTGGAGCTTTCGTCGGGCGCGTCTGTCGTCCAATCGCTACGCAATGAGTTTCCTGGCCACCTTGTCGCATCGGTAACTGCGGACGAGACGGCGATTGGAGAGCTGCACGCATCTCAATGCCGCGCGCTCTTGCCCAAAGGAGGAACCATCTTATACGTCGAAGGACCCAGTGTGAATCCGATAGTGAGGGACCGAAGAGCTGCGCTGGAAAAAGGCCTTCAGGGGTCGTCGATTACCATCGCGAAAACTCTCGCCGCGGATTGGACCGCGGAGGGTGCAAAGCTTGCGACGGTCGCTTGGCTTCGGCAAGCGTCGGCCAGGCACGTCCACCTCGACTTGGTTTGTTCCCAGAATGACGCGATGGCTGTCGGCGTCCAAAAGGCTGCGAGAGCTGAGCTCGTGGGCTGGGCTGGGATTCCCATGCTCGGATGCGACGGTGTGCCTACCGTTGGCCAGCAATACGTGAAAGATGGGACGCTAGCGGCTACGGTCATTAAGCCGGTGACGGCGGGCCCCGCAGTCGACTGGATTGTGCGCAGCATCCGCGGCGAGAAGCCGCACCGTCACCTGGTTCTTCGCCCCACATCTTTCCCCGCGGTCCAGGAGCTCGCCCGACGACCGTAAACGGTTCTTACGCTGGGTCTGGTGGCGCACTCGGGCCGTACTAAACGATTGACTATTGGCGCTTCAAGCGAATCGAGTAGTTGATTGTGCCGAGTGCGAGCGTGCCCACCATGTTAGTTTGCTCGCTATCCAGGGCCACGTCTAGGACGATATCGTTCGCAATGTTGGCGAGTTGACAAGCAGTTTTATTACATTCGCAAATGACGATGCTGCTGAGGCTACCACTACTACCGGGAGCGCCCGCGGTACACAGGGCACCGTGCTCACACGAGACTTTGCTAAGCGTATACACAGGCTGCCCCCTGCTATCAACGCCATCGACCACATAGGCACCGCAGGCGGTGGCGTCCAGCCCTCCGTCTGCGTCGGTGTAGCCATTGCTATATGCAGGGCCGTACCCTGCAACCCAAACAGAACTATCGACACAGGCATAACCATTGGAGCCAATCGAGATCGGTTTCTGGATGGTGCACCACGACGCAAAGACTGATAGCGACGCAACCGACGCGCGGAGCCTCTCGGTTTCAACCCGTAGACTGTTCAACTTGAACAGAAACCCGTCCCACGCAAGGGGTAGCGCCGCGCCACCCGTAACCCCAGCCCCGTTCGGGTAGTCCGGAGGATACGAGCCGTTGGGATCTGAAGCAGCAGGCCACAAGTCCTTGTCGCCGAAGCGAATCGTACCGGTGCCATCGTCAGCCACCGAGATGCGCACCGTGTCAGTCCCATCCATCAATTGGTACGCTTCAATGTAACCCTCCCAATTTGCAGCGTACGCCGCTAAACCCGTCTTGAAGGGCCAAGCTCCGCCGCAAACCAATACGAAGGCTCATTTTTTGGCTTTTCTTTTGGCACGGCGGCACGGGTCAGTGCAGCTTCAGCCGCTTTGGGCTTGGGCGTTGCGTACTCGTCGCTTCTGCTCTCAGCCGGCGTGGCTTCGGACTTTTCTGCTCGCGGATCCGCGCCGAGTGCCAGCGCAACGGCGACACTCACGGCTTGTGCCAACTCGTCACACGTCGCCGCTTCGAGCTCGCGCCGTTGCTGTGCTTCCGACTCGTCACTCGTTACATCGAGTACCACAACCCAACGTTTGGCCGACTTCTCCGTAACTTTGGCTGAGAAGCGCAGCGGGGCTGCTTGCACGAGTGGGGTACCGAGTGCCTCCTCGATGCGCCAGCGAAGCGCATCCCGGTCGGGGCAGCCGACAGGGGCATCCCAGTTGAATTGCGCCGCCTGGCTCTGCGAGGTGACGAATAGTATCCCCAAAGCGCAAAGCGAAGAGCCACTTGAAATAGGTCGCACGCTCATCGGCGATATCAGGGGCCGCAGCTACCGCTCCAGGCCATCAACATCTTTTCGCAGATATTGCTCGAATTACAAATCAATGTCGACTCACAGGAATAGCTAATGCTGCAACTCTCATTGAGATTGCCCCTAGCGACACACACGCCGCGGTCTTCTCTTCCGCCACAGGCCGTTGCCACACTGCCCACGACCAACGCCAAAGCCGCCGGGAGCACTCGATTGCCAACCCGGTTCGAATGGGTTCCGTCTGACATACATCTATTCTTCCGCAGGCGACTCCTGCTCCTCTTCGGTGGCGGCCGGAGCCGGTGGCGGCTCAACCTTACTCTTTATCGCTAGAAACGCGGCCTTGGCCTTGTTGATGTCTTTCTGGACTCCCGACGTGATTGAGTTGGCGGCTGACCCCTGAAGATGGTCTGTGATAAAATTGACGAAGGTCCCGACTGCCTCTGTAAGCATTTTCGTTGCCTCGGTGTAGTCCCCGCCACTTGTACCGGCAGCTGCGTCGACAAGCTGAAGATACTTGCCATCGGCACTGTTCACTTCAACGAGTGCCCTCGCAAAGTCACTTTTCAGTTGCTGCTGAGTCGAGTCCGGCAATTCTACGAACGCTACCCTCATCCAGTACACCGCGTTCTCCTCACTGTACTGGATGTCCTTGTATTTCTGAGGCCAATCCTTCGCGTGCTCCGTCGAGACCTCCCTGCATTGTGACCGAGGAGAATTGGGCACCGTCAATGGGGGCGGAGGAGGTTTGCAGTCGCTCGCCGGATAAACCGATGCAGAACATCCAACGAGACAGAAACCTACGCTAAGCACGCCTCCGAGAACAATGTAGAAGTCTTGGCGAAACTTGATTGGGCGATGCTGCTTCATAATCCGTCCCCTTGTTTTCTTGGTTGCCGTGGGTGAATTCCCGTTCCAATGTCTTGGACTCAAATCCCACGGCAGCATATGTCGCGCATGAACGGTCTTACAAGCCACCTCGACCAGAATCCTAGAACATTCAACGGGAGGTGGCCGCGGGTTCGCCGGCCGCCGCCGTCCAGACGCAATCTTGATGCAGGATTCGCTGCCATAGGCGCATCCGATCTTGACGGGACACACCGCGCCTTTTACAGCCAGCGTAGACAAGGCGGGGCATTACGTATTGTCACTCGCGCAGTGACCATCGTAGGCGTCGTTCGACCCACCGGAAGAGAGTCTTTGGCAATACCCGATTGCAATTGCTCGGTGTCGGTTTCAGCCAGCGCTTGGCGAGTGACGGCACTTTTCCGTGCCGTCACGACATAACAAAAAGCATTCGCACTGGCTAGAAAGTGTAGGCGCCCTGCGTCATTGGACTGTCGCAACCGTAACCGTTTGTAACGTACGCCTGTACAACGATCGCCCCGGAGGGATACCCCAACGGCCCGACATACGGCCAGAAGTAATAGTAACCATCATTCTCCCAAGGGGACCATGTATTACCGTAATCGTAGGAATATCGATAGTTGATGGCCAATTGATCAACGGGCGAATCCAATTGAGCCCACGTATGGTCGTTTTGTCCCCATTGCTCAATTAGAACCGGTGACGGATTCGGATTGACCGTAAGACTGACAGTGGCGCTCTGCGCAGTTGCACTGTTGCTGCTGTCGGTCACGACAACGTAATAGCTGTTAGTAAATGGCGGAGTCGGCGACCCAGGGCCCGGGGCCGTCGAGATCGTCAAGGACGTCCCTGTGCCTAAGTTGTAGGATGCCCCCGAGACCAACTGTTTCCATTGATACGAAAGCGCGCCGGACC
>PMCK01000057.1 GCA_003154095.1 Myxococcales bacterium | reverse complement strand
TTGCGAAACGAATAGGCAGCAACACCACCGAGGACCCCTCCCATGAAAAGAGGCACAAGGTATATCGGCAAAGGTACGCCCCTCGAGTTGCCGTAACCGCGCGGATTCGAGAGTGACGGCACTTTGCGGAGCAAGCTTCGACTGCACTTCTGGCTCTGGAATCCGGGCCTCTGCTGCTTGACGGGCATTGGATTCAGCTTGCCGTGCCTCGAGCCGACCGTCCTTTTCAGTGGCCGGGAGGCCTGGAAAAGTCATCATCGGTAGCGGCACGGCCGAGTAACTCAGGGGAAATATGGCCTCCTTACCGAATTTGGCTGGNNGGCAAGAAGGCCGCGAAGGGTCACCAAGTTTGCCGCAATTTCGGGTATGACGTCGGGCACTTTCACGAACCAAGGAATTCGCATGGCAAAAGAGACGACCGTATCGAACTTCAAGCTCAAAGGGCGCGAGATCCTTTCCTCGTACGCCAACTTCACTTTGGAGGGAGAGATCACTGCCAAGGTGACGCGCGGCAAAGAGGCGTGGACGATTACCGAGCGCAACGGCATCCCCAAGGGCACCTCCGACGGCGAAAACGAAGCCGTCTACATCGCGAACGACAAGGCGATCGAGTCGATCGACAAGAACATCTCCAAGCTCTTGCCCAAGAAGGTCGTGATCAAAACGCCCGCGGACATCTTGGAAGCGGCCCAGAAGTTCGACCTAGCCATGGTGAAGAAGGCGGGGCCGAACAAGAAGCTGTGGGGCGGCAACGCCTGTCTGGCGGCCTCGACCGCGTTCTTTCAGTGCTTGCTCAAGGCCAGCGGCTTCGAAGCTTGGGAGGTGTTTGCCACGAAGAAGACCAAGACCTTCTACTTCCCCAACATCGCCTTCAACATGGTGTGCGGCGGCGAACACGTGCCGGGCACGAAGCAAGACATCCAAGAGATGTTCTTTTTCGCCATGAAGGCCCAGAGTGTGAAGGAAGTGTTCGAGATCGGGACCAAGTTCTTCCGCCAATTCGAGAAGAATTTGGTGCGCGACGGCTTGCCCACTGGCACGGCCAAAGAGCGCGGCTTCGTCTTCCCGGTCGCCGACAATTTCGAGGGCCTGACGCGAATCAAAGAATGCGCCACGCAGCTCAAGATGGCGCTCGGCGACTACGCCATCGGCACCGACAACGCCTTCAGCGAAGTGCAAAAGGGCGAAGACCTAATCCAGGCAGGCATGTACGACATGCGCTTCTCGGGCACGGGCAAGAAGACGCGNNTCTGAGCATGATGTCGCCGCGCACAAGCTGATGAACGAAAAGTATGGCGACCGCGTGCAGATCGTGCTGGACGACTTGGTGGTAACGCAGCTTAGGTTCATCATCCCGTATCTGTGCGGTAAAAATCAAGCGGACCGCGCGGGCAACAGCGTGCTCATCAAGCTAAACCAAGCCGGCACGTTCACCGAGACGCGCCTGGCCGTGGAAGTGGTGCTCGGTCTGGCCAACACCGACGTGGTCGAAGAGTTCCTGACGGCGCGCGGTGACCTCGAGTGGATCCTCGAAGAGTGCAAGAAGGTGGGAGTCAATAGCCTGCAAGAAGCGCTGAAGAACATCAAGAGCTTCGGCTTTTCCGTGTTCCTCTCGCACCGATCGACCGAAGGCTCGAGCGAATTTTTGCCGTACATGCCGCTCTTGTACGGCGCGCTCACGCGCCGTATTTGGTTCAAGGCCGGTGCTCCGAACGGCGAGCGCAATCTGCAGAACTACAACCCGCTCATTCGCGCCGAGGAGCATATGCGCGAGCGCGGCATCAAGACCGCGGTCGCGGGCTTCGGTGGGTTGCCTGCGGGTGTGAAGGTACCAGCGGCGGGCTGACACGGAGTCACACCGGGCGATTAGGCGCGAAAATATTCGGAGGCAGTAGCCATCGTCGCGCAGCACAGTTCTGGTAACTTTCAAGCGCTTCGAGATATTTCGCGCCCTCAGTGCGGTTTAGTCGATGCAGCCGAAGACTCCGCACGTCCGAGCGCAGACTTTATACGCTCTATCTCCAGTGAACACTTAGTTTTTTCATCAAGCGACGCTTCCGGTCCGCGGAGCGCGCAGCGCGTACTTGTTACATCTAGTAGATATCGGAGGTCCTCCTTCGCAAGAGATTCTAATGGTACTCGTGTAGTTTTCGCGTAACTCGGCGTAGTTGCAGCCTCCCCCGAACTATGGAAGGCTGGCTTAGCCGGGCCCAGTTTCGCGAACCTTCCTTCAGAAGACCTCAGGGGGCTCGCACTCTTCTCTTCCAGGCGACCCCTTTGCTCCGCCACGGAAACCTGCATATTGTTAATTCCATTGCGAAGTTCTTTGATGTCAGAAGTCTGATTGCCAACGCTTGCTTTCAACGTGTTCAGTTCCGAATTCAGATGTGCAAGTTGAATGTTTATATGGAAAGTGATCCACTGCGCAGTGCTCCAAAAAATGGCAACAACAACAGCGAGGCCGGTCAACAATTGTGTAATCGTAAATTTTACTCGCGTTCCCGAAAGTAGCGGGCGAGTAATTGGAGTCGCACCGGGCGATGAAACCGGACGGTCCCCGATGCTTTCCGGTGTTGCAAGGGACGATGACACCGGACGGTCCTCATGGGTCGATGAAACTGGAGCGTCCGCGCGGCATTCCGGAGTCGCAAGCGACGACGACACCGGAGCGTCCGTGCTACTTTCCGGAGTCGCAAAGGACGATGACACCAGGCGGTCCGAATCGTCACCGCGGCATTCTGGATTCTCAAGGGGCGATGACACCGGACGGTCCTCGTGGGTCGATGAAACCGGGCGGGCATCGCTGAGTTCTTCTTCCGTGGATTCAGGTATCTCAGACACCTCGGTAGTGTGCCACTGATGACTCGCCCTCGAAAAGGCCATCTTCACTAAGCCAATGTTTTCAGAGGGGCGGATGGCTCGGGCCAAAGAAATTGCCCGAATAGGGACAGCTGGGGCGCGTTCTGAGCAAGGCGGCAATCTTCGCGGCCTCGCCCGAACTTTTAGTGCCGCACCGACCCCAATAAACGCTCAACAGACGATACTGCACCTTTGTTCGGGTTTCACACCCCTACGCGCTATTCCACCGGATGTGCCGGCACGAGGCTGCCGCGCCAATGGCACCCGCCCAGCGCGCTGCCTCAGCCGTGTTCGTGACCCCGAGATCGCGCACGTAAAGCGGGATGAACGGGAATACGAAACTGAACGCGATCATCGCGCAGGTCTGCGCGATAAAGAGCGCGACGAGATTAGCTTTCCAGGAAGCGGACGACATCGGTGGAAATGGCGGGTGCCATAAAAGCGCGCGACGCTACCCCCGTCCGAGGTGACTGACCAGGTTGGCGAATCGTCGGTAGTCGGTGGGCCGCTTGCTCGTTCGCATCAGACTCCTGTTTTCGCTGCTTTCGATGGTTGACGATCCCCTTTCACGGTGCGCGGGTGCTCTGTGCCCAAACTCGTCTCGAATATGTCGAGCGCGCGGCGATACAGTGGCTCGGCTTCGCTCAGTCGGACGCAAGGAAGGCCAACCGCCGTCAGTCAATCGCGAGCGGCCTGAACCTCGCGGACGATGCTGTTTTCAAACCGTATCGGACCTCCAATGGCACCGTCCATTGCAAGAGAGAACCCACCGGGCCTGGCTGACTCAAAGGCGAGCGTTCCAAAGAAGTTCCTTCCATTCTGGATGATCACGCGGATAAAGTGACCGGCGAGTCTCTCCGGCAGCGGGGTGGTGGCCGGTGCATACTTGGTGACCTGATTCTTGGCGTCAAGATAGTCCCAGACTGTCTTGGGTCCCTCGAGCAGCTCATAGTAGTAAGCAACCTCTTCCTTGATCATGTTCCGCTTGACGCCATTCTTGAACGTGAGATGCCCCTGCGTTGCCTTTGCATTGGCGTCAATGTCAAGCACAAGCATCTGTACGATGCCAAGCCCCGCTGGAGGATTGAGGTATGACATCGAAACAATTCGGGCATTATTGTCCGTCTCAAGCGTCCACGATCCAACCTGTTCCTGAGCTGCTTGTGCCCCTTCGAGGAAATTTAGCGAACAAACCAGGCCAACTATTGCTGCTAATCTAATGCAGCGCATAGGATGCTTCTTCTTGTATGTGTGTGCGAACGGTTACTCATGCCGGTAGTCTTCGCTACCCGCAATCGTCCGTCGAGGTGCGCATCATGACATTTGGAATAGGGCTTCCATTCACCCCCAACGCCAACTCACCTTCTGCTCGCAGCGGAATTCTCACCTGTCCATTTTGGAATCTGCGGCAACATCTGGTTGAAGACGCTGAGCGTGTCCAGGAGGTTTTGGAAGATCTTGAGCCCATCGATTTAGACCACGAATTCCGATTTCTCGATTACCGAGCAAGTCACGGCACCTCATCGAGGGGCTCGATCCTGCTCCCGACAGTTCTACTTTGCCATGACACTCGCTAACCGCGAAGCCAGATGACGGACAGATAGTTCGAGGCCCATCCCATCACCCGGATACAGTCGCTCGAAGGTGCGTCGAGCGTGTCGCAGAGCCAAAAAGTCGGAACTAGCGCCTTGCAGTCATCAGGATCGGCAATGTCGGGCGGGTGCACGGCACAGCGCGACGCGTCGGGAACATTGCTTCGACTAATGACCCCCGTAATTGATAGATCGGCGCCGTTCATCTCCGGGTGACGGCGCTGGTTGCGCAGGCGCAGGCTAGCTCCCCAGACTGTGTACGCTTCACCGTCGCGCAATGAAAGCAGCGGAATCGTGGGCACAGGGGGCAGCGGCGGCGGCACGCTCGGCTTCGGTGGCGGGGAT
>PMCK01000023.1:511-5161 GCA_003154095.1 Myxococcales bacterium | reverse complement strand
ATCCGCCGCATTGTAGTAATCGAAGCGAAAGTCAAGGGGCAATTCTGGCGCGCGCTCGGCCTTCCATTTTTCGTCGTAGGTGCCGCCATATCGGACGCGCGGTTCGCTGTTGCGCGGGAAGTGGCCGCAGCCGGCGGGGCGCGGGCGCGTATCCCAAGCGCCGATGGGGTCGCGGGGATCTTCCAGGTTGGGCAGGGGTCGTTCTGGTGCTGCCCCCACATCGCGCCTCCTCCCCGCACCATTGGCTTCAATTGAAGGGCATTTTGCGTCGTGGGCGGGTCCGGCGGCGCGGTCTCCCCCAAATCGGTACTCGGCTCAAAGCGCGGGCTGAGTCGTCACTGGCTTTGAGCCTGCGTGCCTCAGGGGGAGACGGCGTTTTTGCGAGTCTTACAGGTTGTTCTGTCGATGCGATTTCAATTGTGGCCTGTCACAAAACTTTCGCTTGGTCGGGCTACGCCCGGCCCGTAGCTGGGTGCGGGAGAGCACTATGAAGTTTCAACTTTCAGCGTCACACAAGCAACTCATCGCAGAGCGGGCCTGGGCTATGGGTCTATGCGGCAGGCGCTCGTCGAAGTCAACGTCATCGACTTCGGTGAGCAAGAAGTCATCGACGTTGAAAGCTAACTTACTCATCATCAATCGGATATCGCAAGCTCCTACGTTCAAACTTCAGCGTCTTCATACGGCAGGGTAGTCGTCATCTGGGTCTTGGTGTTCACGTAGTTAACGCTGTCTGCTTGGCCCCGAAATGTGTCCTCGAGTAGTCCTTTTAAGATATGTGCGAAAATCAGGGGCGGAATGTCGACGTCGAGGTGTTTTGAGTCGGATATCTCGTAGGACACCTCCAGGGTTCGCCCCCGCAGCATGACCTCATGAACGTGAACCACATCCGTGTGGTCCGTTAATCGCTCGACGACGAGATAGGACTTCGGACCGTCATCGCAGCGATAGCCCCGGTAGGAAGCGACATCGACAATCGGGCGAGATTGGCCGGGCCCAACAAGGTAATCCAGGCTGCCGAGCACGTACGGAAGAACATTGTGGGATAGGATCTTTCCTCTTGCGCTCAACAAGCGCTGGCGAAGCATGTCCTGCTGCGTGCTCGCCAGGCGAGACGCGCGGGAACACAAGGCGCTGTAGAGTGCCAGCGCGGTTGCTGCGTAGGCTCGGTCATTCAGCGGGAGCCTGTCGAGAGTTCCGCTGTACGCTGCCAAGTCGAATGACGCGGAGACGGCGCGCGGCCCCCAGTAGCCATCCAAGAACGCGCCCACGACATTATGCATCGGCAGAGTGGGCTCGTCGCAAAGGAGCTCCCAAGCTACGAGGTCCATCTCGGTGTGGTGCGATTTGCCAACCAAGATGCCCCCATCTGCGATGTACTCGCCGTCAATAAAGCTGGCGGGCAACCAAATACGCAACCACTCCGTGAGCGTGGCAATAACAGCTCCTCGCGCCTCGCCATCGAGTACCGCAGGGTCTTGATCTCGGGCGTACGCGAAGGTCTTTATCGTCAGAGTCATGGCGTTGTGGGGGGGGGCTGAAGCCCGTATGGCGGTTTGTAGACTGGTTTCACAGGCATACCCGACTCCTCGAAAAGTTTCGCAGCGTTATCCAACTGCGCAGGGCCACGATCGGCGTGCCCACTGTAGCGCCCGGAGCTGTTGTTGATGTTAATAGTTCCGTCAGGCTGAGGTTTGATCTCCCCACCAATTCTCGCAGGCTGTCCATCGACTAATGTTGGATGTCCCAGGCGTTCAGGACGACCGTCGGGTTGGGTTTTTCCGGTCGGAACCTCTTCGGCAACGACCAAGCGGCCCTGCTCATCCACCAGCCAAATATAATCCTTACCTGGCTCCAGGACCGGTGGTTTCCCGGACTCGGGATACTGCACAGTTTCGTTCCTGACCACGCTGCCATCAGTATTCTTTTCAAAGTCTTTGATACCTGTGCGACCCTTCGGCTCCTGTGGTGCACCATAAAGCTCATCGAGGTTTTTGGATTGAGCGTCGGTAGTCTTTGGTCCGGTGTTCTCTCCCACCGGCGCCTTGGAACCTCCCAGCAGCCCCCGCAGCCCGCTTACGGCGCGCGCTCCCAGGCCAAGAAGGACGCCGCCGAGGACGCCACCGGTGGCGCGCATCCGGTCGTCATGGTTCATGTTGTCCCAGTTGATGAGCGTGTCCGCAAGGGATTCGATGCCGGCTGCGACAGCGACGCCCACTACTACTGCGGCCGCCGCTTCTGGGAGAACAGCCACCGCTGCAATAATGCCGAGCCCAACGACGGCGCTAACGGCCATGCCCTCGAGAATGCAATGGACGCAAACGTGACCGGTCTCTTCGTATTGGGTGATGCCATCATGGACGCCAAGCCCAACGACGACTCCAGCCAAAACGCCCAAAGCCAACACGGGGAGCGAGACGGGCGCCGTGGCTACAATTACGGCCGCTACGACCCCCGCCGCTAGAGCCGACACCGCTGTCTCCCACCAAAGGCCCAGTGGGTCCGTGCGGTTGACGGGGTCGTTGCCGACGTAGGAATACAGATTGTGCCCGCCCACGAGACCTATGGGATCGACGGACAAATAGCGGCCAAGCCGTGGGCTGTAGTAGCGAAAGCGGTTGTAGTGAAGCTTGGTTTCGTCGTCGTAGTACTGCCCTTGGAACCGCAGAGGGTTATCGATAAGGGCTACGTCGATGTAGGCATTGCCGAAGCTTTCGTAACGCGCTGACCACACGATCTGTCCCGAGGCGTCGCTAATGCGATCGGGGGTGCCCGAATGGTTGGTATGGTAGAAATAGCAGTCACTACCAACCCGCATGGCTAGCGGCGTGTAGGTTGACGGTTGATACAAGTAGTCGCGCGTCACCACTCCTTGATCGGTCGTGATGATTTCGCGCGTTATTTGCTCGCAACACCACACGTAACGAACGTGACGAGCATCGGTAATTTTCGAGATGCGACGCCCCAATGCATCGTATTCGAAGCGCACGGTCCCAGAAGGCCCATGCGCGGCGACCATCTGATTGCGAAGGTCGTATTCGAACGTCCACTGCTGGCCGTCAGTGGTTGAAGCAATGATGTTGCCGCGGGCGTCGTACTCGTAGGTATCAGCCCCTTGACGGGTCACGCGGTTCCCCGCCTCGACGACGGCTGGACCTAGATGGCTTGCTGTACGGTTTCCCGCCGGATCATAATAGTAGTTCTCGAGCCAACTCTGTCCTACGTACACGCCTGTCAGTTGGGATTCGGCGTCGTAAACGTAGTGGTGCTGTTCAGCGCCAAATTCGCCGCGCGTCGCAAGGCGCTGCTGAATGTCGTACTCGAAGCAAGTGTCTGCAACGACACGCCCTTGCGCGTCGTCTGTAAGCCGAACGCGCTCTGGCTTACCATTTGGGTGCAGGATTACTTGCTGAGTGAGGCGGTTTGGCGTGCGTATCGCGACCGCGCGATCACCATCGTAGGCGAGGTGAGTCGTGTTACCCGTCCAGTCGGAATAGCCGGTTAGGCGCTTGTCTTCGTCGTAACTGAACGAGACTTTGGTCCCATCTGGGTACTTCACGGCGGTGAGTAGGCCACTGGCGTCGTACTCCATGCGGAACGTTTCGCCGTTCGTCGTCTCTTTAATGGGGAGACCCTGCTCGTCGTAACTGAACTTCGTGTGCGCGCCAGGTCCAATCGCCTCCACGATCCGATTCTTGTTGTCCCTAACGAATTTGTATTCACTCCCATCGCTGTAGTTGACGGAAGTGGGGCACTTGCGAGCGCTGTAGCTTGCGGTAAAGGTGGGCTCCCCGTTGTTCGCCACCTCGATGGGATTGCCCATCCCATCGTAGGCGAGGGCACTTTCACGTCGACCATCCGCGTGAATTGTAGTCGCAGGAAGCCCCTCATCGTTGAACTCGAAGCGCGTCGATTCACCGCGGGCGTTGATGAATTCGGTTAGAGACTCGTCGTTATCGTAGTTGAAAACATTGACACCCTCCAGCCGGTCTTTGATCTGCAGCGGCTTACCGGAAGGGCTGAAGTTCGAACGCAGCGTCGATCTGTCCCAAAAGGTGAAGTTGCAGAATGTCTGCTCCGCATCCAACTGGATCTCGCAGATTTGCTTGCCGTCTCGGGCGATACTGCGAAGACGCGAATCAGGACCATAGTCGAACGTGGTTTGCTGACCTGAGGATTCCTGAACCCCAAGCATTCGACCATCGGCGTCTTTCAAGAACTTAGTGAAGCGACCCGAAGCGGTCCTAATTTCCTCGACGAATCCCGCACTACTTAGCCGGATCTGTTTCCGGCGCCCCACAGCGTCCTGAGAATGGATGGTGCACGTGGCTTGGTCGTACTGGGCTGTTCCCTTGCTGAAGGAGAGACGTTTAACCAGACTTCGCGCAGTGGCGTCCTTGCGCAGTGCGGCCATATGCTCGTCGCGCAGTCTCATCCCAGTCTCCAACTAACTTGAGGGCATACCAAAAACGCTCTGTCCATGCGCTCGCAGCGCAGGGCGTTGCTCTGCACCTGGCCAATCCGAAACGTCATCGCACGACCTCGGGCTGGTGCAGCTCGTCATATTCAATCCGCACCTCTTCGACATCATTGTCGTCAGGAACGCATGGCGTGACGACAGCGCGCCAAATCACCGTAAAGACCTTCTCA
>PMCK01000023.1:0-462 GCA_003154095.1 Myxococcales bacterium | reverse complement strand
GACCTGTAGCTCTGGATCGGCCGCATTGTAGTAATCGAAGCAAAAATCCAGGGGCAATAGAGGCGCGCGTTCCGCTTTCCACTTTTCATCGTAAGTGCCCCCGTAGCGCGCGCGTGGTTCGCTGTTGCGCGGGAAGTAGCCGCAGCCCGCTGGGCGTGGGCGGGTATCCCAAGCGCGTATGGGGTCGCGCGGATCTTCTAGGTTGGGCAATGGGCGCTCGTTGATCGATTCGATGGTGCGGGCACCTGAAAAGCCTTTGCCGATGTAGTTGGCTGAGTACCACGGGCGAAACGCTGGAACGTCCGGGCGCGTGCCGGCTTGCTCGTCGATGCCTCCAAAGGCACGGTCCCAGGTAAGGGGCATCTCCGTGAACTCGACCGGACCTGCCACGAGCGGCATCGGATCTCTGAGATCCTTGAACGACCAACGACGCTCGCCGAATACTCGGATTTGTTTACCGAC
>PMCK01000709.1 GCA_003154095.1 Myxococcales bacterium | reverse complement strand
AGCTCATTTATCGACTGCGCGTGCACTACAATCACCGCGTCTGGGCTGCGATTGCAGCGTGCATGGAGGAGTTCGAGCACACGCCAGAATGCGAGTGGCAAGGGCTTGAGAGCAACTTGAGCTGGCTTTCTCGTGTCTATTTCGACTTTTGCCCGATGCCCGTGTCCGCCGTCGATCGGTTCGCACTGCGGGCCCTCTATCAGAATACTTTCTTGCGTATATTTGAGCCATTAGTCTTTCGAGACCGCATTACAGGTGAGTCGAAGGCCGCTGGTAATGCGCGGGTCGAGGTTGCGCTTGCGTTGCCGACGTGAGTGGAGCTCAGTTTTCGTCCACCTCGGCATCATTTTTCAGCTGCTGTCGGTCTCAGGGCGTGAGTTGGACGGCTGACGCTCGCGCTCGAGCGTTAGTGTCGATGAAGGGTAGGTTTGGCAGAATGTGTTCACTCAGACACTCAACGACCCCGTGACGGTCTCACACCTGCGGTGAGTGAGGCGGCAGCGGTGACAGCTTTCTTGGATTGCCTTGCGAACCGTTCGCAAGATCGTTTGGCAACTCCGCATAGACATCACCACGAAGCAATTGACGACGGCCTGTAAGAAACAGGGAAACTACGGCAGTTATTGTGACGCCGCCGAGGAGCCCCCCACTCAACTCTCGCCCAGCTGCAATAAGCCCACCAGCCACCATGATAGCCACAGTGAACGAGCAAAACGCGAAAGTCTGCCCCCGGCGCCGCAGGCCGATCTCTGCAGTTTTGAGTTCGTGCTGTTTAATTAACTCAATTCGGTATATCTCTATGATTTCCTGACGGCTCGGTTCAGGCAGCGATGACAGGGCTCTTCCCAGCGTCGCCAATTGTGCGTGCAATGAGCTAGCCATTCTTGCTTCCCCCAGTCCTTCGGATGGCTTGCTCAACCCGGTGCCAGGTGGTCGGCGGAAGACCCGCAACCTGATCGGAAACAGGAGCAGGGAAGAGATTGAATGCGTCGCGCATTCCGGCCAATTTGGGTTCGGAGGCTGCCAGTGACTCCTCCCGTGGCTCGATCCACTTCCCCAACGTGGGTCCGTATTCGCGCGATTCAGTTGTTCTACGGTAGTCGATGCTGTACACAATACCTTGAAGGGGCGGAACATGTTGTCGCAGTCTAAGCCAGAGGGCTAGGTTGGCGAACGAGCCTATCCGTCGCCCGCGGGCATCGACAAAGGCCGGGTGCAAAGGGAGAATCCTGCATGTGAGAATGGCTTTCCCAGCGGCGCTTGACTCAACATTTGCGAAGACCCTTACGGTTCCCTCCAGGAGCGCTGCGCCACCAGACTTGCTGACCTCCCACTCGCAATGAGCGTCACTCAGCTGGCGAGATGTAACAATAGCGCCGCTCGGGGCGGCTGCTAATGAGGAAGGCTGAACTACAGCAGCGGCTTCAGGGTTCACCCACTTTGCGGAATTTGCTGTTTCCTCGCTATCGAAGGACGGGGCAATCTCGAGCGTTGCGCCAAGTGCCTCGAGTTGAATGCGCAGAAGTAATATACCAAACTGAAGATAGCTGGGCGCAGCAGAAGAGGGTATTCGTGCACGATTGATTGTGGATGTAATCGCCAGCCCTCTGGGCGTGGTCTCGAATGCCGCCACCAGCATTGGCATTGGTGGCTCATTCAGCAAGCGAGAGGCAATCGACTTGGCCATTCCAACAACTTCATGCCGGAAAGCTGCGGCACTGTCCAGTCTCCTAATAGGCACTCTTCCCCACCAGGCCTAACTGAGCCGCGACAAGGCTTAATGTTCCGCCTGCGTCCAGGAACGGGTCGTTCTTGCTTTGGCTCAGGAACCACAGACGGGAACCGCGGGATCGTCAATCGCTTTGGTCTCTTGGGGTCCCTACAACGGCTTGTGCTTCACCAGCGGCCCAGAAGGTAACACGGAGACGCGTCAGATAGCCACACAGCGGCCCACAGTAAAATTGGCGCGAGTTCGACGAGCCACTGTGGGCAGCGACAACAGCGCAGAAGCAAAGGAAAGCCGGCTGGTGCAAGCACGTGTTGGGCAGCCGCGCCACCCAGACGCAGGACGCTTATCCAAACTGCAAGACAAGCATGGAGTCATGGTTTCTTTCGGATAGATATAGGTGGGGGCTCGGCGAGATCGGATTGCGCAATCTTGCAGTCGAGACCATATCTTCTGGTTACCCCCTCGACGACCTCTAACATCCATGCCGGGGCCAATGGATGCACCGACACAGACTCTACTAGCGCGTCTAGATTCGCGGGAACATAACGGCCCTTTGGCAGGGGATCTAGACGTTTCGTAGCCGGAATGCCACACGCGTTCTCTCTAATCGTTTCAAACACGTCCGGGCCCATAGACACGACAGCTCGCACTTCCCGTTCGTGCGAAAACGCATGACGCTTCCATACCAAGGGCCAGAAGACATTGTTTGTTGGAAGGGTGCCACAATCGGGATCAAGGTAAGACAGTGCTCCGATGTATACGGCTTCGGTGAATGTGGAAAGGGCTTCCGTCAACCGCCCTACGTCAGTCACAATGGCAATGCCCGCGTGTTCAGCGTACAGCTTCCAAAGTGCATCAGATTCCGCTTCTCCCATGTGCCAGCAATTCACCGCATGCCAATCGCGGTAATGAAGGTCCATCCCCCGGCTTTGCATTTCGACGCGGACAAGATCATTTACGTGTTCCTCGGGGACGCCTAAGGCCCTCATGGACACCGCAATGAAGTCCGGTTCATAGTGCAACTTGGGGTAGCATCCCTCCCAGGGGTCGTCAAAAGTGCCGGGACATGCGAACCAAAGGGCGCGCCTTTCGAGAAGGGAAACGAATCGTCCAAGATCAACGTACCTCCGCAGACGTGTGTTTTTATCGGGCGTCGTGAAGCATGGGTGTTGTTGATACATGTGCGACTGGATCCACGCGATTCAGGTGTATACTTCGACTAATCGGTTTGCCTCGGTCGTGTCCCAAAGAATGAAAATCTTAGACGCTCTCTGCCGTGCGTTGCGTTTTCTAAGCCTCTTGCGACAAAGTAGACCGAAGCAATGAATGATGCGACTATGAGCGCAGGACTTTTCCTTGCGACATCTGCCAGTCCGTACCACGCTGCAAAGAGTGCGACGGACATTTCGATAAGTCCATAAACACAGCGGTGCATAACGCGCAAACGAAATGCCAGGATCCCGATCACAAGAATCAGGGGGACCGCCAGTGCTCGAGCCCAAGGCTTCGCTAGGTTCGCTATTAGGAATGACGTCATCACTGCGAATCCGCCTAATGGCAATACCAGGATAGTCAGGACAAAGCAGCTAGCGGCAAAAAGTGCGATCCTATTCTGAAACTGCTCCATAGCTCCGCCCTTCTCATTGTTACGATTGCTCATCTAGTCACCCCTTATGCATCTCGAATGAATTGGTCTGGTACGATAGCAGACCGAGATAGTCGCTGTAAGCGAATCGGGCCAAGTTGGTTATGTGGTACGGATGCTCATCGCTTTCAGTTTGCCCAACTTATATTCTGCTGCAACAGCCGTCCACAATCCACATCTGCGAATGCCGGTCTAGGAATTGCGACAGAACAGTGGGCAAACGCAGATCTGTCTTTGCACGGAATAGCCGTGAAAAGGCGGCAAGAGCTTCGAGGCGTGCAGCAGAATTGGGTTGGTGGTGGAGCTGGCCGTGACTGCGAGGCGTGCTCATGCTCCTTTTTCGCGCGCGAAAGAGGCCGCGAGGGAGGACAATGGGGAGGATCAGATGGTGTCCAGGTGTGCAAATTGGCCTTTCTTTGACCCCCGTTTCACGACCTTGGGCCACGTTGCCGCCGTGTCAATTACTGCAACCCGAGCGGCACCAGCAGAGCCAACGCCGCCCTCGTTTTCTCCCCAACAACGGCATCCGGCACAAGCCCATTAGCCCGCTGAAAAGCTCTAACAGCAGCCTTCGTCTTCGGCCCATTAACCCCATCCTCAATCAGCGGAGGCTCGACTATCTTCAAGTAATTCAACGCCCGCTGCACGCCAATCACAGTCATCAAATCAAACGCCCGCGGCCTTACAATGCCGCCATCCGCCGTCCGGGTGAGATAAGAGTGTAAGTCGTCCAAGGTGCCGTTGAATCGGTTCAAATCGACGCTCCCAGCAATCCCGGGCACAGTACCGCCTGAAGTGTATTGCCAAAACGACCACCCGGGCCATTTGCCCATTTGTTCTGGGCGCGGCGCTTCCCACTCGGCGACCCATAGGTCTGCCTTTTGTTCGATGTCTGTTGCGGGAAGTTTTTGCCAAAAGGACGGTGATGCGTAAATGAGTGGGCGGCGTAGGTTGGCTGTGACGTGATCGACCCACTGGTTGACGCCTTGAATCAATTGGGCGCCGGGGACGTTGTCCATGGCTTCAACGTCGAGGACTGGTGGCAATTCACAGGCTACTACCTTGGACAGAAAGAAGTCCGCCTGCTCAATCGGACTGATGCTCGGGTGAAAGAAGTGATACGCACCGCGCAATAGACTCGCCGCGCCGGCACCCGCCCAATTGGCGGCGAATGACTTGTCCACGAGGTTTGTTCCCTCGGTGGCTTTGATGAATACGAACACTTTGCACGTCGCCACCTTCTTCCAATCGATCTTCCTCTGGTAGTGGGATACGTCGAGGCCTTCGACTTGAATCGATGCGATGGGTGCGAGGATTTCGTAGAGTGTGATGCCGCGGAATTGGCCTGCCACTTTGATGCCGTTGCGATAGGTCCACGGGTGCCATTCGACTCGGGCCATGACGTTGTCGGTGCCGAATTGCCGAGTGGCGGTGGAGAATATTGGGTAGGCGCCGGGGCTGTTGAGGAGCGCGACTGCCCAGGCTGTCATGTCGGGCGATACGGGCTTAGTCCAGAGTCTCGTTCCCGGCGGTGGCGGGGGATTGATGGACTGGGAGATCAGTGTTGTCGCGTGATTTCGGCGCGATTCGGGTGCTGCTATTGCCGTTGTCATAAGTGAATTCCGTTGTGTTCGTGAAGGGGGATTTGGTGAGTCTTCACTCCAGGTTGATGGAAGAGGTCTAGGCGTCGGTGAATGCGAAGGTCTTCGGCCGGACGCTCTCGGGCATCTCGATGACGGCTTGCGGCCGCGCGATGCTAATTGGGGGCAGTTCGACGCCTTCGAGTGATGCGCGCGCTTGTCGCGCTTGCAGGATTTCGTTGCGCGTCATGGGGCCGCGCATGATGGACATTGTCTGTCGCGGGTTGAGAAGAACAGGGCCGACGGATGCCGCATGAGCATTTTTGACGATGAACCAGCGCGGAGCGAGGCGTTGGACCGTGCGACCGAGATCGACTTCGGATTGATTTTTGTTTTGGCTTGCACCCGCGAGCCCGTCGAGGACCCTCGTGCGATCGGCGTCTGTCTGCAGGCGTCCGATGCACCAGATGCCGGCATTCGAGAGCGCACGGTAGTCGAGGTCCATCGGGTTTTGCGTCGCGACGACAACCCCGACACCAAAAGCACGAGCCTGCTTCATCAGCGCGACAATGGGCCGCTTTGTCGGGGGATTGGCGGGGTGCGGGGGCAGAAAGCCGTAGACTTCGTCGAACACGACAAGCGCCTTGAGCCGCTCGGAGCCCGGGAGTCCCCTTACCCACGAAAGTATTTCTTCGAGCAACACACCGAGAACGAGTGCGCGCTCTTCCTCGTCAAGGTGCGCGACACTGACGATCACGGCCGGCGTCCGACCGTTCTTCGGTGCGACCCACTCCGCGATATCGAGGCTCGTGCCTTTGCGCCAGCTGCAGAATGTGGGTGAAGCGAGTAAGTTGTTTAGGGCCGCTGCCAGGTTCGCGCGCTCACGCTTCTTGAGAAAGGAATTTACTGCGAGCGCACCAATCTGAGTGATCGGCGGGTTGGTCAAGTCTTGCATCAGGCTGCCGATGTCCGCGTTTTGCCCCGCGGCTAAGCGACGTTCGGCGAACACACTCAGCAGCACATGTTCGCGGCTCTTGGCGGGGTCTGGATCGCGTCCAAGTAGGCGCAAGACCAAAGAAAGGGCTGCACTGAGGGCACTGCGTGCCGATTCTGGATCCGTATCCCAGCGCGATGAGCGACGCTCGAGCGCCGAGAGTACATGCAGCGACTCGCCGGCAGTTGCGCCGGGCGTGATGACGCGAATCGAGGTCGTGTCGCAGAATTTCCGAAGCTCAGGTTCACCGATGCCCGCTGCGGCGAGTGCTTTTTGCCGCTCTTGCGATCGCGTCATCTCCGACTCGAGACTCGCCGCCGAACCCGCGTCGCCCGTGACTTCGGCCCAGGGCAGCGGAGACGCCGAGTCGAAGTTGCGGGGCGTAAGCAACAAGTTGGGTAAGTCACCCTTCACGTCGATAACGATGACAGGAACACCGCTGCCGATGGCCTCTTCGACCATTACGGTGATAAGGCCCGTTTTACCGCTGCCGGTCATGCCCACGACCACGCAGTGGGTGACGAGATGGCAAGCGGGCAGATGCAGGGCATTGCCGTTTGCCATCCCATCGATGGTACACCAACCTCCAAGATTCAATACCGGTGCGTTTGACATGATTTGCCTCGGTTGCCGACCCGCCAGCGCAGTAGATTGGTCGTGCTCGATTTTGGGGCCCCGCCCGAACTCGGCCGCAACTGGCGCCTTCGGCACCATTTGCTTCGCCTCAAACATCGGGCACCCACCCCAAAAGTCTGCGCGCGACCAATCCACCGCGCTGGCTATGTAATAAGTGATACTTCGTGAATTAACCGACGAACGGCCCGTGCTCGCTGCTCGTTACCTTTGCAGCGGGTGCGCCATTGTTGCCGGGCTGAGCGGGCGCTGGCGGATTGACCACCGGTGCCGCGGGCTGATTGGGCTTGTCGTTGGTGTCGACAGCGGACTTCTTGCGAGTGCCGTGAATGGCGAACAAGGACGGGATGATGTTGTCCGCGTCGTCCTCGCGACGGCGCAAGTACTGAACTGCCGCACGTACCTCGTTGTACGACGTGACGAACAGGGTGTACGCGGCCTGACGGGTGCGCGTCGCTGCGGCAATGGTTTGAGGCGATTGCTCGCGAAGCCCTACGGCCTCGCTGAACTTTGCAGCCAGGTCCTCGGCTGCCTTGAGCTCCTCGGGCTTGACGCTGGTGCGATCGGCAATTTGCTCTGCATACTTGCGGTGAATCGCCACGAGCGCGATGAGATCCCCCATGACGTTTTTATAGCCATTGACGCCCTGCAGTTTGTTGATGACGCCGGGGGCAAGCACGCCGTGCGCGATCAGCGAATTGGTATCGGCAAGCAGAACGGCGCGCGTGTGAAGCGCGGTCTCTGCCATATCCGCGACAACCGCTGGCGGCTCGGTCGCCGTCTTGTACTCGCCGTTAGCGTACAGCAACGCCAGGCCGTACGTCTTGAGGTTGTCAAGCCGCGAGACCTTGAAGCTCGAAAACTCCTGAACGATCTGCGGTCGCAGCGCGATAACCTCCGGATAAACGCCTTGCCCCGTCGTCGCCGCAGCCACAACGTCCGTGGTTACGATGAGAAGGTCGCCGTCGCTGATGGCGTCGATCTCGGGCTTAGCCTGCTCGAAAGCCTGGCGCAGAATTGAATATGAAGGATCGTAATTTAACTCAGACATAACTAACTCCATTGTTTGATGGTGGTTTTGATCGGTGACCCGGGACAATCCCGGGTTTTTCACCTTTCACCGAGTACATCGGGCGGGGGTGAATCTCGGTTGCTGACTATTTTTGAAAAAAGCAGTTCCCCCCAAATCCGCGCGGAATTTCGCCTCCCCGCGACCCTCGCCCGAGATTCGCAGTCCTCGAATGCGGGAGACGGCGTCGTCGCCCAGCACTCGGAGGGCTTTTCTTGCCAATGTGCGCCAGACCGAGGCTTATCTGGCGTGTGCGTCACGGAATCGGCGACGTGTCCCGGTTCACGCTTGCTTCTGTGTCCGATGGCTAGATGACAAGCGACGCAGTTTGCAACGACACTACATTCCAGTCGCCCGCCTGTGGGAATTCCCACGGTAGGCGGAAATAGCAGACCTGCTTAAGCACTCAGCGAGAAGAGTCGGAAAGGTCGCACGGGACAAGAAAGATTGCGGGTTGCAATCGGTGAAAAGACGGCGGATTCTGCGGGTTAGTATAGGGTTAGCCAGAAACCGGAACGTAAATACCACTATGTCCGAGCAACTTGCCAGTCTGTTCGCAATGCCCCTCGACAAGGAAGTGCGTCGTCATTTTGAACGTTGTTGGAAAGCTATGTGGCGCGATCTGGACTACCTAGCCTCCCGCGAAGACTCGCATTTGGCGGGCGCTACGGCGAATGGGTGGACGTTGGATCGCCTCCGAGTGGTCGCCGTGCTCAACTCGTTTAACCGCGTCGTTGTAGGCCCATTGTCGGCTGCGTATGGTACTACTACGAAGATGGGTCTTGGCCGCGAAACAGCCATCCACTTCGGAGAACACATCGAGGTCTCGACGCGAACCGCGGCCATCGTGCAACCGGCCATGGCTGCTTTCGACGAACTTGTGGCCCGCTGTGGCGTAAAACGTCGCTGGCTCAACATAAGCCGTACCGCGGATCTTGTATGGGCCATGGCTTCTCATGACGATACTTCAGGGGGCAACGATGGCGAGACGTGGGACGACTAGTTCTGCAAATGCAGACCCTTGGATAAGCGATGTAGAAGCGGCGTCGGCAGATTTCCTTGGCCGCTTCGGGACCGTCTACTCGCTGACTGATCGTGACCTATCGGGCATTTTCGAGATTGGCTGCTTTCTGGCTATCGTCTCGGACTATGAACGTCAAGGCATATCCACGGAAGCGAGCAACTTAATTGATGGGAGATTCCGCTACTTGACGACGCCGAACGGAAATCCGCGAAACTTCAGCCACGTCCGACTTTTTACGGTCGACGCTGCTTGGGAACTTCGTCAACAGGTCCGTGTATGCTCGTACGTGCACCAGGATCNNGATTCCGGAGGGCGCCGAGATCCGTGACGAGAAGGACGTCGACTACGCGTCGGGAAAGCGAAGCTTCTTTCGTGTCAATGCCGCGACCGTAATTGCTGCACACGAGTGCAAAAGCATGACAGGATTTCCCGAGCTCTACGTGTCATTCGTTGGAATGTTTATGATGGGCCACGCGTGGTTTGGTGAAAAGGTCAGCGAGTCTGTTACTCGCCAATCGCGAGGTCACCTAGCCCCGTCGCTGTTTGTCGGCAGCGAAATTTCCAACCTGCATCGACGCATGGTTGCCGCCCTCGAATCGCAGTTCCCGATTAATTTGGTGACAGGCCTTCACCGTGGCGGCTGGGCCTTGGAGCGAAGAGCGAACCAAATGAATAGGCTCCCATTCGAATCAACCTTCGTTACGATCGTCGCATCCGGCGAGGCTGGTTCTGGCTAACAAGCGCATGCAGCAGCTTGTTTTCTACTGGGTCTTGGTTGCCGGGCGCCGTGGCACATCGGATGCGCATCAATTATACGNNACGCCGGTGATGCGCCAACCGTTAGACGGATCGACCACGCGTCGGCCGCACGAAATTCCGCAGAGGGCCTCCGACAAATTGGTTTGGTCGCCATCCTTGCATGAGTCTGTCTACCAAGAAGTAATCCGCAAAGGATCCAGCCGCCCCGACCGCCGCCCCGTATCCGGGTATGAGCCCCAGGGCGGTGCTTATCAACCATCGGAACGTCTTCGATGGCAGTTGAGTTAGCCACGTTCCTGATGACACCTCCCGGTAGTACGCATGGACAAGTTCCGTGGCCGCAACGTGATCCGATAACCAGTCCTTNNTTGAATTGTCGAGACCGTTCCAGTATCGGCACCAACTCGCTAAAGGAGCGTTCATCCGAATTGATGGCGTCGGCGATTGCGTGTCCGGAATCAAACAACATGGTCTGAAAGCACTCCACATTCCCGTCGGCTCTCATCGTCTGAGTTAGTACAGGTAACATGACGTTTCGAGACACGACGGATGTCAGCTGACTCGTATGCAGATCCGCGTTAGCCAAACTAGCAAGTCCTAACTGATCTGTGGCTTGGGCCACCATCCCCATAAAGCGAGCTGCATTCAGCACCGGCAAGTCCGTCGGACGGGTCGAATTGACCGCACTGAAATCAATGTTGGTTTCAACCGTGAACTCGGAGCCGTGGTTAGTCAGAACGAGACGAACGTCTTTCTCGTTAGCTTCGTTTCCGGAATACAAGTTTAGTAAGTCGAGTATGCAATCGCTCGTCCAGCGTCCGTCCTCAAGAAAATGAGTATGTGCTCCGCTCCCAATAGATTGTTGCTCAGTCCTGATTAGAGAGAGCAACTTGCGCACGAGCGCGTTGCGACCGGGCCCGGCGCTCAATGACTTTTCGAGCAACGCGTCAAGTCGAAAGGTTTCTGTGCTCGCGAAGATTGGGGTATGAAATTCAATGACCCCATCGGTGCGAGTACACGTCGCGTGCACAAAGTCGCGATACGTGATCTGTAGGGTGACGGTTTCTAGCAGCTCGGCAATGATGCCTGCATCGATCTGCTGCAGCAGGTATTCGAGCTCTCGCGGTCCCACCAACAAGTGCACACTTCCATAGAAAATTAGCGATTCACCCAAACGCCCAATGTCAATGGGAGTCCTCTCAGATCCCTGATCCGCCACAATCAGTGTTTCAAACGCCATTGCTGAAGGACAGCTTAGCACTGAGACTGCACCCTAGCCTACGAAGACCGTTTAACTCACGCGCATGCACTTGGCAGCTTTGTCTTCTGTTCGGCGGTCACTGCCGGGCGCCGTGGCTCGTCAAACTCGCATCAATTGTACCACGCCCGGCTGCCTTGCCATCTGACACGTTTTGGCGTTACTGTCTGGGCTGCAAGTGATGCGCTAGCAGTTAGGTGGACGTGACTCATGGCGAAATTCCTAGGAAGAAACCTTTGGCCGACACTCGAGGAACTCTCCCTTCGGCCTGAGCCCAAGACCGTAGTTGCGCCATACTATTCTTCAGACGCGGTTGTCAGGTGCGTCGCGGGGGACGTGATAATCGTTGATGCTGAGAAAGCAACGATTCGCGGCCGCCAAACGTCCGCGGACCTCCTTTTGTCTGCTTACGATCGCGGAGTGATCGTATATTCACACAGAAGTCTGCACGCCAAAATCCTACTAACAGCCTGCGCGGCTATCGTCAGTTCCGCGAACATTTCCGCTAGCTCAACGCAAATATGCGAAGCCGGTGCCCTTTTCGAGAATGCCGACGTCCTTCGCAAAATATCACTGTACGTCGACCAACTAAAGAACGAAGCAACCAGGCTTTCGCGCTCCGATCTTGAGGGGCTTGCCGCAATACCCGTCGACCGTTCATCGCATCGGACGGCTTCAAAGCCATCGCTGTTAGAAGCACTCGCGGATGATCTGTCCGTACTCAACGAGGTGACATTCGGAATTGCCGATGACGGTGCGATTTTGAATACGTCGCAGGTAAGGGCTGCGGCACAGTCTAAAGGTTGGCATTACCCGCCAGGTGCAACGTGGTTTGAATCTGTGGACGAACCGAACGTGCTTTCCAATATCCGGCGCAAGTGCAAAGGTCGTATCTTGTTAACCTTTAGGGTATCTTACGACGAGCAGGGCATCGTCCGTAAATTTCGGAAACTTGATCCCGCAGCCCGACCTTATTCCTACGTGCTTCGGGTCGATGGCGTCGTTGTCTCGGTATTCGGCCCCCGTTTGGTCTCAAGTCCAATAGACTTAGTCCGCGATGGCAAGCAGACTATGAACTTGTTGACCTTGGGTCTAGGACGAGTGTCACGAGGATTTCGGCGTCGCATTTCAAATGCTGAAGGCGTAATTGCTGTTGAGGATTTGAGGGAACTGTACCAGCGGGGTCGTTGATGCCACGCATATCGGCAATGAGCTTGCCGGCCTTCCTTGGATGCGGGACGTTCACCGTGGCTTCAGAGCGAACCACGGTTCCCTCGCGTATGGGCGAGGCTGACACTGCATCGTGCGCCGTTGAAACCGTCGTTGGGTTTGTTGAGACATTCTCTACGTCGACTGGAATCGAGGATCGACTAGCTGTTGAAAGTCCTTCAGGCGGTGATAATAGACGCGGTGGTGCGTGACTAGCAGGTCCGACGGGGGCCGATCATCTGGAAGTCTAATGGAGAACTCAAAAACGTCGCAGCCATCGGGGCGAGGGCGCCGACATCTCGTGGAAGTGGCTGTGGTCGGATGGATTGACCTTCTCGGCTACGGCAGCATGCTCCGTCGAGCCGCATTCGATCCGACAGTTCCTGAAGCCATTGCTGCGATTGAGCGGCTTGCGCTATTTCATGAAACGGTGAATAGCGCTGTTAGCTTTCGCCTGCATCTTGCCATTCTGAACGATGGCGCAATTGCGTATCTTGACTTGTCACCGCGGTCGAGAAGCGTCACTTTCGACTTTGTTGCACAGGTCGTTGCACTCCACCAAAGAGTGAACGAACGCGATCAGGGCCAGGGGTACCCAGGTGCTCGAACTGTAATCGCCGCTGGTTTTAGGCATCGTGGTTTCAAGCAAGATAGGCCGAACTTTCTCGCGGACAATCTCGTTCGGCGTGCCAAGCGCGGAACGCTAAATGCACCAGAGGCGGTGCAAAAGGCGCTTCGCCTGCGACACAGCGCACGTACGGTACCGGAGCTTCAAGCAAACTTTGCCTTCACTCGGGCATATCTCGCTGACCAATCGGGAAGTCGCGCAGGCCTTGCTGGTCCACACCTCTTTCTGGACTTGTGTCTGTTCGAAGTCCCTCCCCCGGAGTGGATTCATCTCGATGCGACAATACCGTGGTCGGTAGAAGGAATGAGCACCGCGTTCGGTCGTCTCGCAGTTCTCGATCGAAAAGCTGCGGGTAGGGTTGGCCACGTTGGTATACGGAATGCGTTGGAGGTGGCGGATGGCCTAAGTCCTCATGATGGGGCCGCGCGGCGTATTCGTGCGTTAGTGCTGAGAGGTAATAGCAGGGCCCGCTAACTCACGCGCATGAACCAGCCTTGTCTTCGGTGATGTCATTGCCGCCGGACGTCGTGGCGCGTCGGACGCGCATCGCCCGGCTGTCTTGCAACCTGATGCTTTTCGGCGTTACAGTCAGGCTGCTGGTTATGCGCCCGCCGATACGTAGAGCGTGCATACACAACACGAAGGCAATCATATGGTCACGTTGACGTTTCCTTGCGGTTCCAAAGCCACTGGCATGGCTACTGTTTCGGGCTGGCATTTCAGGAGACGCCGATGAAGGACTCCGGCAAAGAGGACATCATATTCGACAGGGTGGTTAACGGACTGGCTCGGTCAGTGCTGATCAAAGGGGAACAGCGTGAGCCTCGCAAAGACGTCCGTGCACTACTAGAAGCGGAGAACGAGGTTGCAGCAATCCTGATGCGTCATGAGGGGGTCTGCTTTTCCGTTTATGGCGAGAATATGATTATTCCCGTGCTGATAAAGGCCTTCGGCGCACAAGGCCTTCTGGAATTGTTGGATCAAGGGGCAGTCAAGTTTTGGCTGCAAAAGAGTGCTGTGCTCTATGTCGCCGAACCCAAAAAGGGCCTGATGCCGCTGGTCAGTTCTGCGCTAAACACGCCAACTCACTGCGAGCCCGACGCATCTGTCGCCGAAGCCTTCAACAGATCGGTGCGAACCTATGAGTCCAAGTTCTTGAGAAAACTAAAGCAAGCACTTGCCGACTCCTACGTTGATCCAGGAAGCTCGTTCGCACCGCACGCGGTGGAGTTCGGACATGAAGGGTACAAATTGGGACGATTTGGATTCGCGGGGCTAACTCCCGAAGTACCTCTAGAGGAACTGGGCAACGAGGCAAAGCAGCGGCTCGCAAACCTTGCCCAGGAGATGCACGACCTCTCCCTAATCGCGAACCTGCGAATGAACACGGTCGATGAGTTTGCCATCGCGCGGGTCTGTCACGACTCGATTGACCGCCTCCATCGTGGCGCACGGATCGAACGAGCATACAATCGCGTTTTCCAAATTGAAGGGGTACCTGACCTGACAGAATTGTTTCGAAGCCGAGAATTGGACGTGAGGAAGGTACCCAAACTTCGTCTGAAACAGGACGCAAGAAAATTTCGAACTTGGATACGCACCGCGACTGCTGATGCATACTCCGGTGATATTAGTGTGGAGTATTTGAAAGCGATCTCTGAGAAGCGTGGATTTCTCGCGTCGAAGGGGGGGCGACTGGTCAAGACTCTCACCGTGTCAGCGCTAACAGGAGGATTGGGGAGCTATCTTGCTGGTCCAGTTGGAACGCTCGTCGGTGCCGCAGCGCCTTCAGTATTGGACGCCACGATGGACCTAATTGACGAATTCATATTGGGCGGGATTCTGTCGGGTTGGCAGCCCCGAAGCTACTTTGACAACGTTGTCTATCCACGAAGGGATCGGCCCATCTAACTCGGTTGCACCTGGCGGCCAAGTTTTCGGGGGCCTTTTGGTCAAGCGCACCGTCCCTTTGCGACAGTTTACGGAAGAGGCGTGTTGTGGCATTCTGATAGGTGCTTGCGTGTCTGACGGGGCCGCAGGTGAAGCGTAACCGTTTAGGCGGAAGAGGAATCGCATGCGCGACGTGGACATGGCACTGTTGAGGGACTCGGGGCCTTGCGGTGATGCGGACACTGCAATGAACCGAGTGCATGAAATTCTTGGCGTAAGAATTGCAGCGGCTGATCGACTGCGCACGGCAATCCTTCAAGACCTGAGCTCCACATCCCACGGTATCGAATGGTGGATGAAATCTGGAGATACTCAACGACGAATCTTGGTATCTGACCAGCTTATGGCCGCCAGTGCAAGCATCACCACGAACCTGACTGAGGCAGTCCTCCATCAGTGGGAGCACAAATCCGCTTGGGAATTGGTAGAGCGCCGATATGCTCGAGTTTGCAAGCCGGACGGGACCCTGAATTTCCCAGAATTTGCAACCGCAGCTGACTTAGTTCCTGAACTCGTTAGCACCATGCACGTTGCGGGTTTCTTTCGAGCTCTGGGTTCCGCGCTAGATTGCCTAGCCGCCACCACGATCGGAGTCGCGGCGATTCCGCAAGACATTCTAAAGGCGGACTTTGCCGGTATTCACGCTTGGCTCCGCGGCGAACGAAACAAGGCCGACCTGAGGCATTCAATTCACACCGCCCTTCTGGACCGCATTGACGATGCAGCTCGACAGGCTGGACCACCAGGCTGGCTGGAATGGATGTTCGCCTACAGAAATATGATCGTGCATCGCGGCCGCCGCACCGAACTACGAGCGATGAAGGTTGATGCTCAAATTCTGGACGCGGCGGGAAAACCTGTGCCCCGCACTACACCGATCGCCGTTCTCTTGCGTGAACCTGGGGTATCCAACGTCGCTGCCTTTGTTCGATTGCGAATGGAACAGTTGACATTGTCCGAGAATGCGGACGTTACCCTAACCGAATGCGTTCGATCCTGTGTGTACCTGGCGAGGACAATATTAGGATTCCTCCTCGATGTCTGGGTTCAGCGGAGACAAGATCCTGAACAATTGTTGCAGCCTCTCGACCGCCAGTGGCCTGAGGTGAGTACCCAGACTCAAATCGCCTTCGACGGATATGCGCCAGGCACAGTTCACGTGGACTTTGACAAGGCTATCAATAACGACGTCGATGTTCGACGACTGGAAGCAGCAGCGCTACGTGCCAGCGATGTCGACAGCATATGGGGACAACCCGACGACAAATCGCCAGACTCTGCTTAACAAGTGGGCAAACTTGGCAGCTTTGTTTTCTGTTGGGCCATGGCAGCCGGGCGCTGTGGCGCGTCGGACGTGCATCAATTATACAGCGGCCAGCTGACTTGCCACTCGCGCCTTTGGCGGAAGCCTTCAATGAGTTCGCCCACTAATTCCTCCCAAGTCGTCGTGGGCTCCCCAGCTAAAAAGCGCACCTCAGGTATCCCCACGAATTTAGGGGCTGATCAGGGCGCAAAACTGAGAATAGGGAATCGACGTGCATGTCGGTTTCTGATCCCACTTCAACCCACGAACGGGCCGTGCTCACTGCTCGTTACCCTTGCAGCGGAAGCGCCGTTGTTGCCTGACTGAGCGGGCACTGGCGGATTGACCACCGGTGCCGGCGTGGGTGGATTGGGCTTGTCGTTAGTGTCGGCAGTGGACTTCTTGCGAGCGCCGTGAATGGCGAACAACGACGGGATGAAGTTGTCCGCGTCGTTCTCGTGGCGGCGCAGGTACTG
>PMCK01000209.1 GCA_003154095.1 Myxococcales bacterium | reverse complement strand
TACACGCTGCTGGCTTGCCAAAGGTCAGATCTGCAGCTTTCTGACGCGGCTTGGCAAGCAATCCAGCTCACGCTCACCAACTACATGTTGCCTTCTACGCTCGAAGACAAGAAGCGCGCTTTGCGCACGTACGCAAAGGTGTTCGATTTCGTCGATCTCATGCAGCGTTACCAATGCCGGTCGCTGTCCCCGGTACTCTCGCCAGCGGGTCAGCTTCATGAGGTGGCCTGCCCCGTCGCACTGCTTCACGATCCCAATGATCGTTTTGTGCCTGCGAGTCATCCGGAACGAATCCGGCATGAGCTCGATGCCCGAGTCGGACATAGTCCAACAGCTACGCTCACGACTCCAATGTTGTCGCACGTAAGCGTTGACCCTAGACGCAACTTGCGGGACGCCGGGCGTCTCATCCGCTTGCTAAAGCCGGCCTTTGGATTCCAATGATGGGGTGCTGCCGCTACGGCAACGGTCCTCCAAAGCTTGACGCAGCCTCCATTTAGGCGCATGTTGTGGGTCTAGGCTCTGCTGGAGGTAATCCGGCACGGCCTTTTTAACATTTGTGGTGCCGGGAGACAATAATTCCGTGGCTCGTTTCGCTCCTTGCTCCGCATGTATGGCAAGCGAGTCGAAGTCTTCACAGCGCCAGGATGGACGGAACCCTGTTCAGTCATGATATGAGATTTATAGGGGCTGCGTGTCCGAATTGCAACTTACGGGAACTCGCCTATCTTACCACTGATTTAGGTCAACTTATGTGTTCACGACGGCTGCCTGCGCGCGAACGAGTCCGTGGCCCAAATCCGCCAGCAGATCTCCGTTTCCCAGAAGTTCTTCGGCACCGCCTTGGTCGATGATGACGCGAGAATTAACGGAACTTGCCACACGGAGTGCGATTTTGGCACCTAGATTGGCTTTGATTACCGCTGGAACCGTTTGTCGGTCAGGTCGTTGTGTAGTTAGGATAACATGAATGCCCGCTGCACGAGCCTTCGCCCCCAGACGCTGAATTCCGGCGCAAAAACGCTTGGCGGTTCTGGCCTCAACGGTCAAGTCCTGAAATTCATCGATGACGAGCACTCTGCGCGCAATGCCTTCACCGGAGGCTGAAATTTGTTCGAACTCAGTCAAGTCAGTGACATTGGCCTTTTCGAAGATCTTGTAACGTTCCTCCATTTCATCAATCAGTCGTTCGATGCAAGGCAACGCGTCTTCGATACCGTACAGAACAGGACCATCTAGATGGGCGGCAATGGCAGATTGAAATACGGGGATGTTGAATGTTACGCGCTTTGGGTCCATCAGTGTGAAGCGAATTGCGGCGGGCCCATGAAAATGTAGCAGGCTCGCGATGATGGCTCGCAGCAACCAGGACTTTCCGCTCCCGGCCTGTCCAGCAACGAGTAAGTGCGGTGTTGCCGGGTCGGCGAAATCTGCAGTTACAATACCGCCTGCGGGTTCACTCCCTACAATGAATCGCCCCGGACTCGCGCGTAACCAATCGGCTTTCTTCTCCAGTAACGGCGCGAGCAACACGATTTGTGGGTCGGTTCGCGCTATGACAAACTGTCTTCGGCCGCCCGACTTTTCGTAGTTCACCGACAAACCTTCGTTCGCAAGGCGATGAATGACATCAGACGCTGCACGGTCCAATTGCGCTACGCTACCCCTGGGCCTAAGGACCTCGATTACGAACAGACGCGGACCGACAATTGCTGCGTGCGCGGTAACGTTGATACCTTCGCGCCGAAATTCGTCCAATATCTTGACCCGGATTGTTTCCGCTGCACTATCGCCGGCCGCATCCCGGACCGGCGGAAGACTTTCACGAATTGGCTGCGGAGCCACCGAATCGCCAACTGAATTTACCCGTGGTCGAGCAGCGGCCATCGGCGGTTCGTCGCGGCAGACAAGCCGTTCAGGGTAACGTTTAACGCAATCGCGTGCAACTGGACAGCCCACACAAATATCTTGTCGCTGTGGGGGCGGGGCGGCCTCAGGCGACTCGCACCAGCCGACCATTTGTCTTACCAAGGGGATCAGTGTGGAAGATACCAGCGAGTCCGCGTCGGCGGGAGCAATCACCGTCTTCGTCATCCACGGCCTAAACCGCAAAAGAGTTGGCTGGGCGTCATCCAAACCTTCGCGCCGAAGTAGCTCGCGATAAAGCGAAACTTGCGCGCGGTCCAGCGATTCATTGGCTTCATCCGTGAGCTTGTACTCGACGACATGGACTCGTTCATCGGACGTCACGTAAAGTGCATCGATTCGACCCGTCAGCGTTACCCCTTGCTCTTCTAGTACAACGCTTATTGGACGCTCTCCGGCGCGGACTAATGCAGTTAGAGCCGACGCCGGGCGCGATTCGAACCCTGCAACAGAGTCCGCCAGATACCTTGCAAGCTCACGGAGTGCCTCGGCTAGATCGTCGACCTCACCCGGCATCGTGGACAACGTTGCGTCCTTCGTAAGCTCATCGACCAATATATCCAAGAGCCACAAGGACAAGCCGCGGGCGATGACGTCGACCGGGCTGCCCGGACGCAGCTGCATGAAGCCGGCAGTAGGGGTGCCTACGGTGGCCGAAAATCTGTCGACAATACGGTGAAATGTCGCACCTAAACATGATGAGCCTATGGGGAACGTAACGGTGCGACCGTGAATTCGGCCAAGAACGAAAACCCTCGGGCATCTGAGGGCATTTCTTACTTCGGTGACGCTAAACTGCAATTCCCGTCGGCTCACAGCGGGTCCTCCGGCACGAGCGCGACAATGGAACGGCCAAACCAACGGACACGAGAGGCCAAATTTCGGAGCTCCTTTATGACCAATTTGCGCGTCACCCAGGTATCCACGATCGCGGCCTCGCGTATAAGGCGCTCTAGCGACGCAACGCGAAGATGCTCGAGCACTCGCAGCGCGCGGCTTTCCTCGCTTGCGGCATTTGGACTGCTTGCCATTGGCCGATACTGGGTCATACCATCACTCGGGAATTGGTTGCGCGATGTCGGCGGTGTTGATGAAGAGTCCGTGATTTGCAGAGTACCAGCGGGAATCGAATCTCTTATAGTAGTCGGCGAGTCATCTGACTCGGGCGCCAAAGGTTCGCGCGAGCGTATTGTTCTCGGACTGTCGTTCTTGAGCGGCTGGGTCATGGCAGCTGAAATCGACCACTGCTCGGGCACGAGCACCCGACGTAGCCAGGCAACAACGCGCTGATCCGACACCGGTTCACCCGCTGGTCCTACTACATCATGGGATCGGGCCTGCATCACAAATGCACGTAAGGCAAGCAGACGTGCAATATCCTCGCGACTAATCCAGGCCAGACAGGCTGCAGGTCGAGCCACGAATTCATCTGCCAATCGCTGCACCGCGTGCCAGGTAGTTGGAAATTCTCGCCATTGTTCACGCAGCACGACACGCGTCTCGGTCGATTCGACCCATCGCCGGAGTCGCGCTGCAATTGAACGCGGGTGAACATCGTGCAGAAAGTACAAACTGCGGGGCACTCCGTTCACATCGAATACGACTGCATTTTCCCGTCCTCTCCGACAATTTGCGGAAAGCCAAGACCCAAGCAACAACAGTGAATCTGCAAGGTGCTCAGGTTCTGGACCCCTTTGCTTGCGAGCCGCCTCGTCAAGTTGGTAGCGGGCAACTTCGAGGTGCTTTTCCCACTGGCGCAGCAAACTTTCGTCCAGGGCCTCGGGCTCTTCTAATGGGCTAGTGTCGAGTGCCGATCCACTTTCCGTTAGAGCCCGCTCTGCTGCCAAGAGCAGCATTCGTGGGGTCATACCCGGTTGGGTAGTCCAGTGATTGATTTGGGTGGGCGTGAATGGCCAGGGGAAAGGTTGCTCCCGCTCCGAAAGACGCTCCACCCATCGCTCGAGAAGTTCATGCCTCTGTGCAGCATTGGGCAGCTTCAGGAGGTGTCGAAAGCCGAGGAGGCGGCTTTTCTGTGCCTGTCCAAACCGAGGTTCGATGTCACGCGCCCAATCGGTATCTACCGCCATCTGCACGATTACGAGGCCTGGCACTGTGTCNNTTCTCGAGCTGATCGAATACAAGTACCAAGGGGGCGGCGGCACTTGCCACAGCTGCCAACGTGTAGAGCGCGGGTATCAATCGTTCATCGGGCAATGCTCCGAGCGCGCCTATGCGAGAACTCTGCGCTGGATCCAATTCATAACCGCCGAGCCAACACAGCGTAGCTGTGCGAAACAACGTCGGCAAAACTGGCAACTGCAGCAGCGCTCGCAGCACTGCCTCGTCGAGTTGCGGCTGCGCCTCAATTGAAGCCTCTATGATGCGCTCGAGCATTCGGTGCTGATCGTTTGGGTCGATGTGCCGGAAATCCTCCAGCATTAACCGGGGCTTTTCGACGTCTCTGCCCTCGGAGCGTGCAATCAACGAACCTACGAGTGAATCAATCTGAGCTACGTCATGGGTTAACTGAGAAAGTTGATTGAAGATTTGGCCCACCAAATAGCGAGGGCCAAGGTCTGCCCCCACCAATGGTCGCAAATGGACGAGAATCGCCCGCGGCCCGAGTTTGCGCCTCATCCTACCAAACAAATGCGTCTTGCCGCTGCCCGGTGGACCAAGCACTAGGTGAACTCGCGTACTGGCGCGGGCCACCGTTTGAGCCTCGGCACGCATTGCTTGAGCGCTCTCGACAAGAGCTAGCCCCGTATCTCGATTGATCGACTCCACATCGACACTGTCTGCGGCCCAAGGTTGGGCGTTTGGCACCGCACCAAGTGAAATGGGTATCAAATGTCCTCCTTCTCGATACGAGCCCAAAGTAAACGGGATCCGTCCGGACCGGCGGGTGCCGTTTGGAGCTCCGCTTGTGTGAATCGAACCGTCCCCGAGTCGGGGCGCAGTTCGATTTTGCCACCACGCGCTAGATCGAGCAGCAGACAGTGGGCTCGTTCAAGTGCCAGTTGAGACTTCTCGATGACGGTCGGCACGAACGCCAAACCGACGGAAGGGTCAATATGATCAGATATCATCTCAACGAGTTTGCGGCTATCGCGTTCATCGAAATCTGCACCGCGCCGCGGACCATTTTTCATCACAGTTAGCTCTTCAATCAGAGCCTTTATGTCGTTGCGCCAGAAGGTAATGGGCGTTTTCTTCGCCGCTACGACTTTCTTGGTTCGCATCGCCCATTCCGCAACGAGGCGCGACAAGCTACTGACTTCGTCAACTGACAGAACATCCGTACCCGCCGTGACAATCCATTCCGCCTTGGTTCTGAGTATTCGATGAGCAAGTCCACCTTTGACGAATTCGTCCACGGCAGACAAGACTTCTTTCGCCGTACAGCCGATAACTAGCTTCTCTAGGCCCTTGATGGGCAATTGACTTCGCTCTTCGAGACGTCGGAGCAATTGTTGTCGAATCGGCAAGCGAACACCTTTACCAGTATTCTCGAAGCCTTCATTGCACAGCAGCACAATGGCGTCCTCGTACTGCGCCTTTGGTACTCCCAGTTTGGATAGTTGCGCATTGCTTAGTGCGCCTCGCTCGCGCACGGCCTTCGTCAACACCGGCATCATGGAACCTAAGTCGATCACCCTGGTGCGAACTTGTCGAGCAGCCATGAATCAACGAAACCGCATCGCGGAACGCGGCGCACTCAGATAATGGCTGCCGTCCAGGAAACTATATGAACCCATTGTGCACTTGACAGAGCTTGTGCTCAAAAAAGCATATTGCCGCGATCGCGTCCGAAGCGTCATTGTTCGGGTACTGTAACGCTGGTTCATCCGGCCGGGGCCTCAGAAGGGTTCAGCGCGACGATTTATACGATAATCACGTAACTTCAGTATGCTCAGACTGAAGAATTTTAATCTATACGTTTCCGGATTGTTACTTGGTCCGCGGCCGGCGGAATCGCTTCCTCAGTGCTATGTTTGCTCGAGTGGGAACGGCATCGCTGTGACTCAGAACCCCGAACTAGTTGATCCGACGCAAGCCGAAAGTTGGTTCGTCGCGACGGCTAGCGGTGAAACCGTAGAATATGGTCTCGATGATCTAATCCCGGCTATTCAATCGGGGCGCATTTCGTCACACGATTTGGTTTGGCGTCAAGGCATGAGCGACTGGCTTGAAATCGAGCAAGTCCCCCTGCTTCGAATGATTGCTGTGCCTGTAGAGACCAAGCCAAAGGAAGCTGTCCCGATCGTCGATGCCGCGCCACTGGTTGGCAAAGTTGAGGCAGTTTCCACCTATCCGGTGCTCGAAGAATCCGAAGCCACCGTCATTGAACCCAGGCTGGACTTGCTTGGCGATACTACTTGGACGATCGAGCCACAGCCCTGCAAAGTAATCACTCAGGCAGCAGCTGTCATTCAACCTCCGCCAGACTTGTTGGACGATAATTCTTGGACGATTGAGCCCAAGCCCAGCAAAGCAATCACTCAGCAACCGGCTGTCATTCAACCTCCGCCGGACTTGCTGGATGACAATTCTTGGACGATTGAGCCCAAGCCCAGCAAAGTAATCATTCAGCAACCGGCTGTCATTCAACCTCCGCCAGACTTGTTGGACGATAATTCTTGGACGATTGAGCCCAAGCCCAGCGAAGCAATCACACAGGCTCCGCTTTCGATTCATGACTTAGTCAAGCGCGCGGCGGCGCCCGTTGCGCCTGCATCGCAACCACCGACATCAAAACTGCCGGTACGACCCGCTTTGGTGAGACCCACAGCGCCAGTGGCGCGCCTAGCTAGCAAGGCCCCGCCGAAACCGCGCAGCAGCACAACCTCGCCCGCGTCCGAGCCTGCGCGTGTCAAGGCGCAGCCGCCACCGCGTATCAGAACCGGCGCAGTTTCGAACAGGACAGCGACGGTGGCGCGTGAAGCACCCCAAACACCTGCGCGGCCGGCGACGGTTTCGCTGACGCCATCGCCCGCCCGCTCGACAGTCTCGACGACTGTCCAATCGATGGCGCAAACGCCCACCCGGCCACCAATATCAACGTCCGTCCAATCGGCACCGACTTCGCCGCCCGCACCGTTGTCCGTTGCGGTGCAAACCGCCAACACGTCTGAGGCGCCCTATTCGGGCAGCGCGATACCGGAACCTGCTGAGCCCATTGGCTCGCTGATTCCGTCCGTCAGCACAATCTACCCCGATATGCCGGAGTGGAGAAAACCCCGCCGTCCACTGGTAGTGGCCGTCTTCGCCGTCGCCGCTGTCGCGGCCGCAATATTCATTTCTTTCGGAGCATCGCACAAAAAGACCGTAGTGACACGTGTGGTAGCAGCAAAGATCACCGCGGCGGCAGCATCGCAATTGCCAGAGGTGGCGTCTTCCGCCACGCCCGATGTCGCCGAAACTGCGGTTGAACGGGCGCCGGTGGCTCGTGAGGCAAATCCCCCAAAGGCAACACCTTCGAGTTCTAGGCAGTCCAAACGGGTCACGCCAACAGATACTGCGTTGGTGGCTGAGACTACCCGGCCAGCTCGCAAGCAAGTGCGTGAGACTGAGCTTCCTGTCGCCAACCGACAATTGTCCGAGCCCAAAGCCTCCGCAGACGAATCATCGACCCCTACGAAGTCGACAACACCGACTGCCAAGAACGTCAACGGTGGCTCGTCATCGGTAGCCTCGTGGGATCAGGGCACGGTTGAGCATCGCAGTTGGATGAGCCCCGGCTTTTAGCGATTCAGCTCACCTATAACACATCACTGCCCACTTGCTCTTTGTGTACCTCTCGTCGCTTGAAAGATGGCGCCGTACAATCGCTGCGTCTCGGCTGGGTCTGCGTAATTGAGGATCACGAAGCCGTTAGAATGAAATATGGCTATGTAGGGAGGGTGGGCAAGTTCGACGAATAACTTACCCTGCCCCAGCCGATCCAGAGAAAACCAGCCGCGAAGTGTACCACCGGAAGCATAGCCGTTCGTGCGAATGCGAATCGGCGGCAAAGACTGCAGAAGCTCTACTCTTGTAAAATCCTCCAAATTGTAAGTTTGACCGTAAAACAGGTTCTCGACCGTTATCGTTTTCGCCGTAAGCGTCACTACCGGTGGTAGCGCTTGATAATGCAAGAGGAATGGTAACACTAAGACTAGCGTTCCGACAATTCCAAGCGCAATCAGTCGAACCCTAGCCAGGACTCGTTTGCGCGCAGGTGCCGGCAGTTCGTCGAGCGGCTGTGGCGTTCCCAAAATACTCTCGAGCACTAGGTACAGTTTTGCAGGTTCATCCGTCCCGATTCGGACGCGACTTCCGTCTTTCAGCGCCACCTCCACCGCATTGAGTCCCGACACATTGTACAGGGTCCCCCCAGGAAAGTATCGAATGCCCCAACCGTAATACCAAGGGTTTTCTACCTCCGCAAACGATTGCAGGTTGGACATGGCGAACCGGCGCCGAATGATTCCCATGCCAAAGCGAAGCGACAGTGCCGATTCGTCGACTCGCACCTTGAGTGTCCCAAACATCGTGGCCGACAGCAGTAACAGCGCTGCGAGGACTAACAACGGAAGTTTCGTCCCAGCCGCGACCGCAACTATCGAGAGGATTGGGATAGGCAACAACAAGGATCCCAGGATTACCCAGCCAACTTGAACGTGCTCGTAGGGCAGGTGCATCTTCATGCTGGTCCGAAGCATTGCAGTGGGCCCAACCAGTGTCACGCAGGCATGCAGGGCTCGAGCGGCAAAGCCGGGCCAGCAGCCCTGGTGCGGGAACTCAATCATTGACCCCGGGTCGGCAAACGCAATTGAATGAACCGGGGCCGGCCCCCACCGAACCGCTAGCGCCTATTTTTCCTATCTGACGAGCAGCAGCTGTGTCAGCTGACGAACGCTCGGTGGACCATTTTTGTGACCTACCTGATTGGCTCAAATTCACTAATGGGAGGGGCCCTAGCCGTAAAGCTGCACGGCCCAAAAACTCCAGACCTCTGGCAGAGGCGAAATAACGACCAACCAAATACGACACCTTTTGGATGATAATTAGCTGGGCCAGGGTGCACCTGAGTGATGCCCATCGAAGATCGGCTTGAATATTGGCCTTTTGTTGCCGCGGCTCGGAAAGCCATGTTCAAGCGGACGGGAATTGTCGACGGCTGAGAACCGTCTTTGGAGGCAGCTATCGAATTACAGCCTGGCCAAAGCCAAGGACCAAAAGGGCGCCCCTTTTGAGCACCGTTCGCCTCGAATCCCTGGCTAAAGTGGCCTCTTTCCCTTGCCGAGCTGCAAAGCTTAGACTAAATATAGAATCATTTATTACGAGTTTGTTCACGGATATCCGTTGTGGGTTTTCCGTGTAGGGTTAGATGGCCAGTAGCGATTCCATAAAGTCGGTTCAGGACGTCACTGAACGTGGTGCAGGCGAGCTCGTTGCAGGGCGCTATCGCCTCGCGCGCAAGATCGGCTCGGGGGGAATGGGCTCCGTGTGGTTGGCGCATGATCAGTCTTTGGATGCCAATTGCGCAATCAAGTTGATTGACGACGACAAGGCCGCTGATGAAGAAATTAGGACCCGCTTCGCCAGGGAGGCAAAGGCTTCAGCGCGCCTGCGCAGCGCTCACGTCGTGGATGTATTCGACTATGGCGAATGGAACGGCAAGTACTACATCGCCATGGAGTATCTCGAAGGCGAAGACCTGTCGACTCGCCTCGAGCGGGTGGGTAGGCTTGACGCGGAGACTACCTATCGGATAGTTGCTCATGTAGCCCGCGCTCTGATGAGCGCGCATTCGCAGGGCATCGTTCATCGCGACCTCAAGCCAGAGAACATATTTCTCGTTCAGAGTTACGACGAGGAAATCGCAAAGGTATTGGACTTCGGAATCGCGCAAAATAGCGCGTATTCGCTAGATAACCGAGCAACTCGCGAAGGGTCATTCCTGGGCACGCCCTGTTACATGAGCCCCGAGCAAGCTCGCGGGAAATCAGTCGACCATCGATCGGATCTTTGGTCACTCGGTGTGATTGCCTTTCAATGCCTTACCGGAAAATTACCCTTTGAAAGTGCCGCGCTCGGGGAATTGATGGGGCTAATTCTCTACGAGCCACTTCCCAAAGCCACAACATTCAACGAAAACTTGCCCGCTGGTTTTGACGGTTGGTGGGAACACGCAGCGGCACGTGATCGCGAGGACCGCTTCCAATCTGCCAAAGCGATGGCCGATGAGCTGAGCGTCTTGCTCGGGGTGCACGCCGTCGTATCCGTGCCAACGGTACCCCCCAAGTACAGAAGTTCGTTCCCACCGAGCAATGAGAAGTCGGGCGTAATTACCGCACCGAAAGCGGCTAAATTGCCCAGTGGCAATCCGACACCGGAACCGCGCATTGCGCAAACGTCAATGGTTCAAGTAGTCGCATCGGCTGAGCGCACGCTGGAAGCCGAAACCGCACCTCTTACACCTCGAGATTCGGTCACACAACTCAAACCGGGTTTGATTGAAAAACTCTCGAAATACCCGGCTGCCGATAGATATCTGAAGCGCTGGTCAGCACTCGACAACAATGCAAAGCGGCTGCTGCTCGCAATTCCATTCGTCTCAGCTCTAGTTGTACTGGGCGTTATCCTTGGCTTCGTGATCTGGGGACGGTCCGCGCACGTCGTCGTCGTCCCTGCCAATCGGGAACCTTCTTCGATGCGTGCCGAGCCCAGAAATGAATCTCGCTCGGCTTCCCCGGCCCAACCCGCTGCTGACACATTGACCGTCGACATGTTGCCGTTATTGGCGCCATCAGGCCAACGAGGCGCGTCCGAGCCAAACAAGAGCAATTCGGAATTGAGCCCAAGAAAGTCCGACCCAGGGTCGAATCGCGTGTCCCCTCGCGCTACAAAGCCTGCTCGAGACTACGGTATTTGAGTTTTGGGTAGATACCCGCATGGCTGCCATTGGCGCAAGGCATGAGCCATAGACTCCGCTGACTGATTCAGGGCAGGCCGTTTCAGACTACGCTTGCAGCTCGCAAAATGGCGCAGTATAAGACTGAAAAGTGTTGCAGATGCGCCGCATGGCGCAGTGAACCCGGTATCTTCAACCCAAAGGGATCATGGCTCATGTTCGTGGGAGAAAAGTTAAAGGTTAGAAGAACAATTCGGCATGAGACCGGATTCGTGACCGGAGTATTGTCTGTCGCGTTCGCATTCGGATTGTGGATTTCACCCACACGAGCTTTGGCGCAAGCTGATTCCGATCGTGCCACGGCTCGCGCTTTGGCGGAAGAGGGGTACAACGCCCTGAAGGCTCAGAAATTCGACGTGGCGGATGACCGTTTTCGTCGAGCAGATGCCCTTATCCACGCGCCTACTCTTGTCGTCGACGACGGCCGGGCACTCATGGGACTGGGTCACTATGTCGAGGCTCAAGAACGGTTTGAATTGGTGTTGCGGGAGGGTGTGGCTGACAATGCGCCCGCCGTTTGGAAGGCCGCGCTTCAGGACGCCGCCAAGCTCCTCGAAGAAGTGAAGCCAAAGATCGCATGGTTGACTGTCACTGTGCCCAATGTTCCGCACCCACATGTGAGAATTGACGGCAGGCCCATCTCGGAAGCAGCAATTGGGGTAAAGGTTGCGGCAAACCCGGGCAATCCGGTTGTCGAAATAAGTGCGGATGGCTACGAGACCAAGCAGCAATCGGTAACTTTAGGAGAAGGAGGCGAGCAAAAACTCGAAGTCTCGCTTGCGGCGACGCCTCCCCAAAGCGATTCAACCCCACCACCAGCCGCGACATCGCCGATTCCAATCAAGGAGCCCAGCGGGTCAAAACATGTTTCGGCTTACGTCGCGTTCGGCCTTGGCGGCGTAGGCATCGCAGTCGGGACAGTTACCGGGCTCCTTGCTCTACAAAAGCATTCGGATCTCGCCAGTGTTTGCAGTGCCGGAACCTGTCCGAGAAGCGCTGAATCGACTCTGAATAGCTACCATTCACTCGGTCTCATCTCTGGAATTGGCTTTGGTGTCGGGCTCGCTGGCGCTGCTATGGGGATCGTCCTTTTGAGCACCGGGAAGAAAGCCGAAAAGAGCGCCTCCTCGCATGAGTTCCATTTGCAGGTGGCTCCCGGCGCGTTGCAGATGCAAGGCGTATTCTAAATGCCGTAGTCGCGAGTCGTCTTCCCCTTCGCTGGTTTTGGGGCGGGGGCGAGTGCAGAAGCAGCGGCGGGCGGAGTCGGCTTTGCATGGGCGGCAGCGGGCACTGAATGAGACTTGCCCGACAGAGTCTGAGTGGAACTCTTGCGAGCCGACTCCGCCGCAATTGGGGAGACCTTTGCCGCCTTCTTTTTTGGCTCGGACTTGGCAATTGTATTCGAGGAGTCCGGGGTACTCGAAGCGGGTTCTGCAACACTTGCATCCGCCCGCATTGAATCCGACTTAGCCTCCGGCTCGCTGGTAACGGCGGCGGGCACGCTATCTGGAGCTTGCGCCAACCCTGCCACCGACTCGGCGGGTGCGTTGGGCAAGTTAGCATCAATCCGAGCGTCGGTCGCGCGCGGCGCCATAACAAGGGGGGACGCTTGACCTATTGGTTTCTTATGTTTGTCGATAATAAGCTTCAAACCTAGAGGTATCAACACAAACGCGAGCAATAGTGCAACGATCAACGTTACCATTCGCCTCAGCGACTTTGTTCGTACCCTCTGGCTATCGACGATATCCACAGAGAATTCTTCTTCGACTAGCGCTGGGGCCTCTGCCTGCCGAAATGCAAGCGTCGGCGCTTCGCTCGTCTGGAACCCCTCGAACAAGTCTTCAGCCAAATCCTCAGTTTCAGTGACTGGCGCAGGTACTTCTACGGGTGCACTCTCTATTACAGTCGCACTCTCTATTACCGGTGCAGGGATCGGCGTCGGACTTGGAACTTTGAAATTCTCAGTGCCGAGGCCTATCTGAGTACTATGACCGGCCATTTTCGGCACCGACGTGCGGCGCACTCCGACTCGCGGCGCTTCCTCAGTCACCGGTGCGCGCTCAACGACGGGCACGGGTATTGGCGTTGGACTTGGAACTTTGATATTTTCAGCGCCTAGTCCAATCTGAGTACTTTGGCGGGCCATTTTCGGCACTGACTTGCGGCGCACTCCAACTCGCGGCTCTTCGTTGGCTGAAGGCAAGACTACCGCAGGCATCGAGGACGACGAGCCTGATGCGGCACTGGCGAGCGCATCAGGCACAAATACAATTTGAAAGGCAAACGTCTGACCCAGCGCATCGCTCATTTCCTTGGCGGATTGAAAACGCTTGTCGAGATCCCGAGCACAAGCCTTTTCCCACCAATCCTGGAGTTCTGGCGGCGTATCGGTACCCGGCAGTACCAATGGCGGAATCGGTTCACATAAGATCTGGCCCACCAAATCACCAAAGACATTGCTCTCGAACGGTTTCTTCCCGGTCAAGCATTCATAACCCAGCACACCCAGCGACCAGAGATCAGAACGCCAATCAATCGATTTACCCGCAGCTTGTTCAGGGCTGGCGTAGTAAGGCAGTCGAAGATATGAACCAACCTTAGTTACCGTTCCGACGCTAACCTCGGAGCCCCTTTGCGTCAGACTAAAGTTGTAGAGCTTTGCAACCGACTGCATGCCCTCTGCGGCGATCAATATGTTTTCAGGTGTAACATCACCGTGCACGATGCCCACTGCGTGCGCGCGAGCAAGCGCACGCGCCGTCTGAGCAAGCAAGCGATACGCTAGCTCAGGCGACAAGTGCCGTTCGCGTCTTAGGCGCGTCGCGAGATCTTCCCCTTCTACGTGTTCGACGACGAGGTACGGCATGTCGTTCCAGTCGCCGTAGTCGAAGATATCAAGGACGTTCTCGCAGCGGATTCGCTCTATGATGTCAACTTCAGCTCGGTAGCGGGCCGCCAGTTCGAATATGTTGTGACCCGTACCGTCGGCAAGTCTCATTGCACAGGGACGACCCGTTTGTTCGTCCCGCGCGCGCCACAAGGACCCGATGCCTCCCGTATTGATGCATCGCTCAAGTGTGTAGCGGCCGGCAACGACCGAATCGGGTCCTACTTGGCTTTGCATGGGCTTGATACCGAATTAGTCAATTCAGCCAAGGCGGTAGCCTTGGACGATAAACCGAGCCGAACATTACCTAGTCTTGCTTTTACTCTCAGGCCGCTCGATTAGCAAGACGCTCGGCTCCAATTTCCTACCTTGCCGTACTCCCAATTTCTGTTGGTTGTCTGGGACCTCGTTATGTTGGTTGTTTGGGGCGTAATTCCGCTGGTTGTTTGGGGCCTCGTTATGTTGGTTGTTTGGGGCCCGGCCCAAACAACTGTGTTCTTACAGCTTTGATTGTTTCCTGACACGTCGCCTTCTCGGGCGTTCGTGGTGGTTGTCGGATTCCGCGTCCAGACAACGGTCGAGATTGGCGCCGATACCTCTGGAATCAGCGCTAGTCGAAGTGCTTTTTTATCGCGTCGGCTACGTCTCCGTAGTTGGCCGGCAACATTACGGGGGGATTTGCTAGACGGCTCTGTACGCCGTCAATCGTTCCCTCGTGATATTTGACTTTGAATTCGGTAAACTTCAGGCCTGCGGCGGTCGATATCACGACAGTCTTGTGATGTTTTTGGATCACGCCGCGCGCCACGAGTTTCTCCAGCGCAGCCAATGCAACGGCGGTGTGCGGGCAACAATAGAGCCCAGTCTTGTCGGCGCGCGCAGCGGCGTCGCAGAGTTCTTGCTCGCTTGCCTGTTCGACGATTCCATCCATTTCTTCTAAAGCCCGAATTGCCCGCGGCGCGCTCACCGGGTTGCCAATTTGGATTGCGGAAGCTTCCGTCCTCTTTGCGGTAACGGGCGCAACCTCCTTTTTGCCCGAGTTCCATGCCAGGTACAGCGGATTTGCATTTTGTGCCTGAGCGGCAACCAGCCGCGGATACCGATCGATGAGACCAAGGTCCTTCATCATTTTGAACCCCGCATACAGCGCTGCCGCGTTACCCAGATTGCCACTGGGCAGAATGACGAAATCGGGCAATTGCCAGCCAAATTGCTGCACAATTTCGATACCCACCGTCTTTTGGCCTTCGATGCGCAGTGGATTCATCGAATTCGCCAGGTATATCAGCCCCTCTTCGGCAAGATCCTTTACGATGGCCATGCAGCCATCGAAATCAGTGTCGAGGCCCAACACCAGCGCTCCATGCGCAATGGGTTGCACCAATTGACCCGTAGAAATTTTGCCGCGCGGCAACAAAACGACGACAGGTAGCCCCGCAGCTGCACCATAGGCCGCAAGGGCTGCGCTCGTATCTCCAGTAGATGCGCAAGCGATGGCGCGTATCTTCGCGCCTTGCTGCAGCGCCCACCGCACAACGCTTACCAGCACCGTCATGCCCAAATCTTTGAAGGATCCGCTATGGCTATTGCCACAAAGCTTGACCCAAACGTCATCTAGACCTAGCTGTTTTCCGTAGCGCTCGGCCCAAAAAAGATTCGTTCCCCCCTCATACATGCTGACGACGCAGTCGTCCGGCATCTCCGGCATTACCCATTCTTTCTTGCCCCAAACACCAGAACCATAGGGCCACGTGTGTCCGTGATAGCGTTCGTCGAACAGTCGTAACCAGTAATCAGCGTTGTGGGCTCGTAACGCGGATACGTCGTGCATCACCTGAAGCAGTCCACCGCAAGTGGGGCATCTATAAATTGCCGTCGTTACCGGCCAAGACCCGGGACAACCCGCGAAACATCGAAATTCGGCTCGATACGTCACGGGCGGACTATAGCCCACGGGCTACATCCAGCAGCCGGGTTGATTAACGAGGTGCGCCGCCCAGAAAAAGAGCAGGATTGGTCGCGATAATTCGCAGCGCGGTCGAGCGATCTAGTGGTCAGTCTTTGCCCTTTTTCCGGAGAAATTACGCTCCCTGCCCCCTCGACACGCCGAGCGATCGCATTCAGTCCGTCGGCCGCCCGAGTCTCCGGCTTGCGATTATCTTGGCTCGTTGCATCCTCGGCCGAACATGACGGCCCCTTGGGTGCTCCTATTGCAACCGTCCGAGTACGACGCCACACGCATGGTGGGTGGACTGGCTTTGGCACTCCGACTCGCATTGGACGCACAATTGGCTGGTTTCAGTTGCGTGATCGATGACACACGCAATGGCGATGTTGCTCGAGCCCTTTCGGACAAGCGGCTGCGCATCCCGCTTGCAAACGAACTTCCACCTGGCGCGCGGACAATTGCCGTGCCTGCGCATCTGTTGATGCATCGCTCGACACTGGCGACGTTGATTTCGAATGCGCCGCCGGAGCCATTGAACATCGACTGTGCCACCATCGACATTCAATGTAACGTTCCCTGGGGCTTCAATCCAATCGCCGTCGTTGACGGACTTACAGCACGCCAAGCGGAACGATTATTGTTCCGCTCGCTGCGCAAAGTTCAGGATGGCTGGACTTCGCGCTGGCTCAACCGATATCTTTCACTTTTCGTGTCGCGGTGGCTTGTAAGGACACCGTTTTCACCGAATCAAATCTCTGTCGTAATATTGGCAATTGGCCTCTTTGGTGCCTACTGCGCAAGTCGCGGAACGTACNNGGCTGCGACGGGGAAGTGAGCCGGGTTACTTACCGGGGCTCGAAAGCCGGCGAATGGTTCGACACCATCGGCGATGATCTGACCAACTACAGCTTCTTCGCCGCGGCAGCTTTCGGTATTTTCCACACGACGCATCATGCCCTGTACTTGGTTGCGGGAGCCATAACGATTGCGTGTGGTCTGCTTTCCAGTGGTCTTGAATACAGGTACCTAATTCACATCGGCTCGGGTGACCTCTTGAAGTACCCGCTGTCGCAAGCCACATCCAAGGCATCGCGCGGAATCGGGAGCCTGGCGCCTTTGCTCAAGCGCGACACTTTCGTCTTCTTGACGATGCTAGCGGCGCTGTTCAACCAGGTTGGCGTTGCCCTAGTCACATTCGCTTTGGGCGCAGTCGGAATTACCATCGCCGTATTGAAGACGGAGCTCCGCCTGGCGCACCCGACTTCGGGGGATCGGTGAATTTGCTCCCAATCCGTAAGATATCCCTAATCTGTGTCTGGACGATCTGTGTTTCTGAAACAGTTGCAAGCGCCCAGTTGGGTCGCAATGGGAGCCCCATAGCGACGAGCCAGTACGCCGTCGATCTCTATCAAGGTCCCGTCACGACGAGTACTCGAGTGATTGGAATGGGTGGTGCCTACGACGCCATTGCCGAAGGTTCGGAGGGCAACTTCGTGAATCCGGCAGCCGCGGCGATTCGAATGCCTTGGTCTTACACTCACTTGGACTACGACCTCGGCGCGGGCGTCGCTTTGCCGAGCACCTTCAGCAACGCGGACTTCTTCAATTCTGGTTCAGACCGAACGAACCTGTCTACTAGTAGTCAGAATAATTTCGTTTTTTTGGATCTGGAAGGACATCTGCAACTGGGACCCTGGGGCCTTGGCACAGCCGTAGCATTGCAGCAATACGGGTTAAGTAGAGACAACAAGGCCAGCTCCGCATCGTCCAATCAGCGAATTCAGGCACAATTCGCGATTGGCCTCCTGCACCTGGCGCGCAGTTTCGTTCACGGCCAGTTACTGTTCGGCGCTGGAATCCGCTACACCGGCATGAACGTATTGAACCAAAATACGCAGATTTACAACGGTCAAACACTATTTACCACTCAAGGCGTCGGCTATGAATTTGGTTGGCTGTGGAGGCCCTACAATCAAGTATTTCGATTGGGTGCAAGTGTGCGCTCCGCCGTTACTACGAAGGCTGAATCAGGCAGCAATATCGCAGCGGACGCCAACGGCAATCGATTGCTGTTCCCCGGAACGGCGGATCAAATGTACCTTCCGGACGAAGTCGCCTTACCCTGGGAATGGTCTCTGGGCTTTGCCGTCCAACTGGGCTCACGGCCATTCAACCCCCGTTGGACGGACCCGCACGATATTCTGGCGGATATTCGACAAACGATGCGCCAAAATGAACTCGATCGAGAACAGCGGAAAGAACAGCTGCTCAACGACATTCCCCCTGACGCCGAGGATGGGGAAAAGAGAAGAGCTCAGGTACTAGCCGAGCTCAAAGCCGAGAGCGACAAGGACGAGGAAATGCTGCAACAGGCCGTAGCCCGGACGCGCAGACTTCTCAAGGCGCGCGAAAGGCAGCTCGGTCGCTGGTATTTGCTGATGGCTACATCACTCAAGGTGAGTGGTCCCGTAAAGAATGCTGTAGGCGTGGAGTCATTTTTGCAACGAGTCGTAGACCACTCAGGGGACAGAGTCGTGGCGTCACCGCACCTGGGTGTGGAAAGCGAAGTCATTCCGAAATGGCTAAAATTGCGCGCCGGGCTATATGGAGAACCAACACGATTTAGTAATAATCGCGCTGGGCCACGCACTCACACGACATTTGGTTTTGAATCAAAGTTGTTCTCCTGGTCGGTATTCGGTCTTTACGATTCGGATACCCAATGGCGCATCCAGGCCGCCTTGGATAGCTCACAACGTTACTTTGCCTGGAGCGCGTCGTTGGGCGTGTGGCACTAAGAGTGCTCTACGGATGTACGTTTACAATAGTGGCTTCCTTGTGGGCCACCACACCGTGCCAAGATTGGGGTACCGCCGGAGCCGTGAAGTGGAACAACCAACGGGCATCTAGCGGCGACAAATTGACACACCCGTGCGAGCGCGGGTGGCCGAAATCATCATGCCAATAGGCAGCATGCAGCGCATACCCTTCGGTAAAGTATTGAACCCACGGAACGTCGCGCAGATCAAATTCGTGCCCCGGCTCGTTGCCGTCCATTGTAGCCGTAACGTGTTTGGCGTGGATTTGAAAGGTCCCGCGTTTGGTGGCCGTAGTCTTGTGTGGATCCTCTAGTCCCGCAGCGCCAGTTGAGACCAATGTGACGTAAACGGGTTTCGTTCCGTCATAGGCGACCAATGTTTGTGAGGTTATTGATACATCCACCCAAGATCTGCCTGCAACCGCCCAGCTGGGCCAATTGGGTGGTGCGTCGACGTGAAGTAGTTTTTCATCGCGCATCCATTCGCCGGATCGCAACTCTGCCCAATGGGCGCCAAGCGCAACTGCAGTCCTACCCGTCATCGAGAAGCTTTCGCGATAACCGGCCTGGCGCACCAGTGTTAGCCTAGATTCCCCGGGGCTGCCGGCAAATATCGCAGCTCGGGAACTCATGACGAATACGACCGGCAGCCCCTGCGTTTCGTCCAGAGCCAGCCCGTGAAAGTGACTCGATTCCACCGGTCGCAATCGTCCGAGCGGTACCAGGGCCAAATCTGCCGTCAAACCAAAGGCACGACCGTCGTCTTCAAATAGGCCCAATAGCGAGAAGGCGCTCCGCGGGACGGTGCTCCCCAACAAGAGTGTGCCCTTGTCACGCGGATACCCAAATATGTTGGCTGTTTGACGCAGCCAATTGGGCATGGGCATCAGGGAATACTGCTGCCATTCTCGACCCATTTTTGCGTTTACAGTCGGAGCTTCGACATTGTGTTGCTCTTCGGGCGTTGGTAATCGCGCATAAAGCGGCGGCGGCGCACCGCGCGGGACGCCATACACATACGGTAGCCCCGACAATCGGTCGGGGCGTTGACGACCGATCGAGACCAACCGGTGCTCGAGATCGAGAGTGGCGGTTCTACCATTGTTGCACGCATAGCCGTCAGGCGATATTCGGTACCAACCCTGGGCGCAATCTTCGCGACTCGTTGGCTGCGGCGCTCGACCAACGACAGCGCCAAAACGTAAATATCCGAGGCGCCTCGCACCTGATTTGGGCTCGGCATAGATCCATGTTTCGCGACCAATGGAAACGAGTACTCGTTCGGCATCCTCAGGCGGCTGCTCGGAGTTCAGGGCGGCGTCATTTGCGCTATCCGTAAGGGTATCTCGTGGTTCCGATGACTGTAGCCGCGATTCCGTTGGGCTGGGCAGTGCGGTGACTGCACTTACCTTCTGACCTTGGGACGACAATGAACTTACGAGCACACTGCCCAAGCGTGCCCGCCCGGCAGCCACGATCGCAAGGGCTGCCGGCGATTCGGCTTCACCGCCCGGACAGCTCGTCAAACCCATCGACATCAATGACAGGCCAAACCACTCAAGCCACCTTGTTCGGTGTCTGATGCGGGTGGACCGATGAATTCTCATCTTACGCGCGCGTACACTGATTCGGTACTATTGGCCAAATTATTGGCTAGTCGTGCCCAACACTCGGTAGCACTTTGCGCCATACGCCTTCTTTGCGCAGCGAAACTACGAAGCAGGCCCCACGACCTTCGGCATCTTCGACCCAGGCATCACCACCGTGTGCCTCCGCGATGTGCTTGACAAGGGCAAGCCCGATGCCGCTGCCGCGAATTCGCTGATTACGCGTGCTTCTTCCGCGTACGAATCGTTCGAAGACCCGCCGCTTTTCATCTGCCGCAATGCCGGGGCCCCAGTCAACGACGCGAATTTCGACGTGCGCGCCCGCAGTGCCCAAATTGATGTGAACGCGCTTGCCGCCGGAAGCATATTTGACCGCATTGTCGACTAGATTGATTACTGCAATTTCAATGGCTCGCTGGTCTATCTCGAGGAGGATCGACGTTACATTGCAGGTGAACTCGAGATCAACGCCTTCTCGTTCGGCGCGAACCCGGCAGGCTTCTACGGCACGCGCTACGACTTCGACTACGTTGTTCGTAGCAAATTCGTAGGCGGCCTTGCCCCGTTCAACTTTGGCAAAATCGAGCACGTTTTCGATGAGCGCCGCCAAACGTTCACTCTCACTGACGATGATTTGCAGGTACTGCCGTTTCTTTTCGTCGCTGTCCACCCGCCCGCTTTGCAACAGCTCGCCAAACATGCGCACCAATGAAAGCGGTGTCTTTAACTCATGCGACACGTTGGCCACGAAGTCGCTCTTGAGGTTTGAAAGCTTCCTTTCCCGTGCCGCCGCGACCAAAATGACAATCGAACCCGCTATCACGACAAGCCCCGAAAGACCGACCATAACCATCTCTAAAACATGGCGGCGGGCCACGGCAGCAGCTAAGTCCGACGCCGCAGTCATGGTTACATTGAGTCGCCATTTGTATAGCGTGGTGCCAAATTGGCGACCCAAAATTGGGCCCATTGAATTGAGCACTTCGCCATAGACAATGCGGCCTTGGTCATCGACGACGTTAATCCGACTCGTCTTGTCGGCGCTGGGATAGAGTTCAGGAAATATGTAGCGAATGATGGCCCCAACGTCATGCCAAACAACCACCCAATAGCGTCGCCCCTGGGATTCGCGCTGCCAATAACTGATCAGGTAATTTACGCCATCGACAGAGCGATGCAGGTGCCGGAGTTCGTCGCTGATGCGATCATCCCGACGCATTTCCGGTAGGAACACATAGTGCAAAAGTGCGCGAAAATGTTCATCTTCGAGCCCCGGAAACCGCGACGACATCGCCACAACTTCATGGTTATTGGAAGCGTAATCCAACAAAAATACAGCACGACCGGTTGGCGTCTGCACACGTGCCGAGTCAACCCAATCAGTGCCAAAGTTGGAGCGATTTTCGACATCGATGGTCGACGCAATTACATTGTCCTGGTCGATAATGCGCTTTTCTAAGCGATCCGCCTTTTCCTTGGCCAACAGCAAGGTGGCTTCGATTACGGATTGCTCACGTAGTTTCTCCAATTGGAAGCTATTGCGAAACGTAACACCATCAAGCACAAGTACCGCAATGACGAATGCGGGCAAAATTAGGCTGGTTACGAAACGCTGGTGGGTTGAGTGCTCGGCCATGGCAACTGGCAGCGCCTGCTTTGGCAGGAGTGGCCAAGCATGGACCAACGCCAGTCAAAACGAAAGAAACGGCTGAGCTATCCCGGTCCGGCCTGCGGATGAACGGCGCGTTTACGGAGAAATTGAGGTCACGCGGGGCCGGCAAAGCAGCTATTACCCAATAAATCCGGGGGATTTCAGGCCGCGAGGCCCCCAGCGTGTTAGAAAGGCGCCTCCGATGCGATCCCGTTTCGCGAGCACAATAGGGGCCCGACTCAGGCGACTTAGCGCACTTGAACCGCTTGTGTACGGATGCGTCGCAATGGCGTGGACGCTACTTATGGCTCGGTGGTTCTACGGATCAATGCGCTGGCAGCTCTACAACGCCATCGCGTGGGCACAGGCAGGCGAGTACGACCCAGCGCGCCATCCCAATTTGGTTGGACTGTGGTCTGCCCCACTGGACGACGTGTTCATCCACTTCGATTTTGCACGCTCTGCGGCCCGCGGTTTTGCATTTCAATGGATTGACGGCAACGGGTACTCCAGCGGTGGCACGAGCCTGCTTTACCCGTTCGTGCTTGCGATTGGACTATTGGCAGGTTTTCGTGGCCTCGCCTTAATGCACTGGGCAGCGATAATCGCCGTCGTTAGTGTGACTACGACACTATTATCGTTGCGGCGAGCATTCGATGGGTTGCCCCGACTCGCAAGCTACTTATTGCCTTTCGCCCTGATGGGTGTCGGCGCGCTCAGTTGGTCGTTATTTAGTGGCATGGAACTCGCGCTATTCCTCGCAATCTGGAGCGCTGCCGCACTCGCAGAGGACGATCTCGTCCTTCAATCGATCTCGTCCAACGGAAACCAGACGCGCTGCTTGATTCGGCTTGCAATCTTGAATCTGGCAATTATTGCCACAAGGCCCGAAGCAGTATCCACAGTTGCCGTATTGTGCCTGGCCCTGACCTGGCACGTATTGAAGAATCGAGGCCGTCGTTCTGCGTTGATTGCATTAGTCGTGGCGGCCGGACCTGCCGGTTGCCTGCTAATTGCGCAGGCAATTGCGAATCGATGGTTAACCGGGGATTTTGCGGCGGCAGGGGCCTTGGTCAAGCTCGAGCTCTACAGCCCGCACATGCAGCTGGCTGAGACATTCAAGTCATACATCTTCTTTCTGAAATACCAGGTTCTCAGAGTCACGGATTGGCACTTTAGCGATGTCCCTCATCTGGGCTGGGTCGTCTGGATCTTTGCTGCAGTTGCACTAATTCCCAAGCCCACTCGCAATTGGGCGGCATTGCTGTGGGCATCGCTGCTAGCTTGGATCGCGACAGTCGCGTTCAATGGCCAAGTACGCTGGCAAAATGAGCGCTACACAATGCCAGCCGTTGCGTTCTTGCTGATTGCGGCCGCCCTAGGTGCGGGGTTCTTGCTGGCGCTTCCGTTTCAGGTCAAAAAGAGCAGCCGGCCTACGGCTTTCATTGCTTTTGCATCCGCCGCAGTAGCGCTGGTTGCGTACACGAATTCACAAGCCCGCTGCACCGCGCGACAAGTATGGTTCTTCGGAAGGGCTTCGCGAAATATCTTCGACCAGCAACTGCAGGTGGGCCATCGATTGGGCCACCTTTTGAATCCCACGCCACATCGGATTGCAATGGGCGACGCGGGAGCAATCCCCTATGCCGCAGATATGCCAGGGCTAGACTTGATCGGCCTGGGCGGCACCGATAGGCTCCCGTTTGCGCGTGCCGCAGGCTGGGGAATTGGCGCCACCGTCGAGCTGATTCAGCGGATGTCGCGCGACGATCGTCCCGATGTCTTGGCCATATATCCGGGTTGGTGGCAAGAGTTGCCGCTTTGGTTCAGTGACGGAATCATCGACAGAGCCACCGTAACGGCGCGCGGCAACGTCATCTGTGGCGGCCCCACCAAAGTCGCCTACCACGCTGACTTCAGTTCGCTGGACGACGCGGAAACGCCGCTATCGATAAGGCCTAATGAACACGTCGTGGCGGCCCTCGATTTTGGCGATATCGTCAGCGAACGCGCCCACGATTACCGAATTTCAAAACCCTGGTTTAGCTATGTCGGGATGAAGAAGCTGCCCGATCCGCGTAATTTAAACCGCGACATCTGGGATGCTTCACGCATCGTCGATCCGGCACTCGAGCAGTCGTTTACGCTTGCGAATCTCAAGGCAGGGCAACCCGTGCGCCTCTTGTTCAGAGTGGCGCCATCAGGACCGTCTCAAGTTCGCGTGGCCATTGACGCTAAAAATATCGGAGACTTGGCCTTCCCGAGCAGCGATACTTGGGAGGAAATATCGATAACCGTACCAGCAAAGCAGGTGTCCTCGCGGTTACGTGTGTTTTTGACTTCAACGAGCCCTTCCGCAGTTGAAATATTCCACCTCTGGGCTGTACAGGTCAATGAGTGAAATATTCGGTCATTTTGGCATTCCGCCAGACGCAGTGGCCAAGTGCGCGTGTGGGCTCGCCGTAGTGATCTGGCTTGCGCGTGGGCGAGTCAAACGCGCATGCCAAGAGTTAACGGGNNCAGGCAAGAGCCTGCGTTAGGTGGCTGGCACTCTTCCGGGCAATAGCCTCTATCACTTACTATTACTATTATCTGCGGGGCGGACCGCGCATTATCGACGCCACCTATTACTGGCTCCAGGCTAAGACATTTGCGAAAGGACACTTAACACTTCCACTTCTCTATCCCACATCTGCGCAGCGAGGCCGCTTTCTCTACTACAACTCGGAACTATCGCGTTTGTCCGTATTGTTTCCGCCGGGATATGCTGCGGTTCTGGCATTGGGAATGCTGCTCAGGGTTCCCGAACTCGTGGGCCCCTGTATTGCGGCCGGTCTTGTTTTTGTCACGGCGGCACTCGCTCGCCGAGTCTTCGGTGATTTGCGAATTGCATTCGCGGCGGCATTGCTCAGTGCGCTGTGCGCCACTCTTCGCTATCACACTGCGGATACATTATCTCACGGTTGGGCTGCGCTGCTGTTTACGACGTCCGTTTGGGCCGCTCTCGGAACGTCGCGACGCGACATAGTCGTGTCCGGACTTTGTGCGGGTTGGCTTATTGCCACACGTCCCGTCACTGCGATTGCATTGCTGGCAACTATTGCGCTGATACTTCGGAACACTTCCGTAAAGCGGTTACTTTCGTTCGCCGCAGCGTTGTTACCCGGAATTGCCGCATGGCTCATTTATCAGCGCGTAACGACGGGCAATTGGCTGTATTCGACTCAGCTTGCTTACTACGAGCTGTCCGATGGTCCGCCTGGTTGCTTTAGGTACGGCTTTGGACAAGGCATTGGTTGCCACTTCGAGCACGGTCGTTATGTCGCTAGGCGCCTTCCCAATGGCTACACACCCCTGGCTGCGTTAGTCGTCAGCGGAGTCCGCTTGCGCTGGCACCTACTAGACGTCCTCAATTTCGAGCCGCTGGCTCTAATTCTGATTTTAGCAGCCAAGCGACTACGGGAGTTTCATTCCACGAGGGTGCTGATTTGGACACCGTTGTTGCTGCTGGCCGCCTACGCGCCCTTCTATTTCGATGGCAACTTTCCCGGCGGGGGAGCTCGCCTGCTGTCTGAAGCAATTCCAATCGAGCATGTCTTGATATCGGGCTGGCTCGTTCAACAGGGCGCCCTCATTGTCGTGGTGGTGTGTTCACTATTCGGGTATGGCCTACACGGCGCGTTTGAACATCGACTCCTGCAGAATCGCGAAGGGGGCCACCCGATGTTCGACCCCAGCTTCCTCAAGGAAGCGGGCATTGCTAGAGGTTTGATCCTTGTCGACACGGACCACGGCTTTGCGTTGGGACATCAGCCGGGACAATTCGATGCAAGTCGCGGGATTGTGGTGGCCAGAACTCACAATGATGCGCATGACTGGCTGCTGTGGAAAACTCTCGGATCCCCACCCACTTACCGCTACAAATATGATGTCAGGCAGAAAGACGCCCAGCCTCGATTGGAAGCAATCACATTTCCGGAAATCAACACTCTGAGGTTTGAAACCGAAGCAGAGTGGCCAGTATTGGCGTTGCAGGACGCGTGGGCGATACCCGGTTATCCACCTAACGACTGCGTTTCAAAGCGTCGGGCACTCATAGTGCACCCGAGCGGCCGGCAGCCCACTATCACAATCGCCTTGCCCGTCCCGCATGCGGGCAGCTTTCGAGTAGCAATAGGGTGGGTCGCTTACTCAAACAGCCCAACCATGATTACGGCCTCAGTGGGGCCCACCACTTGGCAGACGCTGGAATCAAGTCTGCGCTTTCAATGCGGCGCTAGTCTGAGCCCCCCCGTGGTGCTTTCCGAAGGCGAAGCACCCCTAAAACTCCAATTTCAAGCCAACGTGCTCGGTATTGATTGGGTGGAGCTGTCACCGGCCTCGTAGCCCAATTGGATTAAGCTGTGCTTGGCCTCAGACGCAAATTGCGATAGAGTGCAATGAAGTCAAGTGGTTGGAGGAGGCGCCCATGACCAAAAGTGAGCTTATCGAAGCAATCGCCGCTCGCGGTGAGCTAACGAAGGCGCGAGCTGAATCTCTCGTTAGCTGCATCTTCGACTCCATGACGGTCGCTCTTCAGCAGAGCGACGGCATCGAAATTCGAGGCTTCGGCAGTTTCACCGTTCGCCCTTATAAGCCGTATGATGGGCGCAATCCCCGAACGGGCAAACCGGTACCGGTACCAGCGAAACGTTTGCCGTTTTTTAAGGTTGGTAAGGAGCTCAAGGAGCTCGTCAACGACAGTCGTCACTTGGCCATCACCGGTGGCGATGACGACGAGCACGATTAAGCCGGTAAGTCCCGACATGCTAGCGTGTGGTCCGGTTCGCTAATGCATCGCGCGCTCAATTGGGCAAGCCGTCACGGGCTGGTATTCTGGTTATGTGTAGGGTTCGTTGCATTGGCGGTAGGGTGCAAACGCCCGTCCACTCGGGTATTGCCGGTACCCCAAGGTGAATCTACGTCGATCCATCGCGGACCACTAACTGACTACGTGCCCGCGGCGGGCCTGCGTTGGATGGTGGTGGGTAGTCCACGAGCCTTCTCCGAGAACCGTGGATTTATGGCGGCACTCGAGCGGCTGATCCCTGCTAAGCGTCTTACCGCGTTCGCCAACGGCAGCGGCATTCAATTGGCAAGCTTACCGGAGGGTTGCATAGCGGGCTTCGACTACGGGACATTGTATCTCGCTCGAGTTAGGAACGATACGTCGCGTGTTCGGGAGCGCTTCGAGGCCAGACTAGTTTCGGACCCGGTGTCTCGATCGCCACATTCCGGCATCTGGCGTGTAACAGGAATGATTGCGAATACGCCCGAGTCATTGCTTACCGTAGACAATGATTTTTCGGCGATTGCCCTCGGTGATCCACTGTTGATTCGCATTGTCGAGGGTTTCACTTTGGATCGCTTCAAGAAGACTCCCCCGGCGCTTGCGGGCGTAGCCCTATCAACGTTGCCCGGCGAGCTGAAGGCGGCACCCTTGCGGTTCTATGCACCCGGACCATTCTCAGAAGACTGGGCCAAAGGAGCAGAGGGCCTCTTGGCCCAGGCCTTTGCGTTTGGGGTAGCTGTATCCCTGAGTGATGGAGCACGCCTGAAGGTGCACGCTGTCATGAGCGGCACTTTCGGGCCAAATGTTGAGCAAGCGCGGGCGAGGCTTTTGAACACGTGGGACGCAATTCAAACGAGCGCCATTGGACATGTTCTTGGTCTGAAGGAAAATACCGAGCCTAGCAGGCTCGAAGTGCATCCCAGCGAGGCAACGCTCGACTTCACGCTTGACTCGGAGTCACTAATGAAAGGACTCGCCGCCGCAGTAACTGCCGATACCAAGGGCATTTTCGAGCTGTGACCCGCTTGCCAACGCGGACTTGCTGCCGCAGAAATCGAACCTAATGCGGTATTGGGCTCTCGTTACACTCTGCGTCACTTCACTCATTCAAGCCTGCTCTTCCAGCTCAACGACTCTTGCCGTGTGCCGCACAGTAGCGAGTTGTTTGCTACGGATTTCAATTTCTGGTCGTTGACTCACGGAAAAGTGTATTTGCAACGGCGCTCGACGCAACCGCAGTGATAGCCTCCTTTGGATCCATGTGAGTCCGCAGCCCCAGTCGACTCTCACGAGGATCTAGTGACTCAGCGTATTGTGCCGTGATTACCCTAAAACGGTGGGGTCTAGGCTAGTGCGCTAGGTGTGGATAAGTGCGAGCTAGGCCTATCTAAGCGCAGCAATTTGGACTAGGCCAATTGGCCAGCAGACTTTGCTTTTGCTGATTGCTCGTTGTCCGTAAATGATGCTGTGAAAACTACTCAAAGTCGTAAAGGTCAACGAACTCGAAGTGCCTGACTAGGGAAGACGACGGCCGACGTGACTTCCTGTAAACTCAAAGATCCCTCTTTCGGCCATTAGCGTCAATGATGTCGTTACCCCGGTTTCCGCTTAGTCATGAGAATTGGACCGACACCGTTGAGGAGGTCGGCCATTCCTATTCGCAAGCATCGTGGTCAGGTTACCCCGCACCAGGCAACGGCGATCCGTTGGTTGGGCAAACGCTGAACGGAACGTACGTTGTCGAATCGGTTTTGGGCGAAGGGGGCATGGGGCGCGTATACCGAGCGCATCACACGAGAATTTCGAATAAGTGCTTCGCTATCAAGGTACTCCGGCCGGAATTCAGTTCGAACGCGGAAATGGTTGCGCGTTTCAGGCGTGAAGCGGAAGCCGCCGCTTGTATTACCCACCCGAATGTCGTCGAGGTTTATGACGTCGACGAAACGCCAGAACTCTGTACCTATTTGGTCTGCGAATACTTGTTGGGAATCGACATGTCGGAGCATTTGGCCGGCTGCGGTCGGTTGCCGATTCCGATTGCCATACACATAGCCCGGCAAGTGTGTGGAGCCCTGGACTCGGCTCACGCCGCCGGCGTTATGCACCGGGACGTGAAACCGCAGAACATATTTCTATTGACTGATGAAGATCGGTTTGTCACCGATCGACCAATCATCAAGGTACTCGATTTCGGCCTTTCCCGGTTTATCGACGCCGTAGGAACTCAATTGACGCGCGCCGGTGTGATCATGGGCACGCCAGCTTATATGGCGCCTGAACAAGCGGGAGGGGGCGCAGTCGACTTTCGTACGGACATTTACGGGCTGGGCGCGGTTCTATACGCAACTATCACGGGCAACCCACCCTATGAGGGGGAAACTCTGCAGGAACTGGTAATGGCCGTGCTCAACCAA
>PMCK01000241.1 GCA_003154095.1 Myxococcales bacterium | reverse complement strand
CATTTCGGTCTGTGTGAAGGCTCACTGGCTCGAGCCGCTGCCGCCGTATGTGAACTGAAGAAGATGGGACAGAACGTCGAGCAGGAAATCACGCAAATTGCCAACACATTTGCGGTCGATTCTCCCTTTCTGCTCGAGCATGGTGCGGCGCCTCCTGCGCTCGTGCGCAGTCGACTCAGTATAAACCCAGCGCCCCTGAATTCGAGCGAGGCCGAACTCATTGAACACGTAAAGAGTGCCGTAGCCGAGGCATCTGCACAATTGGAGCAAAGTGAAACTTCTGAGCCACTCAAGGTGCAGAGACAAGCCTTGTTCTCGACTTTGGACGCCGCAGGCTTGCGCGCCTTGCTTGGAATGCTCGAGCTGCGCATTGTCCGTGCTGGAGAGCCCATCGTAGTCCAAAACGAACCTGGCGATGAGGCTTACGTCATAGCCCGAGGTGAGGTCGAAGTCTCGAAAAAGACCGACAATGGCGGCCTTGTCGCGCTGGCCCGGCTGGGAAGCGGATCGCTATTTGGTGAGATGGCACTCTTGTCTCAGACACCGCGAGCAGCTCAGGTAGTCGCAAGCCGCCCCTGCCTGCTGCTGGTACTGCGGAAGGAGTCTCTCGACGCATTGGTAGCTGACGAGCCGGACCTTGGAATAGCCATTGCAAACTATTGTCGCCGTCGAATGATCGACAATCTGATCAGGACGAGCGCCGTACTAAAAAGCGTAAATGTTCGGGAACGCCCTGCGCTCGTCCAGCGCTTCGTTACTTGTGCGTACGAAGCCGGCGAGCGCATCATCGTGCAGGGAGAAGAACCCGAGGGCTTGCACCTAATTGCATCGGGCAGTGTCGTAGTCGTGCACCGCGACAATGACGAACGCACCGTGATTGCGACTTTGGGCGTCGGTGAGGTGGTTGGCGAGATGTCGCTCGTATTGCGCCGACCATCGGGTGCCGACGTGGTGGCGACCGTGCCAACGGTGACACTTCATCTCACTAGTGAGCAGTTTCTCGAGATTGTCCGGGCCTACCCCGGCGTGCTCTCGCATCTGTACGAGCTCGCTGTAACTCGAGACGCTGAAACGCGAACGGTGCTCGTCAGTGAAGCCGAAGACGCCGACGACTGCATCCTGCTCTAGCGGGTCCACCGGCCGGCTCCGGCCAACTATCGCGATTGCAATATTTGGGCAGTTGGTATTCCGACCCTTGGACTACTTACGAGCTTGCGCGGGCCGGGAAGCCCGGCTAGTCACCGGGGTCATGAACCTTGTTCGCCCGATTCGATTTCGCCTTTTGACTGCTTCAATTCTATTGATGGCGAGTTTCGCCTATACGGCGAAGGCCGAAACCAAGATTGCCGTTGTCGACACGCAACGCGCAATCATGGAAACCGAAGAGGGTATGCGCGCCCAAGCAACGCTAAAGAAGCTTTTCGATAGTCGCCAGCGAGAACTTGATAAAAAGCAAGAGCAGCTTCAAAAAGAACGTGAAGACATCGAGAAGCAGCAGGGAATTCTAAGCAAAGAAGCCCTCGCAAAGCGGCTAGAAACTTGGCAAAGGGACATGTCGCAACTCCAAGCGACCTTTCTCGAGTACAATAAAGAGCTGCAAAAGAAGCAGGGAGAACTAACGCAGCCAATTTATCAGCGAACGATGTCGCAGATAAGGCGCCTTGCCACCAACGAAGGTTTCGACCTTGTTGTCGACAGGCAAGCGGCTCCCTATGTACGTGGAGACCTAGACCTCACCGATAAGATAATTCAAATGGTAAATACCGGTGGCGGTGCTGAGGCTGATTCCGGCAAATCCGGCAAATCCGGCAAGGCACCTGACTCGAAGAAGGCACCCAAGGAATTACCAAAGCCGGTCCCATCCGCCAAACCATGAGTCGTAAGTCACCGGGGGGCGATCGGCCGGAGCGCGTACCGGTCCGACTCGAGATTTCGCGAATTTTGGAGATACTTCCGCATCGCCATCCCCATTTGCTCGATCTCGTTACGGATGTGGTGGCGGGCGAGTCAATCCGCGGTCACAAAATGGTGACGTTCGGAGAATTTTGGTGCCAGGAGAAATTCTCGCATACGCCTGCGATGCCCGGCGTTTTGATAATCGAAGCGCTGGCCCAACTCGCGAGCGTATTGGCTTATGTTTCAGAACCCTTCGATCCTTCGCGCTGCCAACTCTATTTGCTGGGTGTCGACAAAGCTAAGTTTCGGCATCGAGTAATTCCAGGCGACCGAATTGATCTCTATGCGCAGGTATCACAACATCGTTCCAATACGTGGAAATTTGCAGCCGAAGCAACCGTGCACGACACATTGTGCGCTCAGGCAGACCTATTAGCGTCAGTAGTCGATTTGGACGATTGATAAGCTTGGCCGTCAGCTATCAGGTATCAGCTGTCAGCTATTGGGATTCTTCATTTCCGGCTGAAAGCTGAATGCTGACCGCTGATAGCTTGAGTTGGCTATTTACTTCCAAACAAGTCGTCGAAGACTCGCTCGAATTCGTCTTCCTCTCCCACGGGCCGACGAGTTGACGACACGGTTTCGTTCTGGGCTTGTTCGAGCATCATGAGCCGCTCCCGAATGTCACGGTATCCGGGATCTTTTCGAGCGATCTTCTTCAAGTAGTAAGCCGCCTCTGGGTAGGCGCCTTTCATTTCATTTACGATGCCGAGATCGTAATAAAGATTCATTTCCTGATCGACGGTCTTACGAGCAGCTTCAAGGCCTCTGATATAGGCCTTCTCTGCTTCATCTAGTGCGTTCTGTTCCAGATGCACAAGGCCAATCATCGCATAGCACATGCACTCTCTTGCCGGATCGCGCGCTGCAATTTCAAGTTCTTTCACGGCATCGGCGATCAGACCCATTTCCTTGTAAGCAACACCTAAGTCGTAATGGGTCGCGCTGTCGCTCTCTTCTACCTGCGCGCGGACGCCTTCTTTGAATTTTGCAAACACTTGATCGATGTCAACGTCGGCGTTGGCAGATTTGAATTGAGGCGATGCCACCTCCAAACTTTCCAGGGCGCTCAAGGTAGCCGAAAACTCGTCGTCGTCTTCCGGTGGATATTGCGAAGGAATGACGTGGGATTGCTCCGCTCCATCCTGNNGGGTGATTGGGGCTACGCGCGAGTTGATCTTCTAAGATACCTCTCGCATCATCGTACAGCCCTCGAGCCGCAAAGAACTCCGCTTCGTCAAGGACTTCTTCCAAACCGAAGCCGGTATCGTTGGATTGATTCGCCGCCAGAGACGCAGGCTCGATTACTTCACCCGGCACAGTGTCGTCGAATTGCTCATCAATCGCAAAACTCGGCAATTCCGAGCGATAGATCGGTTCCCGGAGGTCGCTAAACGGGTCGTCAACTTCGTCCAGTTGTGGGGAGCTCTGCGATTCGGCACCGATAGCTCGATCGTCTTCATCATCGAAGCGCGGCAAGGGTTCACGAGACGGACCTAATGATCGACGCTGAGCGGCGACGGCGGGTGCGTGCCCGTAGATGCTCGTGTACAGGCGAATCGCCTCGACATTCTGTGGTTCCTCGGCAAGCACTTCCGAAAGGAATGGGACAGCCTCGGTCAGGTACCCTGAATCAGCAAGCAAGCTGGCTATTTGCAGCGACTCAGCACGCATTGCAGCGTAGTCGCCAACTTCAACCAACATTTCCCGCAACTTGTAGCGAACGGTCAAATTGGCGGGGTCGAGTTCCAAGGCAAACCGAAGCGGATCGATGGCCTTATGATGCAATTTCAGACGACTAAATGACTCGGCGTCAGACAGCGCTTTCTCTGCATATGAAGCTGCGTCGAAGTCCGCATGGTCAACGATGTCGTAGTCCACATCGACCGGCGCTGCGCTGTTCAATTGCCGCCGTCCCGCATTGGCCAATTCGGCGTCGTCCAAAAGGTCGTCGTCGCGCAGCTCAACCACACCGTCTTCGGGTTGCAATGACGGCGGCTCTGGCGTTTGAGGTTGCTGCAGAAGCAACCGCATCGCTCGAACTTGATCGTCCTGGGGAGCAACCTGCGCGAGGTATTCGACCAGTTGCAGAAACAGCGCTTGGTCGCCCTTTTCGCGAGCAATCAAGGCCATTTGTTTGTAAACTTCGACCGCCTTTTCGGGCTGCTCGATTAGGGTAAATGCCTGCGCCAGCATCCCGAGAACGGTGAGATCTTTGGGATCCGCCTGAAAGCTTATTTGAAGCTTTGATAGCGCCAGTAGGCCGTCGGCTCGATTGGCCCTACGGAGTAGTATTTCCGCGGCTGTGCGAGCCAAGTTGGGCTCATTGGCAAAATGCAAGGCACGGTCGATGACTCGCAGCGCGTCGTCGTCCCGCCCGGCCTTTTGCAATAGCTCGACCGCTGCCGAGAACGACTGTTGGCCCGATTCAATTTCATCAATCTGACAATGCGCCTCCGCCAATCTCACATAGGAGAGCGGATTGCTTGGATCCAGGTTGACCATTTCCCGGAACGTGTCGATGGCTTCCCGACGTTTGCC
>PMCK01000684.1 GCA_003154095.1 Myxococcales bacterium | reverse complement strand
ACATCGGCGCTATCGTATGCCACGTAGATTGGAATATCCCCCATCAACATAATGCCAAGTTCACGGCACAACTGGCGTAGCCTCGTCCATTGCCGATCTAGCTCAAACTGCACGAAACGGTGGTAGTCGATTTCCCGCGCTAGCGTTGACAGACACCTATCCATGCTTGACCTTTTGCGATCACGCAATGATGGTTCCCATTCATTCCAAGCCTTCTTGACATTTGCATCGCGCAGCGCGCTGAACAATGCAAAATCATCTAACCAAGCAGACTGCTCATGACAAAACTCGACATAAGCTTGCCGCAGATCCCGCGAGGATTTGGCTAAGAACTGCTCATGCGCATGGTGCAAGACCGCTTGCTTGAATCTCGACGCGCCTTCGAAGTCTGCAAACTTCGAGCGCGCGAGCCGCAATGGAGGGTTGATGTCGCTGCTCTTAATCAGTCCCGTTTCAACAAGATCTTCTAGGCTAATTAGCAACGGGCTAATTGCATTCGCCGATGGACTGTCATAAGGCGAATGTGCCGAGCCCGGTGGACATAGCGGGAGCATCTGCCAGTAGCTTTGGCCCGCAAAGTGAAGCCAATTGGCGAATCGACGCGCCTCACTTCCCAAATCACCAATCCCGTGGCCACCGGATAGGGACGTAGGATGCAAAAGAATTCCGCTCCCGCGATTACGAAATGGAGTAAATGCGGTTGATTTCAATTCACCTTGCAGACCAGCTATCATACGAACTCGTTCTCACCACGAGGCATATAGCGCGACTTGTGGGACTAACCGTTAGAAAATGGACAACTTCTAGAGAATTCGCACAGGAAACGGGGATTCGCTGCCCCGCAGCCCGCATCGGAGCTGTGGCCAGTGGTACCGATTGCGGACCTGGCAAGCAGTCGAGCAATCGAAAGGAGATGATGCTTGCCCGATAAACTTCCGTAAACTAGCCTAGGGTTGTCGCGGTAACATAATGCGAATCATGAGAATACTTGTAGTAGTCACCACGCTAACTCTGTCGCCATTTCTAATCGCAAGTGGCTGTTCGAATCAAACCTGCTCGCCGACAACATATCAGAGCTGCATTGGACCGGACGCGTGCAATGGAGTTCAGGCATGTGCGGCTGACGGTTCGACGTGGAGTTTATGCGATTGCGGAATCGGGTTGTATGGGACTGGAGGCTCGTCTAGTAGCACGCAGTCCAGTGGAACTGGTGGGACCCTCGGTTCTGGCGGCAGTACGAGCACTGGTGTAGATTTAGGTGGTTCTAGTTCATCGGGTGGCACAAGCGAATTTGGCGGCGGCTCGTCCGCAACAGGAGGCACACAATGACACAGGGCGATTTTGACCCCGACTATGTTTTTTCTCATCACCACGCTACGCCCGAACAGCTTAGCCACTTCGAAGCAATCCACGTGAGCGCCAAACAACTAGCTCAGATTATTCTCGAAGTCGTGCCGGCCTGCTCGGATCGAACCACAGCCCTTCGACTGTTACGTGAAGCCAGCATGATGGCCTGCGCCGCTGTTTCTTTGAATGGGCGACTGAAATAGTTCTAAAATCTGCCCAACCACGCGATAGATGCTCGACCCGCGGAATAGCCCAGTGACACCGTACCGTGTGTTCCGGAATGGTCTTTACTTTCTTTGGGATCTTGAGAAGGCCAGAAAATATAGGTGCCCGTGGCCAGGAGTGCTGCTGCCCCGAGGCCCAACATCGCATGGCCCCAGTTGTATCGTGCGTCTGCGCTCACGTTAGCGTCGTATAGTCCCTGACATTGCGGAGGGGGCGCTGGAACCGAGCACTCATGTATGTTGTTGCCGAGTTCACTGCTGAGTCTGTTGGCAGTCTTGACCTGCTTGTTCGCTGCATCAATGAGAATCGCTGCCGATACGAACGCGCCCACCGCAATGGTTGCACCTACCACAACTGGCACTTTACTGCGTTGCGACGGCGCAGTTGCAGGTTCATGGGGGCTTACCTCTGTTCCGAGTGACGACAATCGGACAGAAACTTTCGCCGCACCATTTGAATTGTCGCCCAGCGCTAGCGTAACGTCCTGTACCGCATTAGAAACGGCCATAAAAGTCTGGTCAGCGACGATTTGACCGTCACGGCGTATCTGCACGACATGAGTCCCGGGGTCGACGAATATTGGTTCCAATTGCTCACTCGCCGCACCGAGCACTTCTACGCGATCTAGCAACATTTCACCCGGCTGCGGTACGACATGTAGGCGAATAGCTGCGACATGCCTGCGCGCCGATTTGAATAGGGCCTGAATTTGGGCACGCTGTTCGGCTTTACCCGTTGGCGGAAACAATCGCAAGCAACGATCGAGGAACGTGGCGGCCTTCTTGTACCGCCCCAGTTTTAGCGCCACTTGCCCAAGATTGCCCGCGATATCGTGGCTGGGTTTGAGTTCCCAAGCTTTTTCGAGCAATTGATAGGCCTCTTCCCAGTTTTGTTCCGCAGCGCGCGCCTTCGCTTCGAAGAAATACCGATCAGCCAATGATTCGTCGTTGCTCGAGATTGGAGCTACGACGGCCTTCGGCTGAGCCCAGGCGGAACCAACGAAGCTTGTGCACAGGCATGTCCAAACGATTGTAAGCCCTCCTCCAATAAACCACCCGTGCACGCGAAAGTTCATGTGACATCACCGATACGATACATACCACTGAATGCGACTCGATTCAGCTACTCAGTCGTATTGCTGTGATCAACCGACGGCATTGCGGAAATTAGTGGCGGTGGTTCGGCCGCGTAGGAGTTTTTGCCAACGGTTATTCGAGCCAGCCAGAGTGCGGCTGCGGCAGCCAGCAGCGCGCTGATGCCGGCGACCAACGTGAGCTCTAGTGTTCTTGCGTACCGGCGCCGTGCAATGAATAGAGTGTCGGGTTGGGGTTCAAGCAGCCATTCGGCGCGATCCGCCGGATCGACTACGACGCTGGGCTCTGAAGCTGCCTTGCTGGGGACTCGAATCGATAGCCGTGGGTGAATGGGTAAATGGGCCAAGCGAGTCGCTGCGGGCCGTGGAGGCTGGTCGTCTCTAACTCGGAGATGAAGGTGCGAATTATAGGTCGAAACAGGCGTCTTTTCATCGACGGGTTCCGGGACAGGTGCAACAGGTTGCCGGATGTCCCTCAAGGTGACCTCCGGCGACACGTGCCGATGTCGTTCCCTCGTAGCACCACACGCAGTCGAACGAGGTGCGTACCTCTGGCAGCTCTTAGTCTGACCTTGTTTATTGGCTGCTTGTGGATGATTGACGAACGAGTCATGGGATTAGTACTGGATACAAATTGTATCGGCCGGGGCACTGTGCAGTTGCGCAGATTAACGTGACCGAGCACGAATTAGAGGCCTGATGCAGGGAGATCCTCCTTAGATGGTCTCGGGGCACCGGTGTTTGAGTAATTGGCCGAACCAGGATTGGTTTTGCTGGCATTGGAGATTGTCGGCTTTGATTCGACTCCGCCAGCCTCCGTAGAATTTGCTCTGACACCAGACACCGACTTCGTTAGGGACTTAGCCGATGCCGTAGTCGCGGAAGCTCTAGTGACAGGCTGATTGGTCTTTACCGAGACACCGTCCCTCGACTGTGTGATGTCCGCCTGAACGCCTGGAAACGGCGCGACTGGAACGATCGGAGGTTGCGCGATCGGTGCTACTTCGAGAGCTTTCGGGGATGTCGTATTTTCTTTCTGAATTGACGGCACGCCAGACGCTTGGGGCGACGTGCTCATAGATTCGCTCGTGTGCAATAGTCGTTGTCGAAATGCGATGCCGGCGGCGCTAGAGCCAACCAGGATTCCAGCAACGATTGGCAGACTCAAACCGGACCAAGCGGACCTGTGTCCGATACGCGATGCCCGGAGTTCGAGGGGAGTCGTTTGAACGACGACAGCCCCAATAGCCGCGCGAAATTCCCGCATCGAATGGTAACGCCGGTCAGGTCGCTTCTGGATCGCCCTGGCAATGACGTTCCAGATGTCATGTGGCAGGCCTGGTATGGGCCTCGGATTGTACGTAACTTGGCGCGAAGCAATTTCGGCTGCGCTCGGCCATTTGCCGGTGGGAGCCAGGGGATGAAAGCCCGCAATACACTCGTACAATACCAAGCCCAAGGCATAGATATCGCAGCGCTCATCGCCAGGTTCGCCCTCGAGCCGTTCTGGAGCGATATATGCGGCAGTACCAATTATTTTGCCAAATGCAGTCTGAGTCGTGGGCGCATTGTTGCCAGCGAATTTCGCCGTACCCAAATCGAGAACCTTGGCTGGGCCACTCGTCATGCAGAAAATATTCTCGGGTTTCAGATCGCGATGNNAGCACTTCGCGAAGATTCTTTCCGGTCAGCAGATCCATTGCGATGAACACGTGGCCATCGTCCGTCAGGCCCGCGTTTTCGACATTGACGACATTTTCGTGTCGAATCGAGGAAAGGGCCATTGCTTCGTGGCGAAACCTTTCTACGATGTCACGACGGTCCGCTAAGCGGTGGTGCATTACCTTTAGCGCCACCTGCTTCTGAGTAAATGCGTGCACGGCCTCGTAGACGCGTGCCATGCCTCCCGAAGCAATTAGGCGAACGATTCGATATCGATCGACAATCTGACCGCTACGCAAGATATTCGCGCTTAGTGGTCCACCCGGTGCCGTTTCGTCACCAACGCTATCGATGGGAACGGTGCCTGTACCGATCGGTCTATCCGTGGATGGACCCTCGCCTCCAGCAGCCACTGGTTGGGTATCATTGAGTTGGACCGTTCGGCCCCGCATTGGTATTGGACCCTCGACGCTTGTCAGCCTAGTGTAAGGAGGCAGCTCCGTGCAACCGACTCCACCCCAATTGGCGTCGAAATGGGCGCCGATTCCACACAAAGCGGAAAGAACGGGCGGTCATCGATGAAATATCGTGGCTAAGCACCACCAAGTCGCAATGGCCGAAAGTGCTGCGCTAATGGCAAATGTCACTACTCTTTTTGCAACAGCCCCGACCCCAATTGTCGATTGATGCTTTACGAAGGGTATTGCTGTCCGCGTTTCCAATTCGTCTGAAATACGTAGCGTCCCCGGGCTGGCGGCATCCCCGTCGGGCATGGGTTGTTTCGATTCTAGTGTCGAATTTGCCGTCTCGGGCAACTGGGGGCTATCCCCTAGGCGCTCCGCGACGGTCATAAGAGCTGCTTCGAATGCTTTGGCGCTCTGGAAGCGTTCCTCCGGCTCTTTGCTCATTGCCGTTAGAACGATTGACTCTAAATCCGGCGATATGACCTTACGCGCATAGCGTGACGGAGGCGTGGGGGCCTTGTTGGCTTGTGCCGAAAAGACGCTCGCATGACTCGACGCCTCATCCCAGGGTCCGCGCCCGCAAAGGAGCATGTAAAGCACGACGCTGGCACTATACACATCGGCACGTTGATCAACTGCTTTTCCCTGGGCTGCTTCGGGACTCAAAAAACGCGGTGTACCCACGATTACTCCAGCACGCGTTGGAACCTGGGGCGGCTCAGGTGCCGCGTCGGAAATTCCCTCCATGATCTTCGCCACGCCAAAGTCCAAGACTTTCAGCACCGGGCCTGCGTGGGCCGTCCGTTGCAGGAACAGGTTCTCGAGCTTGACGTCGCGATGGACGATTCCTAAGACATGCGCAGCTGACAAAGCAGAAAGCAGCTGACATACGATATCAATGGCTTCGAGAGTCGGAAGTTCACCGCGAGTCCGCAATTCGTGCCCCAGGGTATGACCTTCGAGACGTTCCATCACGATGAACGGACGACCGTCTTGTGTGAAATCGAAATCGAATACCTTGACGATGTTCGGATGAACGAGTCGGGCAAGGCTCTGCGCTTCCACCCGCATACGGTCGGCCACAGCGGCGTTGTTTCGATGCCGACCGCGCAGGACCTTGCACACGAATTGTTTGCCCAATAGCCTGTGTTCGACAACATGGGCGGCACCCATGCCTCCCTTACCCAGTATGGATAAGGACCGATATTTGGTGCCCTCAAAGGGATCTGACCCGTCGAGGGCGGAATCCAACAGTGGAGTCATGCAGCCCGCTAATTATCAATTAGCCCCGCATTGGAGTGTCGTCAAATCGTCCTGTTTGTTGGGCCGAGATTCGCCCCCCGGAGGATTTCGTGCCGCAGCGCCACAAAAATCAGTCCGAAGCCCGACCTCCATAACTGAAAAATCGAGCCATGCCGGTCCGAATCGAAAAGGTCGTGACGGCCAACTCGAGTTCACTGGCGTGACGCTCCACGAGTTCTTTGTCTCCACCCTGCTCCAGGATGAATATGTCTTCCTGGTCAGCGAATAGAGTCAGGTAGTAAAGATGCGGCTTCTGCCCTTCGTCGTGTCCAAATTGTAGTTGCTCGCCTGCCGTGCCATCACGACTCGTCATAGTGCGCTTTGCAAGCAATGAATACCCGTGGCTCTCGCGCATTTGATTCTCGATGGCGCGCGACCAAAACGCGAGCGTACCCTGAGGTTTGTTCGCAATGACGCGCACTGAAGTCACAAGCCCGTCAGGATGCGTGGCGCGATAGTCGAACCCCGCGTCACTTTGATTATTGAGCTCGAGAAAACCTGCCGGAGTCGTTGCTACGAAAGGACGAGCACAAGCACAGAGGCCCAAGTTAGCGGCAAAAAGTATTGCAATTCGATGAGTCGATGACATGTCAATTTTCCTGCGTGAAACTCATTGATATTGAGTCAGGTTTTAGAATGTCGCGTTTGGGGCCGGGGCCCCAAACGCCAACACAATCAAACGTCAGAACGGATGTACAGGTAGCGCGAGGAGATCCAAGGCACAGGTCACCGACTTCCCAGATTGCGATTACAGGCATGGCTTCACTGGCCGGAAGGAGTCCCATTAAATAACCTCTTACAAGCTGAGCAATTTCGACAGGCCAAGATCATTGAGCCAATGGAATGGGAGTCTGAATTTCGAATTGACCTTGTCGGAAACCGCAGGTCGGAACGACACCGTGATCGTTGAAAAAGAAACCAGCTCGCTCATCAACCGCAATTTTCCCTTGATGCTTTCAATCTCACCTGTAACGCGGCCCAATTGTTCCTCGACTTTCAGTGCCTCGTCCGTCGTCTTAGCGGAACTCAGGAGTTGCTCGAGACGGGCACGCATGGCTTCTGCATTCTTTAGTCGTGTCATGAGATCGTTCATCTCGGCAGTAACGTCGTCGACTTGCAGATTGCGCTGCAACACGTCCCCCAGCTTGAGTACTGCTTGCAAGCTTGCGTCGAATCCTGCTGCGGGCACACGCACGGTGACAGAGTCATCGTGGCGCGTCACCAGGTAGCCATCGGCGTCTTTCGCAATCTTTTCGACGGCATCCAGACCTTTACTGACTTCGAATACGGCCAGAATGATATCTGCTTTGTAAATGAGCAGCGGGGCACGCGCGGCATTATTCGCCACGCCGGATTCGGGGCGATCGGTCTGCCCCTCTTTTGCGGAACTCGCGGCAACCGCAGTTCTCGCGGACGCTTTAACTTCGTCTGCACCGGTCGTAGAGAATGCCTTGCGCGGCACGGAATTCCTGGGTGCAGGCGCGCCCTGCGAAACGGCCATCGAAGCCGTGGCAAGCTGGGGTTCAGCGGGCGGCGGCGCGGGAGCCGCTTCACTGTCTTCAGCTCTGTCGGACGTTTGTTCGTATGACGCCTGCATGCTGGTTTGCTGATAGCCCGGTGGTGCGGCTTCTGCTTGGCCGGACTTCATAGATGCGCTGCCACATCCCCCAGCCAGCACCGCGACAAACAGGCCCCCAAGGCAGTAGAGGAATCTACTAAAACTTTCGCGCTGTAGGCTCACGTTGGAATACCTCCGATCCAAAACGATATTGCAGGCGAACAGCTTACACCTGATTCGTGAATATTTGGCCAAGGTTATTGGGCCCGACTCGAACCGAAGCGTTTACCTTGCCGCTAGTACATCAATTGGCCGCTACAGCGCTGTACACGCTCTGAAGCGCGTCATCCAATTTCTCGGATTGGGGCCCGCCCGCTTGGGCTAGGTCGGGGCGACCGCCACCTGTTCCGCCGAGGATAACGGAGGCCGATTTCACGAGCGTATTGGCGGAATAGCGATCGGTGAGGGTCTTAGATACGGTGCACACTAGCTGCGCTTTGCCATCCGCAATCGAACCTACTAGGACGATAGCGCTGCCGAGCTTGTCCCGAAGCTGCTCGGCCAATTCACGCAATGCTCCCCGGTCACGAACCTCGGTGCGCAGAGCCAAAACTTTCACGCCGGACACCTCGCGCGCGGCGGAAAGCACGTCGTTCATGGCGCCACCGGACCCGGTCGCGAGCTTTCGCTCTAGGTCATCGACCTGCTTTTCAAGGTGCTTCTGACGCTCGACGAGTTTAGTCACTTTATCGACGAGTTCCGCGGGTGCAGCCTTTGCAACTTGGGCAAGCTGCCCGATCTTGCCCTCGAGTTCGTAGGCGTAGTTGAGCGCGGAAAGGCCGGTCACCGCGGTGATTCTGCGTACGCCGGCGGCAATCCCTTGCTCTGACAAGATCTTGAATAGTCCAATATCGCCAGTGGCCCTGACGTGGGTGCCGCCGCAAAGCTCGACCGATTCGGCCATGCTGAGCATGCGAACGACATCCCCGTATTTTTCCTCGAAGATCATCATGGCGCCTCGCTCGCGCGCTTGCTCCATGCTCAGAACCTCCGTTCGAACTGGCGTATTTCTCAGCACACGCTGATTGACGATCTTTTCAATACGCTGAAGCTGTTCGGGGGTCACTGCGCGATCGTGAGTAAAGTCGAAGCGTAACCGTTCTGGACCCACGACGCTGCCCTTCTGCGTTGAATGCTCGCCTAGCGTGTGGTGCAGAGCCAAATGCAGTAAATGCGTCGCCGAGTGGTTGCGCCGAATTGCATCACGCCGCTCTGCATCGACGGCGAGCGTGACCCGTTCACCCACGCGGAGCGTGCCCTGTGTGACTTTACCTTGGTGAACCCACAAGCCAGCGATGGGCTTAATCGTGTCGCTTATCGCAACCTCGATGTCTTCGCCTGTTATTCGGCCTTGATCCCCCACTTGCCCGCCGCTTTCAGCGTAAAAAGGCGTTGCGCTCACGATGATTTCGACATCATCACCAGCGTTGGCCTCAGTGACCAGCGCTCCGGCTACGATCAGCGCGACGACCTCTGACTGGGCGGTATCCTGCTCGTAACCGAGGAACCGAACGGCTTTGTTTGGCAAACGTTCGGTCGCTGCCCGATAAACATGCTCGACGGCGCGTGCACCACTACTGAACTCGCTACGCGCGCGTGCTTCTTCAAGGGCCAAATCGTAGCCCGCAATATCCACCTCGACCCCGCGCTCGGCACAAATTACCTGGGTTAGATCAAGAGGGAATCCGTAGGTATCGTAGAGTTGGAAGGCATCGGCACCTTTGAGTACCTTGCTAGAGGCCTGGTGCATTTCTTCGAAGCGCTCTTCGAGCATGCCGAGGCCGCGCTCAATCGTCTGACGAAAACGCACTTCCTCCTGTTCGGCAATATTGGCGATCAGGTCGCTGCGCTGCCTGAGCTCGGGATATTGATCGCCCATGAGATCGACGACTTTGAGCGCTACCCGGTGCAGAAAGGGTTGGGATATCCCAAGGCGATGACCATGGCGCACGGCCCTGCGCATGACGCGCCGAAGCACGTATTCTCGTCCATTTCGGTCTGGCAATACGCCCTCTGCGATCAGAAACGCCGTGGTCCTGGCGTGGTCGGCGATCACGCGCACGCTGACGTCGTCGGGACTCATGCTGGCCCCGTAGGGCTTGCCAGCGATGTCCGCAGCGCAATGGACCAATTCACTCAGTAGGTCCATGTCGTAGTTACTGAGCTTTCCTTGAACGACACCACTCAAACGCTCGAGCCCTGCGCCGGTGTCGATACTGGGCGCGGGCAACGGCTCCAAACGCGTGGCGCCGTCGATTATCGAGCGCTCGAACTGCATGAAAACGAGATTCCAGATTTCCATCCACCCGTAACCTTCGGGTGTTTGTTCCTCACCAAACGTACTCAGATCGACGTTGTCGCCATTGCAGTAGTAGATTTCACTGCAGGGACCACAAGGCCCAGTCTCACCCATTTGCCAGAAGTTATCGGCCATTCCGAGACCTCGGATGCGTTCATCGCCGTAGCCACTGATCTTCTTCCAAAGATCCCGAGCTTGTTCGTCGGCGCTAATTCCCTCTTGGCCTTTGAAATACGTAAATACCATCCGCTCAGGATCGAGCGAGAGAGTTTTGGTCAAGAATTCCCAGGCGAAGTTGATGGCCTGCTCCTTGAAGTAATCTCCAAAACTGAAGTTTCCTAGCATCTCGAAGAACGTGTGATGCCGCGGAGAGGGTCCCACGGCTTCTAAGTCGTTATGTTTGCCGCTGATTCGAATGCACTTCTGACTCGAAGTGGCGCGCTGATAGGAACGCTTTTCGCGCCCGGTAAATATGTCCTTGAATTGCACCATGCCGGCATTGGCGAACAATAAGCTCGGATCATTTTGCGGGATGAGAGGACCGCTCTTTACGACTTCATGGTTATGTCCACGAAAGAACTCAAGAAACGCTTGTCGAACCTGGGCGGAAGTCTGTGTCATGGAGGCGCGGTTTTTACCACAGGGACTGTCTGCCGCCAGTGAGTTCCTCAACCCATGCAAGAATGGCCCTCAGCTCTCAGCTCTCAGCCGTCAGGTTTTCTGATTCTCCGCTGATGGCTGATGCCTGAGAGCTGAATGCTGCGCGCCCGTTTGGCTCTGGACCGAATCAGCGTCGCGGTTTTCCGAGCAACTCGTCATAAATAGCTTCATACAGCCTTGCCACTTGCGCGGGCCTGTGTTGACGGTTGATGGCTTCGCGCTGCGCCACGATACAGGTTTGGCGGATCGAATCATCACTCGTTGCCCCGAGCGCTGTGTGTACCAGGGCGTCGATGTCTCCAGCCGGCACGTGCAACACGCCCTTGAGATCAGCCAAGGGCCCACGGTCGATTGTGACGACTGGCACACCCAATTGCATGGCCTCCAAAATAACGATGGGTAAATCCACTTTACCGTACAAGTCGTCAACCGGGAACAGCAAGGCGCGAGAAATTGCCAATAAGGCGTGCATGTCTGGCACCTCGGCAATGAAGCGCACCGACTTATTCGNNTTGGGCTTGAAGTTCCTGGGCGCACTCTGCGGCCCGTGGTGTCTTTTCTCGATACGCAAATACGACATACGCCTCAGGAGCAGCACGCAGCAGCGGCTCCACCATTTTGGCTACAGCTTGTGCCCCGTGACTAACCTCCAAGTCGCCCGGGTACAATAACAGCGATGCGGTCTCTGGGACATCGAGCAGCGCACGTGCGGCCTCTTGACGTTCGGTTGATGGCTGTTCGAGATCAGGAACCGCCGGGGGGATCACTTCAATCGGTGGGTGGTCGCGCACACCCGCGTCGACAAAGGCCCGCAAGAATTCATTCTTGGTCCAATGGCTCTGTGCAACGACTACGTCGCCGAAAAGCAGCCGCTCGGGCTCGCGAAACGAGCGCGGCGGCGACGCAACCGTTTGCACGGTGGGTATGCCCCGGATTTGTCGCAAGAGTCTGCCCATCTGGCTCGTGCGCCGATTGGGCGCAAACAGGAAATGCCAAATGGATTCCTGCGATCGGACCAACAACCACAAGAACACTCGGGCGTTGTCGACTAGAGCGGGCCGGTAGCTGCCTTTACTCGCGTAAACCTTTGCAGCGAGCACTCGAGGCGTCCAAGTATCTGTATCCTTGGTAACCATGACGCGCGGGACATACGAGCTGAGCGCGCCGGCTACGTCACGGACCTGGCATTTGCTGCCGTCGTTGAAAGGGGCCACGACGGGCTTTGAGACGAACAGGACATGCGGAGGCATCGAATTGCCACCGTAGCACGGCGCGCTAGTGCCGCGATTCATCAGAGCTGATGGGTTCGATTCGATGGACTAATGCTTGCTGATCGCGAGCAATGCGGCCGGGGCGCGCCGAGCCGCGCTTTCAACGGCCGCGGCGGCTACGTCGTCTTCTACCTGTTGGCGGCTTTCCTTGCTTTTCACCTGAACCGCGGATATGCGCGTCTTGGCGCCACCGTCCACGACTGCAGCGATATCGCGACTTGGAATTCTATAGATGATGTATTGAACCTGCGCGCTGAATTCGACTTGGTCGCCGTCCTTGGAAGTTGCCATGTTTTGCAACTTGCCGCTCAATATGACGACCGGTTTGTGGCTCTTTTTGGCAACGGCTACGGCGTCATCATCGTCGCGGAGCACCGTCACACCGGGGATATTTCCAATGGCCGCGCGCGCCGTAGAATCGAGCGCCGATGCGAGCCGCGTGTACTTGGGGTCTGTTTCTACGGGGGTTAGTTTGACGAATACGGGCTTGAGCTTCGGAGCAGCGCCTTCCTTGTCGTCGTCGGCCTTCATGCGAACGGGGGCGGCGCTCTTGTCCAAGTGACGCGCAAAAACAAAATCATCCCCGGCGGTAGCCGCAGAAGCGGAACCGACTAATAGCGGTATGGCTATTCCCAACAGACCGACCAGCGGATGTGTCATAGAGAGACGAGAAACGAAGTACTATTTAGATAGACACTTCATGATGAAACGGCCAAACGCAAGTGTTACGGGTCAACATTTCTGGCTCAGGTGGTGTAGACGCAATTATCCGTTTTTGCCACATCTGCCATCTGTACTTAGGGCGCTCGCCCGCAGTGCAGTCGCTCAAAACTGAATGGCTCAACGGTTACGGTCATTTGGAATCAGGGGTTCTCAGAAACCGGGGCTCGAGGAGATGACACGACGGCATCCGAAACGCGCGAAGTTCCTTGGTCAAGGATTCTTGTTGGTTCGGCACGGGCAAGGCGATTGAAAATAATACCAACGCGTCACTTCTTTTTCTTCCCGCCGTCTTTGGGCAATTCGTCCGGGCAACCGTCGGCGTCCTCGAAGCCGTTGTACGTCTCGGGCTCGTTGAGGCACTCGTCGTGATCGTCCGGAATTCCGTCCTTGTCATTATCTAGATCCGGGCAGCCATCTTCATCCTCGAAGCCGTCGGTATCTTCGGCTTCAGTGGGACACTTGTCACGAGCGTCCGGTATGCCGTCACCATCCTGATCGGCTTCGTCCGGGCAACCGTCTTCGTCTTTGTAGCCATTCTTGGTTTCGGGCTGGTTCGGACAATGGTCGACATCGTCGGGGATCCCGTCCTTGTCGTTATCCGCTTCGGGACAACCGTCGGTATCCTCGAACCCATCCATGTCTTCGGCTTGATCGGGGCATTTATCGTTGACATCGAGGATGCCATCGCCGTCGTTGTCCGGATCGGGGCAGCCATCGGAATCCTGAAATCCATCTTTATCTTCAGCAGCGGTTGGGCATTGGTCCTGGTCGTCCAAGATGCCGTCACCATCTCTGTCATGGCTCTCATGAACATACATGGCACCCACGAAGCCACGGAACCCAGGCGCGCCTACGCCGTTGATGATTCCCGTGCCCAGGCCCGCGCTGAACATCAGCGGCGAGCTCATGGGGGTCACTTGCGCTCCGAGCAGCGCTTCCATGGCGCTCGTACCATTGGATTTGAATACGAGTCGTGAATTGGCAAAGGTCTCGACGACAACTCGAAACACCGGGCTCAATTGGTAACCTGCGGCCACCGAGTAACGCAATTCGCTGCCGATCTTCGCGTCCCCAACGAGCGCCGACTTGCGTATGACCCCAATCAAGTTGCCGGCGAACGAGAGTGAACGCAGTTGTACGTCCCCGATTGCGCGCAAACCGCCGGTAAAGCTGCCGTCACCAATGTATTTGTCATTGGCCATCGCGCTGGCCGTCGGTATCGTCACGAACGCAGCCGCCGCTGCGGCTAGTGGTGTGTCAACCTTGCCCAAGAATCTGAATTTGCCTTCGAGCGCCGGATCACCAACGGCTACTGCGCTCGTTCCCCCTTGAACAGCACTCACATTGGCTCGGTCGATGCCCTGCCCTTTTACGTACGTTACCGGCAGACTCAGACCCAGTTGTAAGTAGGGTTTCGGCGTGTAGCTGCCGAGCAAGTGTGCGGTGGCAAGAGTTTCCACGACGTGAATGTCGCTTAGCTGTGAATTCGGAGCCGAGCAATCCGACGACGTGAGGCAACTCTGCACGGTAAACGGATTGTGCGCGTAGTCGAATACGAGACCGGCACTCCATGTATTCTTGCCGTCCGATCGCGCCGTACGCGTGACGAAGAAGTTTCGCGGGCCTGGCGCCGGGTCAAAGCGCTGAACCGTAAACTCGCCATCGAACTTGGGTTGCTGTGCCCCCGCCGTGCGTGTCGAGCAGACGACCACGCCCAGCAACGCTGGTACAATTGACAATCCAAAGGCTGGCTCGCAAAGCCGTCGACGCATCAGTCTGGCAAGCCCGACACGCACATCGTCTCTCATCTTCAATCCTTTTGAAAAATCGCCCGGGGCCCAATCATTTTTAGAATCGCACAGGTAACTTCTATTTCGCAACAGGTTCGCTCGATTCGGTGACTTCTCCCTCGCTTCAGCGATACGACACCGTTATCGTGTTCGGCTCTTCTAAAGAGCTACGGATCCCCACCGGGGCCGGTTAATGTGTGGTACGAGGGTTGCAGTCACAGCAGAACGAACCACCTGTCCGACAACTAAATCGCCCCAAACACGGCATTTTGAAGACTGGACTCAAGACTGACGAGCGTTCCGCGTTAAGTTCGCCAACGGTTGCATCATTGCTATTGTGCCAAAGTGGTTATCTGTGCCGCTTGCACCGCAGAAGTCGTCGAGCCTGGCGCAATTTACTGCCCCTTTTGCGGTGCGAACCTGCAAAGATTGCCGACCAGGCTCGATGAAGGCTCCCGCTTGTCCCTGGATAGTGGGGAGGTCAGTCTGGGGAAGGTCATCGGCCGGGGCGGCATGGGTATCGTGCGGCGAGCAGAGCTGACCTATCTGCCCTCTGCCAAAGGCACGATTGCACACCCGGTTGCGGTGAAGTTACTCAGCCCGATGCTGCACGGGAGTGAGCGAATTGAAAAACTATTCTTGAGCGAGGCCGAGGCACTGTCACGCCTATCACACCCTAACATAGTACATTTCTTTGGGTTGGCCGAGCACCACGGGCAACTTGCAATCGTTATGGAGTTCGTTCAGGGTAGGCCCCTCTCTGATATGATTGCCGACGCCGTAAAACGGCGCCTCAAGGTGAGCCAGCCGGCAATTCCAATGTTGCCTGCTTGGAACATTTTTTCTCAACTCTTGGGCGCGCTCGCCGCGACTCATGCACTCGGCATCATTCACCGCGACGTCAAACCGAGCAATGTCTTGGTTCGGGATGACGGAGTAGTAAAGCTGACGGACTACGGCATTGCACGACTTCCCCTCAAGGCGAGCGGACTTACTGGCAGTGTGGCTCCCGGCACCGGCGCGTACATGTCGCCCGAGCAAGTGACGGCTGCACCGATGGACCCGCGTAGCGATCTTTATGCGGCAGGCATCGTTCTATATGAAATGTTGACAGGACGTACTCCCTTCGAAAACCCGGAACGTTCCGAATTGCAACTGCGCATGGCTCAGGTGACCGAAGTGCCAATACCGCTTTCGCAGGTGATGCCGGGTGCTCCACAGGTGCTCGACGTGTTCTTCTCGCGCACACTCGCCAAGGATCCTCAGCATCGTTATCCAACTGCCATTTTGATGGGCGAGGCACTGCGCATTTCACTCGGATTACCGGATACGTCCGGCTGGGCGGCGGAGCGTCGCCTTGCCGACCGCGCAGTGGCAATCTCGCGGCTGGGAACGCGAACTCCCGATCCGACGCTGTCAGAAGGCGAAGCCTCTGCATTGCGAACTGACGTGATGGCAGCCTATCGGAGCTGAATCATCAATTACTGTACCGGGCCCCGCGGCCGCGCCCTTGACGCTTATTGGGGCTGCGTGCGAAACCGCTCGCGCGGCCCGAGTTGGGTCGGAAAGTGCCGGATCGTTAGCCATGCCCAAAGCTTCTGTCGTTGCGCTCCTCGCCGCAGGGCCGCTGTTGCTCGCAACCTCTTCAATTGCCTTTGCTCAAACCGCTGCGAAGGCGCCTGCAGCGGATGCGCCGTCGCCCAGTGCTGCACCCAAAGCGCCAAAAGACACGCCGCAAACCAAGGCGGGGAATACCAAAGCGCCCGCAACTCCCGCAACCGAACCCTCCACAAGCACCAGTGACGCGACGTCATCCACGGCCGCGGACGCAAACACTGCATCGAGCGATTCGACTGAGTCAACCGCACCGGTTGATGCGAGTGCGCCGTCACCGCGTTCTACATTGCCCACGCTACCGCGTAACGCAGGCGAGCCCAACCCAAGTCCTGTTACGGGACCTATGCTACCGGCAGGGCTAGCACCGGCAGCAGAACCCGCACCAGCGGCTGCGACAACTGCGACAGCAGCCGAAAAGGAAGCCAAGGGCGAAGATTCAGTGTTCGCCGAGGATTGGTGGTCACACGCAAGACCCATCCTCGAATTGCACGGCTACTTCAGAACCCGCGCCGAGATGTTTCACAACTTCTCGCTGGGTCGATTGAGTAAACCCGGGGAAGGGCTTTGGACGATGCCGGCGGACAACCGGTATTCTACCGGCAGTGGCAAGGCCTATGGTCCTGCGCTCTGCACACCGGGCGAGAGCGACGAGGTTCCGGGTGACTCCAGCTTTGCCGTGGACGCTCGCTACGCGTGCAAGAACAAGAATAATTCGAGCGCCAATCTGAGGTTCCGAATCAACCCAGAGTTGCACATCTCCGACAATTTGCGCATCCTGAGCCAGATTGATTTGCTCGATAACCTGGTACTTGGCTCGACGCCCGCGGGATACGCGAATACTCCCGCAGGCGGCACGGCTGGTGGTTATCAGGTCGTGCAGCGCAGCGGCTACGCGCCGATGAGCTTCTTCGACACCACGACAATACCGCCGACGGCGGGTGTCAATTCATATACGAATAGCATTGCCGTCAAGCGCGTCTGGGGTGAATTCTCCACGCCTCTCGGACAATTGCGATTCGGTCGCATGCCGGA
>PMCK01000348.1 GCA_003154095.1 Myxococcales bacterium | reverse complement strand
GGCGCTCACTATCCGTCCGACGTGCTCGGAGGCTTCCTCGCGGCCGCTGCCTGGGTGAGCGCGGTCACCGGCTCGATGTACCCGCGCCTCTTGCCAGGAGAAAGCGCGGCCCCGAGCACGGCTCGCGCAGATTCGAGCTCATAGGCGCCTAAGGTTCGAGCTTTGGGCGCGGAATCGCTTGCGCAATGTGCGAAACGCCAGTGGTGAAATGCGAACCGCCCGACCGCGGCCGGTCACGAAGTCGCCGCGATGCACCGCAAGAAAGGGAAATCGTATTGCGGAAGACGGACCGGTATGCTCCTTGCTTTGGCCGAACCTGCAATAGAATGCGCATTTACCGGCATACGTGGGTCACGCGTCAAACACGCACCACCTCCCACTCGCGTTCAGTGCGAAGCGGAAGTGTCTGGGCATGAGCACACGAAGGGACCGAGAATGACAAATCGCCGAATTGGCGCGCCACTTGCGATGATCGTCCTCGGAGGCCTGCCAAGCACCGCGGGTGCGTACACCATCGCGAGCGAGATCACGGACGGGTGTCACGAGCAGATCACCTCCGCCGCGCTGCGCAGCGTGCGAGAGGATCTGCCAACCGCAGCCCCGCTCGCCATCACGAAAGACGAACGCGCTCTGGTCGATGATCTGCAATTCACACCGGACGGTGACATGAGGGACCTCGGTGGCGCCACGCTCCTTGTCGCCGTGAGAGACATCGACCTCAAAGGACGCGCTTCGGATGACCTTAGCGCGCTCGCCGAGGTTCACGGCAACCCCAATTCCCAATACGAGCATTGCCTACGCGCGCTCGACGACGACGAGCCGGGCGGTTCGAAAACCGCCATCGACACGTGCCGTGCGTTCATCCACGCGCAGGCACTGACGGCGCTCGCAGGACTCGACGACCAAGGCATGCCCGATCTGGGCAAGCGCACGACTATGACGATTAACCTTTCGATTCGCGGCACGGTCCACGCCCCGCTCCCGACCTACTACGTCGCCGCGGGCCAGGCGATTCACACCATCGAAGACAGCTTCACGCACACGTACCGCAGTGCCGACGAAATGCAGATCACCGTGGCTTTGAATTGGATCGAGCAAGTGAACGGCACGCTTGTCGAATCGCGCGATGGGCCGGCACACGCGAAGGCGCTCGACCGCTGCGACGATCCAGATGAACTCCGCAAGACACGGCATCGGCTCGCGACCGAGGCGGCGACTTCGTTTCTCCAAGCCACGCTCGATCCGAACAAGACGCACGACCAGAAGATTGCCGCAGTCGATGCAGCACTCGATAGGTATCTAGGCTATTTGCCCGGCTGCAGTTTCGGCAACAACTGGTGCGACGCCCCGGAGAACCAATACAAGGATCCGACTGGCTGCAGCTGCAGCCTCGGGAACGGAACCGTCGACGGGCGCTGGGGCGCCATGCTCGGCGGCGGCGCGATCTTTGTCCTTGCGTTCCGGCGCACGAGGCGGCAAAGAAAGTTGGCGCGCGGGATCGCGGCGCTCGCCGTTTTCGGGGCATTGTCTCTCGGCACGGCCGGCGCCCGTGCCGAACCCCAGCCAGTGACGACCACCGCTACGACGCCTGCTCATCGTGGAACGCAAACCACACACGCGACGCCGGTGACGACAACCAAGACCACCACGACTCCNNCGGGCACGGCTCCAACGACCGCAACTATCAAGACGACGCCCACGACGACGACCGCGACAATTACGACGCCGACCAAACAGACGGATCAAGCCGCGCCGCCACCGACTGTCGTACCGGTTGCGCAGCCTGGCCCCCCAGATTCTTCGGACGTGGCTCTTGGCGCCTACGCGGGTCTCTCTGGATCCATTCAAAAACCCGCTCTCGCTGGCGCCGTCGGTGCGCGATTGCGTGCGACCAGAACATGGGCATTCGGTTTGGATGGCGAGTGGAATCCCTGGATCGCCTTCAACGGCACCACGGTCAGGCGGGGCGCCGTGAACATCTACGGAACGGCAATCCTTCGATTTCCGCTCGCCTATGAGAAATTCAACCTTCGCGTGAGTGCGAGCGTGGGGGGGTCGTATTTACTAACCGACCTCTACGGGGCACCTTCGGGCAGCATCGGCCTATTCTTCGGCGCGAGCCCCCTCTCGGTCGAGTGGAAACTCTCACGGATCTTCTACTTGATCATCAATCCACTCAACTTCGCGCTGCCGATCCCGCAGCTGAGTGGCGTGCCTTTCCTCTATCCGCAATACCGGTCAACCGTCGGCATCGAGGTGTATGCAGGCTGAGCGGCCTGCGCTTTTCGAGACACGATGCATCATTGATCAGAAGTTGCCCACAACGCTGATGGAGGAACCCTCTTTCGGCGTTACCGTCGGGACGAGCTTGACGGGCGATCCGTGCAGCACGGGCACGAATAACTGAAAGCTTGGGGCCCCAGTCGTGGCCTCGGCCCAATGCTCAAGTCGGGACCGTGCTAAGGGAACAATTCGATGCGTTCAGCGGTCGTGCTCGCCACGCTTTCGGGCGTTCTCATGATTGCCCAGCTCATCGTGGCCAAGGCTACACGCGACACGCTATTTCTTTCTACGTTTCCCGTTACGGCGTTGCCCGCGGCAATGATCTTTACGGCCGCAGTCACACTCCCCGCCGTGCTCGGTGGTTCCTCCCTGATAGCTCGGGCTGGCCCGTACCGATTCTTGCTGGGATTCCTGCTCGCCAACGCTCTAGCCTTTGCCGCTGAGTGGACGCTTATTCCAACGTCTCCGCGGTTGGTTGCCGGATTCATCTACGTGCACGTGGGCTTATTCGGGGGGCTATCGATCAGCGGCTTCTGGTCGGTCGTGAACGAGCATTTCGACCCGCACTCGGCGCGCCGGGCGTTTGCGCGAATCGGCTTCGGATTTGCATTGGGCGGTCTGCTCGGCGGAATAATCGCGGAGCGAATGGCTACCTGGTTCGGAGTGCGGGCGATGCTGCTCACACTCGTACCAACCAATCTGGCCATCGTAGGCTTACTGATCGCCCTGGGCTCACCGCAGAGCCCCGTCGAACCCGTTGCCACTCGCGCATCGGGTCTTTCAACATTGGCCCGTTCTGGTTACCTTCGGGCATTGGCGTTGTTGGTCGTGATGGTCGCCGTTAGCGCCTCTGCGCTTGACTATTCGTTCAAGTCGAGAGTCGCATCAGTGCTGGGAGAGCCGGCGCGCCTCGCCAAGTTTTTCGCTGTCTACTATATGGCAACGAGCGTTATCACGGTTGTATTCCAAGCTACTTGGTCGCGCATCTCCCTGCAACGATTTGGTATTGGCGTCACTCTTTCGGTACTTCCGGCAGTATTGCTGCTCGGCGGCACTGTGAGCGCAGTAGTTGGGGGTTTATGGGCCGTAGTCTTACTCCGCGGCGCCGAAGCCGTCCTTGCCACATCCTTTTTCCGCTCCGCCTATGAACCGCTGTACACACCACTTCCGCCCCAAAAGAAGCGCGCGACGAAGGCGATAATAGATGTCGCGGCGGACCGACTCGGTGATGCAATCGGGAGCGGCGGTATTTGGATTGTGCTGGCGCTCGCGCCGCATCGGACGTGGCCCGCTGCATTGACCATTGCAATGATTGCCGCGGCCGTATCCCTCTGGCTTTCACTAAAGCTCCAGAAAGGTTACGTTGCGGAACTTGCTAGAAGCTTGCGCAAAGGCATGATTCACGTACCCGAGCACGAAATACAAGATGCCACGACGCGTCTTACCCTATCGCAAACACACAGCAACATCGATCGCAGCCTGCTTTTGCGCGAGGTAGCGGCCGCGCGCAAGCCCCACGTGGCCGCTCCGGAGGTGGCCCGAGCGGTGGCGGAGCTAATGTCGGGCGATCCAGCGCGAATCGTTCGGGAACTCGAGGCGGGGCCACTCAATCGGCGGTTGGTCTCGCTCGTCGTTCCGTTGCTCGAACACAACGATATTCGAGGCAAAGTGATTCAGGCGCTCGACGCCGTTGCGCACGAAGCAATTGGCCAGCTTAGCGATGCTTTGCTCGACGTCGAACTCTCGAACAGGGTTCGCTATCGGATCCCATCACTCTTGGCCAAGGTAGCCAATCCGAAGGCCATGCGCGCGCTAACTCAAGGGCTTTCCGATCCTGATTTCGAGCTTAGAGAACGCTGCGCTCGCGCTCTACTATCATTTCGCCGTCGCGACCCCACACTCCGCCCACCCAACGCCCTCGTGCTCGCGGCGGTACAGCGCGAGCTCGAGGTCAGCCCGCCCATCTGGCGATCGCGAGGGGCCGCCAAGCCCACTCGGGATCCAACACTATCCCAGATTGGCGCCTTGAGCTCCAATCGCAGTCTACAGCACGTATTTACATTGCTCTGTTTGAGATTGAACCCCGACGAGCTCGAACTCGCCCTGCGTGCGCTTGGTGGGAACGATTCAAAACTTCGGGGAACGGCGCTCGAGTACTTGGAGAATGTAGTACCCACTGAATTGAAGGAGGCACTCTGGCCCCACCTTGCTGATCACCGTCCTTTGCGAAAAAGTGCGCCTCGCTCGAAGGGAGAACTCGCCGACGAACTGAAACGCTCGTTCTCTGGGTGATAGGTGGGGTGCTTACGATGACCGTGGCCGTGGTCACGCGTGCTTGCGGCGTTCCCTCTGGCTAAAGTCCGCAAAATCTATGACAAGAGTGTCGCGACCGCCGACGCTCCGCGCGCCCGCGAGCACATCCATGCGCTCCCGTGCTTCGAGGGTGCCCGCCGGTAGCAATTTAGAGAAACACGCTTATTGTATGCTGCCCCGACAATTCACTGCCGCTGTCCCATTCGAGATCGATGATCTTTACACCGTGCAAAAGGAACGTGCGCGTCTCGACGCCAGTATTGACTATGCTGCCATTCGGAATCGGGCTCCCATTTACAAGCACGTGCATAGTCCCGCTCCCGTTTCCACCCACGATACTAGGACACTGCACCGTCAGTAGCACCGTTTCCCCATGGCCCGAATAGATTCGGTCGATGGGGTCTGACGCACCGATAATGAAGCAACCTTGATGAGTAGCGGCAACTGCAGGCATAATTCGACCTCCCGTCCAATCCTTCGATCAATTTACCGCGAGGGGCGACCCCCATCGCGCTGATTGGGCACTACAATGCCGATTGCCAACTGTCCAGCAACGGCCCGATTTCAAGACGGCTGACGGCAATACCAGCCAACCGGCGAACGGAAGTCAGGCAGGGCCCGTGGCGGCCCCCACCGCACGCGCATAGCACCCTGCCACGTTGTACGTGCCGCCGTCCAATTCCAGATGATCATAGAGCGTTGCTATTGCGATGCCGAGCGTCAGAAAATCTGGGTGCAGAGCAGAGCGCGTCTCGAGACATCGCGTAAAGACCTCGTGAAAGGTAAGCTTGAAATCGGCCAATTGAAAGCTTGCTGCGGCTTTTCTTTCGCCGCCAAATGCTTTGTCGAAGATATCTGCCACCCCCTCGATTCCCAGTGAACGCAGAGCAACGCGGTACGCGTCCGGCGATGTATTGCCATAGAATCCCGCGTAGAGTTCCCGCATTGCATTTCGAAATTCCGGTGACCAGACGCAATAGAGCGGGGTGGCTACGAATGCGTGCCCTGAATTTTCGGCGCCGCCTAAGCAGTGAAAATGATTTCTTCTCAAGTCCAGGAATAGCGGACCTTCGTCATAGATTTGATGAAAGAACAGCGTAAGGACACTTTCTCCCGTACGACAATTCGAGTCGACCTGGTGCGCCGTCGGCACGTCCGAATGAAATGGCAAACGGTCACGTTTGCGACGCGTAACGCCAGTCACGGATAGGCCGAACCCGAGGTGCTCGACGGCTCTTGAACGGGAATTTACGGCCCCAATGTATTTGGCCTCATCGAACCAGTTGCGGGCCAAACGGTACGCAGAACGCGAGACATCCCGCGGTGACACCAACTGAAAGAACGCTGGCGATACGTATCCTATCAGCGTCTGCCAGCTCGTTCCCTCGAGAAGTCTTCGCCAGAATGCCATGCAATGCGGAATTCATTTCTGTTCTGGGACATATTCCACGGGTGCGGCAGAGCCTTCTCCGAAGAAGTAATTCTCACATTCAGTCATCCAAAGGCGCTGCCCCGATTCGCTGGTAAGATCCAGTCGGTATTCATTGATGAGCATTTTTGAATGTTCAAGCCACATTCGCCATGCGGTCGCTGAAACGTTCTTGAAGATTCGTTCTCCGAGTGGACCCTTGAAAGGTGGTTTTTCGAGACCTTCAGCTTCACGGTTGAGTTTGATGCACTGGACAGTTTGCGCCATACACGGCGGTTATCCCCGCTAACAAGCATTTGGTCAACCTGGTACTCGATTCTCTCGGAGCGAGGTACCAGAAATTCGGTGAGGAATGTGGGTTTAGGTGAGCAAGCCCCACTAGCGTTTACTCACCGGTTTGGATCTAGCCTTCGACGCGGGCGAAACCTTGGGAATGGCAACACTGTTCAGCTGTGTGTCGTCCTTACACCTCATGCGCCAGCAATCTGGTTCGGTAGCAGAACAATTGGAAACTTCGTAGGGTTGATCCACCACTACGGAATATGCGCGCGTGCCGCGCCACAGTGTACCGGATATCGTGCTCATATTGGCACTGCGTGCCGCCATGACCATCGCAATGACCTGGAATTGCGATCGTACTGGCTGCCCGAGCACGTCGGTTAGGACATCACCGTCCAAGACGCCGATCCCAAGGGCTGTGACTCCGGATAGTGCAATGCCCGCGGGGCGCTTTCCCTTCGGAGGTACCGGTTTTCCGCCGGGCTGAATCCCCATCTGAGCAATGCAAAGTACAGTGTTCGTGTCGATGTGAATCGTCCGAAGCTCCGACTTCGACTGGCGAGACTCTGACGCAGTTTGTCCCGTGTCGGCACGCCGCGGCTTGCCGCGCGTGGACGAACTGTCCGCGAAGGCTCGCGTCGTTGCCGCAATCATTACGAAAACCAGGACGAGTCGATACGCGAATTTCACTTGGTCAAAGCTTACCAAGTGGATATAGGTCAAGCCAGGCGGATTCGAATGCGCGGCCTTTGGCTGGCTGGCAAAAGGCTACCAGCGGTCGAAGACCGCTCTAGGGCTTCTTGCTGGACTCGACAAAGTAGCGGAATAGGCCGTCCCCACTCGAAAGCACGAGGGTCGAATCCGAACCCAGCGACTTTTCGTAAGTCTCGAGACTGCGAATGAACCCGTAGAATTCCGCGTCCTTGCCGTATGCCGCTGCGTATATCGCGGTACTCTGTGCGTCACCCTCCCCTCGGATTTTTTGAGACTGCTGATAGGCTTCCGCGAGCAGAATCGTCTTCTCCTTGTCCGTGTCGGCACGGATCTTGGCAGCCTCTTCCTCGCCTTCGGAACGATACTTTTTGGCAACGCGGTCGCGTTCTGCGCGCATTCGCTGGAAGACACTGTCTTGAACCTCGGGCGGCAAATCTGCCCTCCGAATTCGAATGTCAATCAACAGAATACCAAAATCCTCGGTTTGCTTGCGCGTGTTCAGCGTGACTTGTTCCATTAACGGGGAACGCGCGTTACCGATGATATTCCC
>PMCK01000489.1 GCA_003154095.1 Myxococcales bacterium | reverse complement strand
GACATCCGAGTGATTGCCGCGACCAATGTGGATTTGGGTGTAGCCGTCGAAGAGCGTCGATTTCGCCAAGATCTGTATTACCGGTTGAATGTTGCGCGGTTTCACTTGCCGCCAATGCGTGATCGACGTGAAGATGTTCCGCTTCTGGCAGATTTCTTCCTCGAGAAGTACAACCGAAAGATGAACTGCCGAGCCAATTTCGGGGAAGGCGTCATCGACTTGATGATGAGCTACGATTACCCAGGTAACGTACGTGAGCTCGAAAATATGGTAGAACAAGCAGTAGCTCTGTCATCGGGAGGAGTCATCACGAATGATGACGTGCTGCCGCAGGCGCCTAAACGCTCACCGCGCGCCATGGGCAAAACCTTGGCCGATATTGTGGACGACGCGGAGCGCGAGGCAGTCGAGTCGGCACTTCGCGTGAGTGACGGAAACCGCGAACGGGCGGCAGAAGCCCTGAATATTAGTCCGACGACTCTGTGGCGAAAAATGACACGGCTGAGTATCACCTACGATACCAAAGGGTAGGGCAGAGCGTCGGCTAGCGTACGTACAAGAGCGTGCAGCGAGGAAGTATTGCGAACTGACCGACTCGATTACGAATTGCCGGACAGTTGCATTGCTCGGTATCCTCCGGCTAGTCGCGACGGGGCCCGGATGCTCGTTGTACGTGGTGACAGTACGCTCGACTCGACCATTTCCGCCTGGCCCAACTCGTTGACTGAAGGTGCGCTGGTCGTCGTCAACGACACGCGTGTGTTCAAAGCCAGGTTGCTAGGCAGTCGGCGACCCACGGGAGGTCACGTTGAATTGTTGCTCCTGGCTGAGAGTGAGCCCCCATCACCATCCCAAACGCGACAAATCTGGCGTGCGCTCGGGCACGCCAATAAGGTGCTCACGCCGGGGACAGTCGTCGAATTTCAGTCGATGTTAGCCCGAGTCATCGAGCGAAACTCTGGCGGCGAACTCCTCGTGGAACTCGAATCGGAGGACCCCATTTCGGTCGTTATTGACCGGATTGGCCACGTGCCGATCCCACCATACCTGAGAAGGCAAGACGAGATTAGCGATGTCGAACGATATCAGACTCTCTTTGCGAGACACACAGGATCGGTCGCGGCGCCCACCGCAGGGTTACACCTGAGCCAGTCGATTCTGGACGGGTTGACTTCGCGGGGAATTTTTCTCGGATTTGTGACATTACATGTCGGAATTGGGACATTTAGGCCGGTACAGGTGGATGAACTCGATGAGCATGACATGCATACGGAGCGGTTCAAAGTGCACGAGGCGCTTGTTACCGCGGTAGCAGAGGCCCGCCTGCGCCAATCGCAAGTAGTCGCGGTGGGCACGACTGTCGTGCGCGCCTTGGAAAGCGCAGCGGACCCCGATCGGCCAGGGTACGTTCGAGCCCAGCAGGGCAGCACGAATCTACTCATTCAGCCGGGCTATAGATTTAGGGTGGTCGACGGACTGCTGACTAACTTCCATATGCCAAGGAGTACGCTGCTCGCCCTGGTCGGTGCATTTGCTGGCTTGGAACGGACGCTTGCCGCCTATCAGATCGCTTTGCAGCGCCAGTATCGATTTTTGTCTTATGGAGACGCAATGTGGATTCCTCAGAAAATCTAGAGTCGCAGAACTTGGCTATTTCGTTCAAGGTGCTGGCGCGTTCTGGGAAAGCCCGACTTGGATCGATCCTGACGCGTCACGGACGCTTCGATACGCCTCTATTCATGCCGGTCGGGACGCAGGCTACGGTCAAGGCACTTACGCCCCAAGAAGTGGCGGATACCGGCGCCCGCATGATCATCATGAACACGTACCATTTGTGGCTTCGTCCAGGCCCTGACGTGGTGAAGAATCAGGGAGGACTACATGGCTTCTCAAAGTGGCCACATGCGATCGCTACTGATTCAGGCGGTTTTCAAGCGTACTCCCTCGGCGCACTCGTGAAAATTACTGAGGAAGGGATTGCCTTTCAGTCCCACTTGGATGGTTCCAAGAGAATGCTTACCCCAGAGGAATCGCTGCGAATTCAGGGGCTGCTGGGGTCGGATATTGCCATGCAGCTTGATGTGTGTGCCGACGCTCGTTCATCACAGGAGGTTTTTCTCGCGGCCATAGAACGCACGACACGCTGGGCGAAGCGCAGCATAGTGGCACGCAACCCCGGTCAAGCACTGTTTGGCATCATTCAAGGCGGTACGCATCTGGACCTACGTCGTCGCCATGCATACGAGCTTGCGGAGCTGCCCTTGGATGGGCTGGCCCTCGGTGGTTTCAGCGTAGGCGAGCCCACGCAGGTAATGGAAGATCTCCTTGATCAGCTGGTGCCCCACGTTGACGAACAGCGCCCCCGATACTTGATGGGAGTAGGGACTCCATCCAATTTGGTCCATGCAATCGCCAGGGGAATCGATATGTTCGATTGTGTCCTACCCACTCGTAACGCGCGCAATGGCCAGGCGTTCACCAGTTCAGGCCGGCTGGTTATTAAACAAGCTTGCTACTTGGATGATCCGCGGCCTATCGAGGAGGATTGTCAATGTCACACTTGTTCGTCGAAGTTCAGCCGTGCCTACCTACGGCACCTATTCATGTCGCGAGAAATTCTCTCACACCGATTGTTGACCTTGCACAATCTCCACTTCTACGGTCGTCTCATGATAGACGCACGCGAAGCCATCGCCAATGGCAGCTTTGCTCCCTGGGCGGAGGATCTGCTTGTACGGTGGCGGAGCCCAAATATCTAGCACGGGGCGACCTGTTCGTGGAATAATCAACCCCCCCGATGTCCCACGACAAAAAGCCGATCGGTCGAATCTTGCTGGAGCAGCGTTCCGTATCTGCGGAGCAACTCGATCGGGCTTTATCGGACAAGGCGGGCTTTGGACGCCTAGCATCACGACTCACACTACAGGGCGTAATCGACGATGTTGAAGCGCTCAAGGCACTCAGCGAGCAACGCGGCATTCCTGGTATCGACCTTACACAAATATGTTTAAAAATCGAGGATCTCGAACTGCTTCCCAAGGAAATTGCCGAGAAGCACTTAATATTGCCGGTGCTGGTTCGAGATGAGCGTCTATTCGTAGCCATGGGCAACCCCACTGAAACCAAGGTAATCGAGGAGCTCGAGTTCGTTACCGGCAAGAAGGTCTTTGCCTACGTAGCTTTGGAGGCCGTAATATCCAAAGTCATCCAGTCAGCCTACGCAAAAAAAGCGCGCGGTGAGGAGTTCTATGTGGGCCCACGTTGCCCGCCGGAAACACTTGCACGTTTTGGCCTTGATCCAGCTGGCGTTCGAAATTCAGCTTCCGCCCCGGCTCGGAGTGATTCAAAAGTCGAGGAATATGTGTCCGTTCCCCCCGAGTTTCTCGTGGATGAATCACAGCCGAGNNTTCGGCAACTTGTCGCGCGAGGTCAGCGTCGTCACGGAATTGCCCCTTGCTGCACGTTCGCCAGCGAAGAACACCGACGCGCCTACCGTGCTGGTCGTAGATGACGACGCCGATATCAGAAGGATGGTGGTTCGACTACTTCTCAGTCGGGGGCTCAACGTAATTGAGGCGGATCGGGGCAATCTCGCTCTAAGGCTTCTCAAGGACCACAATCCGCAGCTAATCGTCCTAGACGCAATGCTGCCAGAAGTGCATGGTTTTGACATCGCTCGTCGCATCAAACACAGCGAGCGATTCGCGCGCACGCCCATTATCATGATTAGCGCCGTGTACCGAGGCTGGCGTTTCGCCGAGGATCTCAAACAAAGTTGTGGCGTCGAGTTCTTTATTGAAAAGCCTTTTCGCATCGAAGAATTGCTCCGCGCGGTTGATTCGGCTCTAGCTGGGATAAAAGAATCCGGCGCCGGGGCGGATGAAAACAAGGTTTCGCAAGAGGCTGAGGCCGAACTGTCAATGGGAATTGAGGCCTATAAAGCCGGTCGCCTGGACGACGCAATTGCACATCTTAAGCAAGGGACGAATATTGACCCATTGGCCTACCGATTGCACTTTCACTTAGGTCTGCTCCATGGAAAGAAGGGGCAGGTATATGAAGCCATCGGAGCGCTCGAGAGAGCCATGGAGCTGAACTCGAAACACTTCGCCGCTGCTAAGAACCTGGCGATCCTGTACCAAAAAGCTGGCTTTCGTCATAAAGCGTCCGAAACATGGGAACGAGCCCTCGGGCTTGCGCCCGATGACGAGACTCGCCAAAGCATCAAGGAGCACTTACTGAACCTGTTGTGAATGTCGCTAGGGTTTGCGAGGATGCTCAAGCTCTAGCGCTCTTCGGACCGTGGTTGCGTCGGCATGAAGTTTCTTTGTCCTAGTTGCAAAGCGAAGTACCAAATCGCCGACGAGAAAGTCATCGGTCGATCGGTTAAGATGAAGTGCCGTCAATGCGGGCACGTCATCGAGATTCAGGAGTCAGTCGTAGGGGCCACTGCCGGAGTCAGTCAACCACCAATCGCGCTCGCCTCTCTTACGCCGCCGCCTGCGACAACGAGTCACGCGTCTGAGGATATGGCCGATCGGCCATCGACAAATGCG
>PMCK01000673.1 GCA_003154095.1 Myxococcales bacterium | reverse complement strand
CCTTTAGCACGATAGGCCTTTGTGCGGCCGTGCTCTTGATGACAAAGCTTGACCTATTTGCCAAGGTCATTCGGGAGCGCATCCTGATTGTCCGCGTGCCCGGTGAGCTCAAATACGATGAGGTGTTCGCAGAGGTATTTCGGAAATTTCTCGACGAGTTCAACTTGATTAGTCTCGAGACGGTAGGGGACGGACAATTGCAGGAGGCCGTGTATTCAGTGGTAATTAAACCACGGGCGGAAACAGACCGTTTCATCGAAGCTGTGCGTGAGGCCAACGGCAACAACAAGGTAACCTTAGTGCTCGGACAGCAGGAGATTGATCTTTGAGAGAGACAGTTCGGATTATGAGGCACCTATGAAAGAATTTACGATGATCAAGCATCGTTTTCGAAAGGCCTTGCTAGCGGCAAGCCTGGTCGTGCTATCGGTTGGATGCGGTCGCGGTCCCATTGATAGGACACGGAGTGCCGTCCGCATCAATGAGTTATCTTCTGTGAATGGTGTTTACCAGGACATCTTTGGCAACACAGGTGACTGGATTGAACTCTACAACGTGAGCGATGAGGATTTCGATCTTGGAGGCTGCTACATCAGCGACAGTGCGAACAAGCGCTTCAAGTACCAGTTTCCTGAAACACAGGGGGATGCAGGAGCAAAATCGTACATAGTGCCAGCCCGGCGTGTACTGCTGGTGTTTGCGGATGCACAGCCCTTGGAGAGCAGTCCAATAGAGCCGCACTTGAGTTTCAAGCTCACGAAAAAAGGAGAAAGTATTTGGCTAAGTGACCCCGCTGGATACGTGATTGACTCAGTTCAATTCAGCCTAGTTCCACCTAATGACGCCGGAACAAGATGGACCTCATTTGCCCGATTCCCCGACGGAACAGGTGAGTTTGAATGGTGCTCCGAAGGCACGCCAGGCGAGGTGAACGGCGATAGTTGCAACGGCGACGTATTATGACGAGCTCGTACGCGCAGCACGAAAGCGGTGGCTACGCTGCGCGCGCAGACTCTTGGGCCATGAAGTGTTCGGTCGCCAGCGCTTGCTCGCTTGCGCGTAGGATTTCGCCGGCGCGACTTGCGCTCAGGCGAGACCCATCGCTTTCGGCTACGCGAAGATGCAGCAACCAGCGCTTCGAGCCGCGCACCCATGTCAAAAGCCGTGGCCGGACATCAATTCCTTGTAGCGTTTGCAGAAAATGCTCGACTCGTTCGGTCCGAAAGAGGGTAGCAACCAGGAGGTCGGCACCCAGTCCGTCCTCGTCGAGCGTCAGTCTCGATTTTCGTATTTCCATACTTTCATGTTTGAGTGCGCTGGTGACGAACGTCGCCCGGGCAAGCAACAATTCTGTGACTGGAATAGTATGGGGCCACCGTCCGGTACCAGGGGGTCGTGGGCCCCGAAAGAGCGCTCTTGGGCTGGTCAATCCAATCGATCGCCGGGCGGAGTCAGTGCACCTGTTGCTTCCAGCGAAGCCGTACCAACATCGGTTCCTTGCCTGCCCCCTCACTGGAAATGAGCATGTCGCCATTGGAAAAGAAGGCGATTCCTTCTGGTTGGCGATACGAGGAAGCGTCGAGCAACGCGTAGCCCGTGATACTTCCAGCTTGAGTGCAAGACACGAGCACGTGGTCCACCGACGACAAGATGAATACCTCTCCCGTCACGGGATGCACTGCGATAGCCGAAGGCTTGAAGCGCAGCGAGGCATGCATGGTTTGTCCATCCCTCTTGACCCGTCGCGGAACGGGCAAATCGTGATGTTTGGCAAAGTGCCGAATATCGTGGACACTGAGTTCGAGCACGGGGCCTTCGACGAGGGCTCTTTTGCGCAGGTCAAATGCGTAAATGGGTCGCATATCTTTGCCGTTCTCCGTCTGTTCATGACTCTTGGGCGCAATCAGCAATCGGTCATGCTTTGCGTCCAGACAAAGACCTTCACTTTCCTTAAATGGCAAATGAAGCTCGTACGTTTGCACGGACGGATGATGTCTCAAACTCGACAATTCGAAGAGCAGACCATCGCTGCGCAACACGAAGAGCTTCGAGTCGGCGATAGTCAGGCCTTCGAAGTCACCTTTGGTAGCGAAGCGCACCTCGTCGGATATGCGCTTTTGTCTGGTATCGTAAACGAATACAACCCCTCGTTCATCCTGTACACAGGCAACCTCGCTCTCGGAAAGCACTGCTATGTCGGATATTTCGTTCAAGTCCCTGGGCAAAGGCCACCTCGAATCGGGTTGCTCGAAATCGTAGTCGAGCGCGGAATTCCCCAGATGGGCCTTTGCGGCCGTGTCGGCTGGGCTCAGTCCAGACCCGCCGTTGTCCGTAGTACTATCCAGCGAGGACTCGCTTGTCGGAGTCGTGCTTGGTTGAGCGTGTTGACGCGCATTCAAAGAATCCGTCGATCGTTGCAAACCGCAGGCTTGCACTGCCAGCATGAGCATCGCAGCTCGCAAAAGCTGAAGCCTATGCACTCCGCGTATGAGAGGACGAGGCTCTCGTGTTGGCGCTTTACTGGAGGTAGTCATGTGGCGAGTTGCGGCCCAAGGAGCGGTGCTTTCGCTCACATGGGTCGAATCGTCATGAGGGGTTCGATCGGTCGTAAGCTTTCCAATCAATCTAGGTGGAAACGTCATGCCTGCTAGCAGCTTGCCGTCAATCAGTGTTTATTGCAACCTCGTGCGTTGCGCTCGGCGAGGTACCGCGCCACTTCGTGAGAATAGAGCGTTTCAGTACCTGAAAATTTTCGACATTCCCTGCACATCGGAGCAATGGCCATGATGAATCGTAGCGTTAGTATTGCGACTCTTTCTGTTCTCCTCGCGCTCGGCCCCGGTTTGGTGGCATGCACTACTGCCGCAGTGGCGCGCATCGTTCGGTTTCAAAAGGCCTGCGATGAAGGAAAAGGCGGAAGCTGTGCAGACGTGGCTGACATGTATGCCCGTGGTGAGGCTGTGCCGAAGGATCCGGCGCGGGCAGTCCGGTACTATCAGCTTGCCTGCAATGGCGGAAATCAGCGCGGTTGTGTTGGCTTAGGCAATGCATACGCCACCGGTGAGGGCATTACCAAAGACACGGCTCGCGCGCGGCAATTGCTCGAGAAGGAGTGCAGCCAGAAGAATGCTCGAGGCTGCGTGGATTTGGGCGAGATGTACGAGGCGGGTAATGGTGTTCCGAGAAACGCGCGCGGCGCAGCGGAGCTCTATCAGCGCGCCTGCGAAGACAGCAGCCCCAAGGGGTGCGTAAACCTGGCGGATCTTTACGTGTCGGGTCAAGGTGTCGGAAGGGATTACAGCCGCGCCACGCAGCTCTATCAACAGACTTGCGACAAGGGCAACGAGCGTGGGTGCGCAGGGCTTGCAGAGATTTACGCGAACGGAAACGGTGTCAAGAAGGACACCGTGCGTGCGCAAGACCTCTATAGCAAGGCTTGCGAGCGCGGAACTGGCCGCGCCTGTGCTGGCCTCGGCAAGTTGTATGTTCAGGGCGATGGCGTCAAGAAGGACATCCAGCGGGCACAGGAATTGTTTCGCCGGGCGTGTGACGGTGGAAGCGCTGGGGGCTGCGCGAGTCTGGGTGAACTTCTTGCCAAAGGAGAGGGCGTTCAAAAGGACGAGCATCGCGCTCTAGGCTTGTTTCAGCGGGCGTGCGACGGTGGCAGTGCTCATGGATGCGCGGCACTGGGTGAATTGTATTTGTCAGGCAAAGGTGTGCCCAAAGACATATCCCGAGCACTCACTTTGTTTCAACGGTCTTGCGACAGCGGTAGCGCGCATGGTTGCGCTGATCTTGGAGAAAGGCTGGCTCGTGGTGAAGGTATTGCGAAAGATGCGCCACGCGCAGTCACGCTCTTTCAGCGAGCATGTGACGATGGTAGTGCCCACGGTTGCACCAATTTGGGAGAGTNNGCGTGCGACGGCGGCAGTTCAGCTGGTTGCGCCCTATTGGGTGAGGCCTACGAGCGAGGCGAAGGGGTTTCCAAGGACCCACCACGCGCCGTGGAGCTTTTCCAGCGCGCTTGCGATGCAGCGAGCACCCGGGGTTGTATGAGCCTAGCCGACGCCTATTTGCATGGCACAGGCGTTGCCAAGGACTTGTCACGTGCCGTTGGGTTGTATAAGCAGGCTTGTGACTCCGGTGGAGCGCGTGCCTGCGTAGGCTTGGGTGAAATCCACTCACGCGGCGAGGGAGTGGCAAAAGACCTCAAGGTTGCGGCAGAATTTTATCAAAAGGCTTGTGAGGCCGGAAACGCTCGCGGATGCGGACACCTGGGCAACCTCTATCTGCGTGGCGAAGGCGTGACCAAGGACGTTGCGCGGGCCATTGAACTACTTCAAAGCGCCTGCAAAGCCGGAAGCGATGGCGCCTGTGTCGACGTTGCCAAGCAATACGAACGAGGCGAAGGTGTTGCCAAAGATGCGCATCACGCTGTCGAGCTGTACCAGAGTGCTTGCGACGATGGGAATACCAAGGGTTGCGAAGATTTGGCGGAAGCATACTTGCGAGGAGAAGGAATCGCAAAAGACCCACGTCGATCGGTTGAGCTTTACCAAAGGACCTGTGACGGAGGCAGCGCACGTGGATGCGCGGGTCTCGGTGAGCTTTACTCCAGTGGCAAAGGCTTGAAGAAAGACAAGAAGCAGGCCGTCGAGCTCTTCAAGCGCGCCTGTGAAGCAGGTAGCGGCCATGGTTGTGCCGACTTGGCCGCGATGTATGCCAAAGGTAAGTACATTACCAAGGACGTAAAGCTCGCCGTCGAGCTGTTTCAACGGGCCTGTGATTCGGGGAGCGGCAAGGGTTGTGAAGGACTCGGTACGATGGTAGCTCGAGGGGAGGGGGCAACCAGGGACCTCAAACATGCTGCGGAGCTGTATCAGCGCGCTTGCGATGTCGGGAGTTCCCGAGGTTGTTCGAGTCTTGGGGAAGCCTATGCCTTCGGCAAGGGAGTCACTAAGGATACTAAACGAGCGCTGCAATTATATCAGCGAGCATGCGACGAGGGTAACAAGCAGGGTTGTGCCAATCTAAAGGCTCGTAGACCCTGACAATGTTGGCGTCGTAGCAAAGCGCGCATCGGCGGGCGCACATGACACGAAATGTGCGCCGCAGTCGTGTTACTGGGCGCTCAGATACGCGGATCTGAGTATTCCGTACCGATATGCCATACCGAACGAGGCCACCGACAGTGAGACAGCAACTCGGGGTCGCCCGACTCTATAAGTAAGCCGATTCGCAAGTTGTTTCAAAACTGCAAGCCCGGCGAGGACGCGGTCTGTCTTACATTTTATGGTAGATGCGTGATTGCTAACGCCAATACTCGCTGCTTGCTTCTCCAGATTGCCCAATAATTAGGGGCAAATATCGATTATCGAGTCAAAGCTCGAAATCCGAAAGAGCTTGTGCTAAGGTGAGTCCTTCGATGCGTGCAACGTGACGGAATTTTCGTCGCGAGAGTCGGTGCACGCCCATAGTCGCAGTGGTTCGAACAATTGGAACCATCGTTCCGTTCGGGTCACCGCATTTCCCACGAGGTTTCATGACCCTGACAACTGACAACACGAATTTACCCTCGCTCTTTGCCCACACCACTCGCAAGGATTGGGGAATAGGGGTTCTAGCGTGGGAAACGGGCGGCAAGCGGGGTTATCTTTTCGAGGATGGCGAAGAGCGCACGATGGCCAACGGCTTTCACAACCTAATGCGCAGAGTTGAGCAACCGAGTCCGGACCAGAAGGCAGCTTCAATTCGACTGCAGCGGTTGCTCGTGGCGCGAGCCAATGCCCAATCCGCCAGCGCGGGAGGCAGCGGCATGAACTTTTCGCATCAGTTAGCGGCTTTTCGCGACACCTTCCCGGCAGGCTTGCTCGATCCCAATTGGATTCTGGATGTTCGAGGCGAGGGCGCTTCGCAACCGGCCCCGCGGCATCGATCGGTTCTGGTCCAGACCGCTCAAGAGCAACTTTCCGCGGCAGTGATCGATTCATTGATTACGAATCAAGAATATGAACAGGTGTACGACCTCATCGTAAGCGTGCTTGCGCACACGGAACTAGTGCCTTCGGCACAGTTGAAGAAGTCAAAGACGGCCAACCGGGATCGGTTGCGAGATTTGGCAAATTCAGCTCGCGAATTGCTGTATGGGACGCAGCCTTACGCGCAGCGGTTCGATCGCTATGTCGCGGCATTGTCCGCTTATTCTGGTGAGCCCGCCCGCTGGGAAATGGCAACGGCGCTGTCGGCGGTAGTTCACCCGACGGAACATATCTGCATTCATCCCACGAACTTTCGCTTGCAACTCAAGGTAGCTGGATCCCGTGAAACCATTGCCACGAGGCCCAATGGTGCTGGTTACACAAGGCTCTTGGCCGTGGCGCGTGTCATTGCCAGAAAGCTCGGCGATCAAAATGAATTGCCGCGAGATCTATTGGATATACACGACTTTATTCGCGTAACCCTCAAGCCGACGCCCAAAGCCGCCAATTCGAAACCCAGCCACAGAGCTAAGGCGCGATCGAGCGAGGATGACGAAGCCTCAAACTCGGAACCGACACTCGGCTGAGCGCGC
>PMCK01000571.1 GCA_003154095.1 Myxococcales bacterium | reverse complement strand
GTTCGCGTGACACGTTCTACAGGTATTTAGGCGGTTAGATGCCGATAGCGTAGAGTCTGGATCCGAGACTGGAAGTATTGCGTGCATTCCGTGGCAGTCAAAACACGCTGCTACCTTTTGTGACCCCAGATCATGAGCCCTACCGTGGTATGATTGTAAGTACTCGCGTAGCCGTGAAAGGTGGCATTTGCCGCACAATTCGTCGCTTGCTAGTTTGAAACCGCCCGTGGGTCCGACAATTTCATGGGCAGTGTGGCAATCACTGCAGACGGGCGCTTTCGAGTTGCCTTCTGCAAGTTTCTTTCCNNTAACGGACCGATATGACAACGACCACAGGTCTGAGGAATGTTGTTGCGATACACCGTCGAACGTGGATCGCTCGCTCGCCGAATCGTGTGGCTAGCGCTGTGACAATCCGTACAGGTTGGCGCGGCCAGAAGGCCATTTTGCACAAGTGCCTTGCCATGCAAACTATCCAGATAAAATTGAACTGCATACGGACGTTTGATTCCCAGTTTCTTGGCAACTTCGGGGTTCTTGTGGCATACGCCGCAGGTTTCAGGTAAGTTCCGCTTGAATACCTGTGAACGCGGGTCGCTTGCCGGAAGTATGAAATGCGACCCATGACAGTTTGCGCAGCTTGCAGCGCCAGTTTGGCCGTCTCTCAGGGCTTGTGCGTGTACGCTCTGTTCATAAGCCTTTAGTTCGAGCTCATGGCAGTGGCCACAATCCGCCTTGCCAATTGTCGCCGGTGTGCCCCCCAGCAAGACTGCGTCTTTTGCAGCCGGAGCATGGCAATCCGAACAATCCAGCTCAGCGTGGGCCGATTTGCGTATCTCTTGGGTTATTTCCTCAGTGGAAGCCGATTCAGCACTGCGTGCCACCTTGGGGGCGGCAATGGACTGTTGAGGCGGACTCGGCTGCACCTCGCGTTCTATGTCGCAGGCAACTAGTAAAATTACTAAACCCAGTGATGCTCGTGCACCAAGACACAGAAGGCGGGTCAACATAGACATTAATCGCTCGAGCGCGTTTTCGCGCATTGTTGCAGGATTTGACGGCCGCGGTGGCTCAAAATGAAGCAAAATCGCCTGGATTGCCCTGCCGGCCAAGAGCTCCGTATAAACTACGGTCTAGGCTCGACCGCGTGGGACTCATTAATGAATACCATCTGAGCCGTAAAAGTCGTGGTATGTAACACGTCGCCGGTGCCGCTGGCTTGGACGTCTCGACCCGTTCCCATGGACAATTCATCTCATCCTACGACCAAGTTTCACCAATCGCTCATGGGAAGTCACTGGGGATCAAGGTAGTTGTTTGTCGCTAACTAAGTAGTTTCCCGATGGCTGCCGNNGTGGTGCGCGAGTCCACTTATTGTGTTTCCTGCCACAGCGACACTTCCAAGTCAGTCAAGCAGCACGCGCACAAGAACCTCGTGTGTCAAGACTGTCATCGCTCCGACTTCTGGAAGGGTGCGCGGTTAACTGTGGGCGGCTGGTTTGGCGGAAACACCAAGTTAGTCCCACACGGTCAAACCGATTTTGCGCGCTGTCGCACCTGTCACCTGGACCCGAAATCCAAGAAAAATATCGGACTCACAAGCGGTCATTTGGCGCATGTGGTCAACAAGACGAGACTATTGTGCAATGAATGTCACGAGCTTAGGTCTCATTCGACCTCTATCCGCGACGGCGTGTGTCAAAAGTGTCATTCGCAGCTAATTATGCACAACCGTGGCGAAATGAACGACCGCGGTATGGCGAAAGTCACTTGTCTTTCGTGCCACGACTACAAGGCGCCGCCGACGGCAACTGGCGGGATTCCAGCCACCGGCTGCATGAAGTGTCACAGCGGAAGGCCCTTCGGGCCTTCGAGCGTGGACCCTTCGTTGCTTAGCAAATTGGTTATCAGTGCCGACGCCACCCACGGCAACGTCAATGCCTGTCGTCTTTGCCATGATCCCCATGCTGCAGATGCGGGTGATCGACGCCGTGGCATGGACTGTGAACGTTGCCACAAAGGGGTCATGACTCAGCACCAGCAGTCTCAAATTGCTGGTCATCCGAATTGTACCTCGTGTCACCAGATTCATGGCCCCCGTCCGAAGACCCCTGCCTTATGCGCGCAGTGCCACCAAAGAAAGGTGCCCATAGCCGGCTCCAATGTACTGGCGGGTCACCACGAGAATTGCTCGAGCTGCCACAAGCCGCACGTTTTCAGGGTAACTCGCACCGATTGTGCCAATTGCCACAAGAAGGAAAAGGAAACAATCGCGGCTTGGACCGACACAAGACACACGGACTGCCTGACTTGCCATCAAGGCCATTCTGAGGCAAAAACTGCGAGCAATTGCGTTAATTGCCACACGGCTCAGCAGAACCATGGCCACCCCGACTGCATTAAGTGCCACGAGCCTCACCAAAGCAAGTTGGCGGTCAAGGCTTGTATCGGATGTCACGCCGAACAGGCCACAGCCGTAGGCAATCAAAAGCCCGCTCCACATCACCTGTGTGCATCGTGCCATGATCAGCACAACGTAGGTGCAACGCTCGGACGTTGCGGCAATTGCCACCAGAAGGAGAAAGCCCTGATAGCCAAAGCCACGATTGACCAACACAAGCGGTGCAGCTCCTGCCACCAGCCGCATCAATTCCAGAAGTCAGCCACCGTATGCGTCAATTGCCATAGGGCCGATCAACGAGGTCCGCATTCAGGTGCCTGTTTGAAATGCCATCAGGCGCATGGGCCACCGGCAAGCCCGGAATTGAGTTGTCGAAGTTGTCATCAAGCAGTTCCGGAAATTCGCGGCAAGCATGCGGACTGCACGACTTGCCACGCTCCTCACAAATCTGCCAAAGGCGGCCCTGCCTGTGCAGCATGCCATTCAACACAATTGGCAGGCGCTAGTAGTTGGACGCCGGTCGCACACCGCGGGTGTCAAACCTGTCACAATCGGCACGCGCCGATGCCGCCCACTCCTTGCTCCGAATGCCATGCGCCCATAACTGCAAAGCCGCTGTTCAAGGGGCACCGTTGTCTAGGCTGTCATAGCCCCCACCAAGCCCCGGTGCCCTGGTTCAGTCGTTGTGTGCAATGTCACGCTTCTGAGGCCGCGGCAACGCGAGTCCTATCGGGCACGCACTCGAATTGCAAAGGGTGCCACGAACCCCATACGGACAAACTACCGTCCTGCCAGAGCTGTCACCAATCGAGGCCCGGAATACATGCATCAAAGGGTCACGAGAAGTGTCTTACCTGCCATGATTCGCACGCCGTAAAAGTGCAAGGCCGCGACAAGTGCCTGACCTGTCATAAAGACAAGAAGGACCATTTCCCGCAAGGTTCGCAATGCGCATCTTGCCATCTATTCAAGTAGAGCTCTAAGCTCGGAGGTTTTATCGTATGGCCACAATGAAAAAATCGACTCAAGTAGGGCTCCTGATAGCAGCATTGGTCGTTGGAGCGATAGCGGCCGCGGCGACACGCGGTGCTTCCAAGTCCCATGCCGAGAAACGGGCCTCCAATGCGATCCCCGAGCTGGCTGCGGCGACGGACCAATCAGACCAAGATTCAAAGGAAGCGTCGTCGATCCAGGGCAAGATATTAGAGATTATCCAGGTTCCCCGTTATACGTACTTAAGAATCGGTGCAGCGGGTCAATCTGGTACTTGGGCTGCCGTAACCTCCGCAAAGGACCTTAAAGTAGGGGATCCGGTGCGTGTTGTTCAAGCCCAGGCGATGGAGAATTTTCAGAGCACTGCGCTCAACCGGAAGTTCGACAAGATCTATTTTGGCGCACTCGAAGGGCCCGGGCAGGTTTCTGAACATGGAGGGCCCAGCGGCAATGCTAACCCCCATGCCGGAATGGATATGTCCAAAAATCCGCACGGCACGGGTGACACGGCGCTGCCGCCTTCAGATCCGAATGGACCGAATCCCCACGCGCAGGTCCCGGCCTCCGCGGATTCGATTCCGATTGGGAAAATCGCCAAAGCCAAGGGAGATTCGGGGTACTCTGTCGCTGACATTTACGCCAAACGCGCAGCCCTTTCCGGCAAGGTAGTACGGGTACGCGCCGTGGTCGTAAAATCCGTGCCCGGAGTCATGGGCAAGACATTCGTGCACGTTCGCGATGGGTCTGGCAGCGAAAAGGCCGGCAATTTCGATTTGACGATCACGACACAAGCCGAACCGCAACTGGGCGATACGCTACTTTTCGAAGGTAAGTTCGGCGTCGATGTCGACTTCGGCGCTGGCTACAAGTACCCAGCCATCGTGCAAGACGCGCAACTGGTGACGGATTGACACTTGCCGCTTGGACTGTCCAACTATGAAGATGCCGCATCGAACTAGCGTACGTGCCACGCGCAGGCTTCGGCTTTCTCGTGGCGCCATGATGGCGGGAGCACTTCTGTGCTTCGTCTACACGCGTTCGACAGCGGCTCAAACGTTGGCACTACCGCTCCCCAGTCCGACCTCATCAGACGTTACGAACTCCAATTCAACCACAACGACGGACGCAACTTGGGGCAAGAGCACTCATACCAATGCGGTTCCCGTAGAAGAGGACAAACGCCCACCCAGTTCGGACTATTCCACGAAGAGCGCCGATATCCTCGCCGTAGAAGCCTACAATTCCACGTACATGCCGCTGTTTCAGCGGGCGCTATTGCCCGGACCCTCGGGTTCGTTGGTGTCGCCGCAGGCAACGACGACTTTGCCTATCTACGACTACATGATGTTTCGAGTAGTCGATGCCGACATGCCGTGGGCAAAAAACAGCGCAGATATGGAGCTGTCGCTGTGGGGGGCAGGAACCTTAGTTGGCAGTAGTAATGGGCAGAGAACGTATGACGGAGACGTCTCCGTCGCCGCCGTCACTCAGCGGTATCGGCTGTCCTATGTGAAAATTGGACGTCAATATGTTACCGAGGGGGCTGCTCGCTTTGCGCACTTAGATGGAGTCTCCGCTGGCGTTCGATCGCGACTTGGGTTCGATGTATCGGGCTATGCCGGGTGGACGGTGCTTCCGCGCTGGGACAATCGACCCAACTATCAACATTTGGGTGCAGCGGGCGACTCGCTGATTACCTCAGCCGATCAGTTGCCCCGCAGTGAACGTTCCGGCAATTGGATGATGGGCGGCCGTGTGGGGTACACCGCCAGTCGAATTGGCGGAATTGGCCTATCAATTCACGAACAACGCGAGGATCACGCCCTCGGCCGCCGCGACGCCGCATTGGATCTTCATTTCTTTCCAGGCGTAGCGGTCGATGCCAGCGGCAGAGCTCTGATGGACTTGGATAGCCGTAGTCTGGCGGACGCATTTCTAGGAGTCGGATTCCACCCTAGTCGCGATTGGGATATCGCTACCGAGTATCGACGGATTGTTCCGACTCTCCTAATGTCGCGTCAATCAGTCCTGTCGGTATTCGCCGTGGATCGATTCGACGAGGTCGGCGGTGAATTGCGTTACCACGTGACCCCCAGAATATTGCTATTCGGAGGAAGCTTTGTCGAATGGCTGCAAGGTGAAGGAGTAGGCTCACGTACCCGAGGTGGAGCGAAGATTTACCCCGATGATGCCCACCGCTTGTTGGTTCAGTTTTCGTACACTCGAGTGGTCGAGCCGGAGAACGGCTATCACGGCACTCGCATATCAGTTGTGTACCGCCTGCTAAATCCCGTCACGCTGTCAGCTGAGCAATATACGTATTTCTATGACGTCGCGATTCGAGGCATGCGGACTTCCAGCGTGCAAGTAGCAACGACTTCGTGGAGGTTTCAGAGGCAGTGGGAAATGATGTTGGGCGGTTCGCTGTTCCACTCACCCTACGCGGCTTTGGATGCTCAAGCCATGCTGCGGTTAGCATACACTTACGGTAGCGCGTTAGGGGGTGAGCCATGATGCGCCACCTGACGCTCACCATTATGTTGATTGTCGGAGCCCTTTCTGCAGTGTTCAGCGGCTGTCAATCTGAACCCCCTCGGTTCCCGCACATGGCCCACTTGGCCGCGAAATGCGGTGGACCAGGGGAGCATGATTGTTTAACTTGCTCCAGCTGTCACGGCCGCATGAAGGAATCGGATATCAATACGCCTCCTTGGGTCAGCAATTGCAGCCAGTGTCACAGCAATGGCGTCCAGTTGATGAATCGGTCCAGGAAGTTCGCGCGCGCTAAGTCGGAACGATTGGATCGGATTTTATTTCCACACGATCGCCATCTCATTCAGAAGAAGATTCACGGCCAATGTGTGGTCTGCCACGGCGGCGTCGTTGATCCCAAGGCGACTTCTGTACGCTCGCCACCCATGTCGGTGTGCCTCGATTGTCACCAGCAGGATTTCGAGCGCGGCTACTGTACCCCTTGTCATATTCGCCAAGAATTGAGCCGACTCGTTCCCCAAACTTTTCTCCGACATGACGCTGCTTGGCTTGAACGGCACGGAATCGCCGCGGCTCGTCAGTCGCCGATCTGTGGGGCGTGTCATTCAGCCACCTGGTGTTCAGATTGCCATGATCAGCGCCGTGGCTTGCCCATCGAACAGAGGCATCCCGATTCGATTGAGCGCGAATTCAAACACGTAGGCGATTTCCTGGTGCGCCACCCCATTGAAGCACGCTCGCGCCCCGCGACGTGCTTGCGGTGCCATACCTCGGACAGCTGCGATAGCTGCCATATTAACCGGGGCGTTAGCTCTCTGCGTTTGGGAGCGCCCAATCCGCATCCCCCCGGGTGGATGTCCCGAGACTCCGGTTCGCCCGATTTCCACGGTCGAGTGGCACGGAGGGACCCACTTTCGTGTATGGCCTGCCATGATCACGGCCCCGCCACCAATTGCATCCAATGCCACCGAGTAGGTGGTACCGGGGGCAACCCGCACCCCAGCGGTTGGCGCAGCTCTCGTTCGACTCATGACGCCATGTGCAGGTATTGCCATGCCAATTGAACGTAAGCATCCTAGGCGCTTCGTGCGTACGCTAGTCATTACGGCGGCTCAGTCTATTCTTTTTACGGGGTGCCTCGACACTCACAACGAGGCGCCCATTCAATCCAATCAGTGTACCGCTTGTCACGGTGACGCACAACGGGCAGGCAATGACGTAAACCCGACCAAAGTGAACCAGGCGGCGCCGCCCATCGATCTCAATGGCGAAAGTGACTCAAGTGCACGTGGGGTAGGCGCACATCAGAACCATCTAACCGAGAGCGCCAGTCACAGGCCAATTAGTTGCATGGAATGCCATACGGTTCCCGATAGGGTATTTGCTCCAGGTCATTTGGCGAACCCCAAGGGCGCCAAAATAACCTTCGGTGAATTGGCTAAAGCAAATGGCAGCTCTCCAAGCTACGACGCCGCCGGTATCTCCTGTGGTAATACCTACTGTCACCAAGCTTATTCCCCGGGTAACAATCCCCAATGGGTCGCCCCAAGAGATTCGAAAGCCGCCTGTGGCAGCTGTCACGGATTGCCGCCTTCCGCACCGCACCCCCAAAATGCCGAATGCTTTAGGTGCCACGGTTCGGTCATCGATCAGAATGGAAAATTCGTCAATAAGCAGCTGCACATTAATGGTCGCATCGATACGGCCAGTTTGGCCTGCAACAGCTGTCACGGTACCGACTCGAGTGGTGCGCCTCCCGCCGATCTCGAAGGAAACACCGACTCACAGTCTCCGGGTGTGGGCGCCCACGCCAACCACCTACATGCGTCGTCAACGCACAGTGCAGTTGCGTGCAGTCAGTGTCATGTTGTCCCAACCGAAATCCCCACGACAGATAATCCGGGACACGCCGGAAGCTCGCCCCCTGCCGTAGTTACTTTTGGCGACTTGGCCACACGGGACAAGAATAACCCCGCTTACGATTTCGCGGCGCATAGCTGTAGTGGCACCTATTGCCACGGGAATTACTCGCCCCAATGGACGGCACCGCGTGACTCAAAGGCGGCGTGTGGCAGCTGTCACGGCTTGCCGCCCCCGGCGCCGCACCCGCAAAAGGCGGAATGTTATCAGTGTCATTCGAATGTCATTGACTCTAGTGGGAATTTCTTGAACCCAGCTCTTCACGTAGACGGATTAGTCGAAGTAAGTCTTTCCTGCGGCAGTTGTCACGGCGACGCGAATCGAACCGGCGACAAGCTCACGCAAGCCGCACCACCGTCTGATCTGAGCGAGAGCCAGGACGTGACTTCCTCGGGCGTCGGGGCTCACCAGCGACATTTGCAAGCCTCGACGACGCATGGCGCCGTTGCTTGTAATCAATGCCACGTGGTGCCAAGCGCCTGGAACAGCCCTGGACATGACGTCACCGGTGCACCGCCCGCCACAATTACTTTTGGCCCGCTTGCGCAGCTCAACAATTCGAGCCCGGTCTATTCATTCGCGGATCACAGCTGCACGAACACCTATTGTCACGCCAATGCAACGCCTGTGTGGGTTGCGCAAAATGCTCCCGGTCAGACTTGCGGGACGTGCCACAGTCTGCCCCCGCCATTCGATGCAACCAAACCGATTTCAGCTCAGAGTCATCCCAAGGTTACGGATTGCTCGCGTTGCCATGGCGCGGTCATCGATCAAAATCGAAACTTCATTGCTCCCCAGCGCCATGTAGACGGTCGAGTAGACGGCAATTTGGACCTCGTGACACTTGATTGCAGCAGTTGCCACGGAAGCCGTACATCGGCTGCGCCTCCGACGGATCTTTCTGGCAACACCTCGGTGACCGCAATTGGAGTAGGTGCGCATCAAACGCACGTAACCGGGGGACAGGTGAGTCGTCCCGTCCCGTGCAGTGATTGTCACATCACGCCCGCGAGCATTGCGAATATCAACGATCCTGGGCATATTGATGATTGGACGACCGCCGAGGTCACCTTTGCAAACGTGTCGACCAAGGGTGGACATGTCCCCACTTGGAATCGGCAGACGGCAAGCTGCACAGACAGCTGGTGTCATGGCCCCGTCACGGCAGGCAACGTGTCGCCGGTTTGGACCGACCCGAATGTGGCGCTTACCTGCACGAATTGTCACGGCCTGCCGCCGCCCGATCCGCATCCGCAGGTCGCACAGAATCCACTAGTGGCGCAGTGCTGGGTGTGTCACACGAACATCACTCAAGGCTTCGGATTCGTGGATCGAAATCTTCACGTGAACGGTGTCGTCGACTTCTGAGTTGGCCAAACCGGCGTATAAGTGAACAAGTGAGCTTCGAGACCTTGACAGGTCACCGACGTTTCGGGGCAGTACCAAAAAAGTACCTTCTCTATTTGCCACCAAGGCCAATCAAAAATGCCCGACTACTCCCCAGGTGCCACACTCAAGTGAACGGTGTTTGCCACGTGTTCCGCTTCCGGCTCCGGCCAAAGCCCGTGCTCTATTGCAAAATGAACCAATTGCGCGCGGCTCTTTACGCCAACTTTTGACATGATTGCAGCGCGGTGCGTTTCGACAGTCCGTTTGGAGATGCGCAGGACGTCGGCGACCTCCGCATTCGTGTACCCGGATGCCAGATAGCGACAGACTTCCTTTTCTCGAATCGTGAGGACGTCTACCCGAGCTGAATCTTGATTACGCGGCGCCGCGGGGTTTGCGACGTAATGCGAAACCAAACAATGAGGCAGTAGCGGGTCCACGAAACGCCCCCCGCGAAATACTTCGCGAACCGAAATTGTCGTTGTATCGGCCACCGCGGGTTTAAGTATAAAACCGCGAGCCCCCAAATTTAGGTACTCGAGCAAGCACTGCTTTTCGTCATGTAGCGTCAGGACTATCACCCCGATATCTGGATATTCTTGCAGTACGGGCCTGATAATCCGAGTAGCACCTCGATCGGGAAGCCCAAGGTCCAGCATCAGGATGTTGGGGCGTGATTTCCGAGCGTAATCCAGGGTGTCCTCAACCCCGGTGGCCTGAAAACTCAGGACGATATCGCGGGTTGCCCCCATGATTTCTTGCAAATTTCGTTGCGATTCCTCATCGGTGTCCGTTACCAGGACTCTGATGGGTGCAGACTCATTGTCGTTCGAGAGCAGCATACGGTTCGCTTTCAAAAATAACATTCCCTAGCCCCACTTCCACGCAAATCTTGCGATTCCCGCAAAACCTCCGCCGCGCGACCAGTGGTCCAGGGAAGGGGTCAACTGACCATACGATACGGACCAAATAACACAGAAGTTTCGCTCCACTTCCTCGACTTGATCTCTGTGCCAGCATTCCCGCGTATTTTCGAGTCACAGTTCCCCCATTTAGGTTGGCGCATTCTCTGCGGATTTGCGCCCCCATAATCAGGAGGGTTGAGCGGCCATTTCGCCGAGAATGACGTCTTCTGACGTGTCCGGCTGGCCGAAGTGCGTGGAATATTTATGCCCCAAGACAAGGCGTTGACCTCGCTAAGAGCATAGTCCCGTGAAACCGCCATTGGTTTCAGGGGTGTCCACCGAAGAGAGACAACGGACACTTGTTGTTCCTGTTCGTGACGTACCACCCGGCACTTGAAGGGGTGAGAGAATGCACCCATGGGTTGCGTAGCGAGCCGCATGATGAGCTTTAGACGTCTAAGATGCCGAAGTGGAGACTGTTCTCGTGCAAAGGCACAACACTGAAACTAGATTGGAACTCACGTCGCTTAGGTTAAGTAAGCCTCACGAGTCCGCCGCGTTCGGCTAAATATTCGTATGGCGATTGAGCCCTGAAGCAATGGGGTTCATGCCCTTAGGTTATCAATTGGTATGTCTTCATCTCGGGTGGAGCTGAAAGAGCCGACGTCACAGAAAGATGTGGTGCGTGTAAAATACGGAGTGTCTTTGAGGTCGACTTCGGACAACTCGTGGGATAGAACGACCGGCCCCTAGGGCGACTATCGGCTTCCATTACGTAGGAACGAAGTTGCCGCATTTCGAGGCAACCCCTGAATCAGTGGGTACAAGACCACAAAGAAACCAACACATTCGCCGATGATTTGTTCCCAATCTCAAGCCTCGGGTCCTATCTACCTCAGGCAAGACAAATGCTGAGCGTTGTCATGTTGGCAATACCCGCATGCGCTATGCTCGTGAGCAATACTTCAATCCCGAAGTTTATCCGAGGATGATACCTTGAACCAAGCCTGGATATCGACATTGGTGTTCTTGGTCGTAAGCGCCGTGCTGGCGGCAAGCGTCATGATCGCTGCCAGAATTCTCGGTGTCGCCTCGAAACGGCGCACTAAACTGACTCTTACTACCTACGAATGCGGGGAGGAGCCAGAGGGGCCCGCGTGGCTTAAGTTTCACCCGCGTTACTACGTAGTTGCGTTGGTGTTCGTGCTCTTCGACGTCGAAGCGGTTTTTTTATTTACCTGGGCACTGATACTGCCTGATCTCGGCATGCTGGCTATCGTCGACATGTTTTTGTTCATTGGTATCTTGTTGCTGGGTTGGGTATTCGCCCTATCGAAGGGAGCGCTAAGATGGCAGTAGACGAGAGCTATCGCACCTATAGTCACCCGGTTTACGACTTCATGATGAAGGTCCCGGGTTTGGATGTGATGACCACAACTGTCGACAAGCTTTTGTCGTTTGGCAGTGAGGCTTCGCTTTGGATTTTTCCGGTTGCCACGAGCTGCTGCGGAATCGAGTTCATGGCACTTGCTGCCAGTCGCGTGGACGCCGATCGAATGGGGGCGATTGTCAGGGGCAGCCCAAGGCACTCTGATGTCATGATCGTTGCTGGCACAATTACCGTGAAGATGGCTCCGCGAGTCAAGAAGTTGTGGGATCAAATGCCGGAACCCAAATGGGCGATCGCCGTTGGTTCCTGCGCAATTTCCGGGGATTTCTATCGAAACATTTATTCGGTAGTGCCGGGAATCGATACATTTATTCCGGTGGATGTTTATGTGCCCGGGTGCCCACCGAACCCCGAAGCTATGATGCATGGATTGATACGCCTGCAGGAAAAGATTCGGGCATCGGCAAATGGGCGTGACGTCAACCGCGAAGCACGGCCAGAAGCCGTGCATCATCAGCGACTGCCAAGGCTTCCGATTTTGGGTGATCCGGCACGCACCAGTGAATTGGACCGCCAGCAAGTGGCGTCGGCGGCCTCGCTTGGCTGGTGGGACGAGCTCAATCTCGAGCAAGCGCTCGATTCGGTCGCAAAGGATTTAGCAGATGAGTCAGAATCTGAGCCCAAGGTCTGAACTTTGGAAATTCAATCTTTCAGTGACCGAAGTGCACCCGTTATTCCAGATTCATAAAGCGCCCGCTGGCAGTAACGAAGTCGATTCAATGGTCACGGTGTGCATTCGCCCGAGTGTATTGCAAAGGTGCAATGCGACCGAGGTCGGCAAAACGAAGACATTGCCTTGAGCGCTCAAACGATTGGGAGATTGGTACTGTGAAATTGTTGGGTGCAGAAAATTCAGAAGAAGTCCAAAAGCTTCTCATTGAGCAATTCGAAGCGATGGAGAATTCACTCGGAGGCCCTCCCGTAGTTGCCGTGGTTCGTCATCTCGAGTTGGCTAAAAAGCTTCGGGACGAATACCAATACCGCATATTTGGCTTTGTGGTTGCGGCGCACTATCCAGCTCCTGCCAAGGACGCAAATGGAGTTGGCGAATTGATTCGCGTCTCCTACGGACTTCGAAGTGTCGGAAAAGGGACCAAACTTGCGACGTGGCAAGTTTGCATTCCAGTTGATGGCGCAATCCCCACGCTCGTACCACTGTTCGCCGGCGCCGATTGGCAGGAGCGCGAGCAATTCGATTTGGTCGGCGTCCGTTTCGATGGCCACCCAGACCCTAGGCGATTGATGCTGTCGGAGGATTGGCAGGGTCACCCACTACGTAAGGATTACGCCATCGACACCAAGGTGCACCCATGGAGATGATACCTCACGTTGCCAAGGCCAGACGGCGTGCAAACCCGTACTTGGATCTCGGGTCGTACGATCCGGAAGCAGATCTAATGGTGCTGAATTTGGGCCCGCAACATCCTTCGACGCATGGAGTATTCCGGCTCAAGCTCTACCTGGATGGCGAGATCATAGTTAAGGTGGTGCCGTTCGTTGGCTACCTACATCGGGGCGTAGAAAAGCTATGCGAAAAGCTGACGATGGTTCAGCTCATTCCCATCTTCGACAAGAACGACTACGTGTCCCCCATGATGAACGAGCAGTCGCTCGTGATGGCGTTTGAAGCACTATTGGGGATAGAAGTGCCCCGGCGTGCCCGCTACGTGCGGACTCTGCTGGCCGAACTGCAGCGCATCGCCTCACACCTCTTGTGGCTGGGTGCGTTTGCGATGGATCTGGGCGGAGCGCTCGGCGGTGGGTCAACTCTATTTATGTACTGCTTTCGCGAACGCGAATTGATTCTGGACGTGTTCGAGGATCTGACAGGGTGTCGTTTTCACTACAATACGCACATGATCGGCGGTAACCGGCACGATGTGCCTGCCGGTTGGGCCACCAAGGTTCACGCGGCGATAAATGCAATTGAAACACGACTGCCCGAGTACGAGACGTTCCTAATCACGAATGACATATATATCGAGCGGACACGTGGGGTCGGGGTAGTGGACGGCCAGCTATCGATGGACCTTGGAATAACGGGACCGGTATTGCGCGCCGGCGGTGTTGACCACGACTTGCGGCGCGACGCGCCCTACCACTGCTACGACGAAATCGAAGTCCGCGTGGCCACGGCAACGGCGGGCGATTGCGAGGCGCGCGCGGCCGTGCGGATGGCAGAAATACGCGAGAGTATTCGTTTGGTTAGGGAACTGATCGACAACATTCCCGAGGGGCCATTGGGTGCGCGCAAACCCATCAAAACGCCATTAGCCGAGAAGGCTGCAAAAGGCCATGCCTATGCCGCTGTTGAGTCACCGCGCGGCGAGCTGGGCATCTATGTAATCGGTGGGGGTGACAATAAGGGCGCCAGTCCTTATCGACTCAAGATTCGCTCACCCAGTTTGCACGTACTCGGTTGCTTGCCTTACATATTACCGGGACATTCGGTGAGCGATGCGGTCGCGGTATTGGGCAGCGTTGACCCCATTATGGGGGAGGTCGATCGATGAACCCGTGGCTGCGTGGACTGATCTACGCGGTCGTCGTGATCAACGTATTTTTGACGATTACGGCATGGTCAATCTGGTTCGAACGCAAGTTCTCCGGACGCATGCAGAGTCGTCTCGGCCCAACATTTTATGGGCCGATGGGACTGCTCCAGCCAGTCGTTGACGGCATAAAATTGATTCAGAAAGAATTTCTGATCCCCATCAATGCCGACCGACTCTTGTTCGTAATCGCGCCACCATTGACGGTCGTATTGGCGCTGGGCACGGCGGCTGTCGTGCCATTTGGGGCCGATATTATCGCCGCCGATCTCGATATCGGGGTTCTTTACCTCCTTGCTCTTGGAAGTCTCACGATAATACCAGTCTGGATGTCGGGTTGGTCTAGCAACAATAAGTACGCCATGCTCGGCGCCATGCGCGCTGTCGCCCAGGGTGTCTCCTATGAGATTCCGCTGGTACTTGCGTCACTAGTGCCCGTGATCTTGGCAGGATCCATGAGCTTGTCCGACATTGTCCGCTTTCAGATCAAACATGGCTGGTTTGCATTCTGGCCCCCAGGTCCTGGGTTCTTTGCATTTCTATTCTTTTTGCCCGCTTCATTAGCCGAAGCCAACCGAATTCCCTTCGATATTCCCGAAGCGGAAAGCGAGCTGATTGCAGGGGTATCGACCGAGTACACCGGAATGGGCTTTGGGCTTCTGTACTTGGCCGAATATCTGCACACGTTGGTAATCTCGGCTGTGGCATCGGTTCTGTTCTTCGGCGGATGGGACGGTCCGTTCGCGCCAGGTCTGCATTGGATGGTTCTCAAGACTCTCGGCCTTTTTGCTGGGATATTTTGGGTTCGCTGGAGTCTAGTGCGATTCCGGTCTGATCAACTCATGTCGATTTGTTGGCGGTACCTGGTTCCTGGCGGGCTCATATTGGTAATGAGTGCCGGGTTGTGGGTACATTTCCATAGAGGCAGTGGCTAATGTTCTATTTTACCGACTCCCTGCGATCGCTCGCGACCAGTCTCAGAAATGTCTTCAGGCGCCCAACGACGGTAGAATTTCCA
>PMCK01000334.1 GCA_003154095.1 Myxococcales bacterium | reverse complement strand
GCGGGGCGGATCTTTCACAACCAGGTCGCGCTCTCTGGCAAGGTCCCCCAGATCTGCTGTCTCTTCGGGCCCTCGGCCGCCGGCGGCGCCTATATCCCGGCCTTCACCGACATCGTGATCATGGTCGACGGCAACGCGTCGATGTACCTGGGAAGTCCGCGGATGGCCGAGATGGTGGTCGGCGAGAGGGTCTCCCTGGAGGACATGGGCGGCGCAAGGATGCACTGCACCGTGTCAGGCTGTGGTGACCTGCTGGCTCATGACGACGTCGATGCGATCGACCTGGCCAAGCTCTACTTCTCCTACGTGCCCTCGAGCTGGCGGGCGGAGGTGCCCTCCTACGTCGCCGAGGAACCAATTCTCCCGCTGACCCGGTCGACGGTCCCCGAGATCGAGAGTCAGCCCTTCGACATCCACGAGTTCATCGACGGTCTGGTGGACGAGGACTCCTTCTTCGAGCTCAAGCCGCTGTATGCCGCGGAGCTGGTCACCGGTTTCGGCCGGATGGCCGGGTCGACCGTGGGTGTGGTCGCCAACAACTCCGCGGTCAAGGGTGGCGTGCTCTTCGTCGACAGCGCGGACAAGGCGGCGCGCTTCATCTGGCTCTGTGATGCCTATAACATTCCGCTCTTGTTTCTGGCAGATGTTCCAGGGTTCATGATCGGATCCAAAGTCGAAAGGCAGGGTATCATTCGGGCGGGGGCAAAAATGATAGCGGCCGTGAGCGAGTCAACTGTTCCCAAAATTAGCATTGTCGTGCGAAAGGCCTACGGAGCAGGCCTCTACGCGATGTGCGGACCTGCATTCGAGCCGCTTGCGTGTCTAGCACTGCCAACGGCCAGTATCGCGGTCATGGGCCCCCAGGCGGCCGTCAATGCCGTCTACTACAATAAACTGCAAGAGGTTCCCGAAGGTGCTCCACGCGAAGCGTTAGTCGAGCAACTTCGAGAAGAGTACCGAAGCGACATCGACATTCTGAAGTTGGCCAGCAACTTGGTCGTCGATGGGTTATTGCCATTCGATCGGCTACGCGATGAGATTGTTCAACGATTTTCAGCCGCAACACCAACGCCGCCTGCGAGCCAGGGACGCAAGCATCTTATTTCCCCTATGTGACCGAGGAGCTTAGCTATGTCGGACCGCGTCGTTCGTGAAATTGGCCGGTGCTTGTTACTAGGTGTCTTGTTTTTTGGGTCCGAGGCTTGGGGACAACTCGACTTGGGCGTACTGCCGTCGGCACCATCTAACTATTCTCAATTCAAAGCGGCGGGCAGTAACCACGTGCCCCTCATGATCCGCGTACCCTACACGGAGGCATCGGCTGCCGCATACGAAGGATTTATCCCGTTGAGCCAGGGACTTTTTGCAACCTACCGCACGCCGGAGGATCTTTCAGGCTTGATCTCGAAGCACGGGTCCTGGCACTGGCTTTGGTCTCCACCGCGCCACCTGCTGCTCGACCACGTGATCACGAATGTGCACGCGGATACGGCCCTTACGACATTCAATCGCACGGGCCGCAACGTCATCGTCGGCATCGTCGACACCGGCATCGACCTAAGGCACCCGGATATGCGCGATGCCGGGGGTCACACGCGTGTCGCCTGGTACCTCGACTTAACCCAAGCGGCTCCACTCGGTCGTCAGAGTGAACTCGAAACGAGCTATGGCTGTACCCACCCGGACACGCCTTGTGCCGTCTACAGCGATGCTGACATTGACGCCCTGTTGAATGCGGACCCAAACAATGTGCTACCGCAAGATGCTATTGGTCATGGGACTCACGTGGCATCCCTTGCGGCGGGCAACGGTTTCTCGGGTACGCCGCCCAAGTACGTAGGCATCGCCCCCGACGCCCATCTCGTGGTCGTAAACGCTTCGCGGCAGAACCAGGGCGATCTGCAGGATCCGGACATCATCCTTGGGGTAAAATTCGTTTTCGACATCGCGAGTCGCATGAAACTGCCCGCTGTCGCGAATTTGAGCCTGGGTGGCGATGCAGGTGGTCACGACGGTACCTCGACCTTGGAGCGCGAACTCAGTAGCCTCGTAGGCCCGGACCATCCCGGTAGAGCGATTGTCGTAGCGGCTGGCAACAGCGCAGATCTGTACGACACAACTACTCAGTATCCGGGGCCGCTCGGCATCCACACATCCATTCAAGTCTTACCCGACGGAAACAAGACGCGGGTACCCGTCGTGGTCGATAAGAGCGGCGACCCGAAAATTGACAGCGAATTTATCGCGTGGGTGCAGTCACGCAAGGGGGACAGCCTGGCAGTGGGTGTCGACACCGATTCTGGGGAATGCATCGCGCCGATTCCGAGCAGCGCAGAGCCTGCGCAGAAGAGTTGCGGCGGCGCGAAAGTGACTCTTTACAATGGTATTACGGATGACGCCAATGGCGGCTCGCTCGAGCGACCTGCAGCGGCGCTGATAGTCAGTGGAAATTTCGCTTCGCCGGGTGTATTCGCTCTGACGTTCACCGGCTCGGGCACTGCATTTATCTGGGTTCAAAGTGAAGGCGGCCTCAGTCCAGCGTTGCCGACAATGGGGGCACTTCTGCCGACCGCCACCCGCGAACGCACAATTGCAATACCGGCTTCGGCCACCGATTTAATTGCCGTCGGCGCGACGTTGAATCGCAGCGATTGGTACGATATTACGGGCCACAAGCAGCAACTCCAGCGATTCGGGTCGATATCCAATCCCGTCATCGGAGACGTGGCTACTTTTAGCGCTGGAGGGCCCAATCAACTGGATGACATGAAGCCAGACATCTTGGCGCCCGGGGGTTACGTCGTGGGCGCGCTCGGCTCGCTTGCGGACCCGCGTAAGGCAGGCCAATCAGGTGGCATGTTCGATAGCACGGGTGCATGTGGGGACACCGCTATCAACAGCCCGCCTCAATGCCCGGATGGCACGAATACGTGCCTATGCTACTTAGCTGACAATCAGCACGGCGTTGCGGTGGGCACGTCGATGGCTTCACCACTCGTAGCCGGTACCGTTGCGCTGCTGTTCGAGGCGAATCCTTCTTTGACACAGGGTGACGTGCAACGCCATTTGCAGGCGGGCGCGCAAAAGCTTGTTCGCGACGCACTCACGTTGGCTCAGGAAGGGCCGGGGATGCTGGACGTCAACGGGGCACTCTCGGCACTCGCCAATGAGCCCGTGGCCAATGGAAAAGCAGACTCCTTCAACAGTTGGATGACTGTCTCAACTGCATTGGTTCACCCCGACGATCAATGGCCCACCGTGGGTACGCTTCACTTGCGCGACGGTCAAAATCTGCCCGTTAGCATCGATCCCAGTCGAATTAATATAAACTTTTCGCCGGGACATCTAACGTCACCAATTGCTTCGGAAGGATATGGCTATTACACATTTGGTTTTACCGGCGGTGCTGGCACAGGCCGGCAGAGGATGCACGTAGATGTGTATGTGGACAAGCAGCTCGTCATGAAGGACGTGTTTGACCCGCCGCTGTACATCGGCGTCGACATTGCGAGCGCCCGGGGCGATGTCGTCGCGGGCCGTGGTTGCGGGGTCGCAAGTCGTTCGAACCGATCTTTTGCAGGGGCCTACGGCCTCCTGCTTGCGCTCGGCGCCTTGGCGATTGCTAGGCGGAATCCCTACGCCAATTGATCCGTCGAGCTGCCGTCTTTATTTTTTGTCCACGCCGGCACGGTAAAGCCGTTCAACGAATGGGATTACCAGGGCCTTGGGTAGATGCATGGCAGCTGCCATGATGTGATTGCTGGCTCCCGGAATCGACATTGCCGACCCACGCCTGAGCGCGTCCACAGCAAAACGCGCACAAACGCTAGCTTCCATCATACCAACGTCGCCCGAGCCATGAATCTTCGATATACCCGAGAGTTCCGTCATTTCCGTAACGATGCCCCCGGGTAGAAAGACTCCGACTTTGATACCGTGGCGCGAAAGTTCGTAGCGCAAGGCTTGCCCATAGTTGGTCAAGAAGGCTTTCGTTCCCCCGTAGAGCGCCTGGTAAGGCATCGGTGCCAGGCTTGCCATGCTGGAAACGAGGAGCATGTGCGCCTTCTGGCCCTTGGCGATGAAGTGCTTTCCAAACCGAGTTGCGAGGTGCGCCGCACTCATCACATTAGTGGCCAGCATCGACTGGATGCTTGCCAGTGATTGCTCAACGGCGTGACCGAAGTAGGTTACTCCCGCATTGAGCACGACAGCGTCAATCGTGCGCTGCGAAGTGGCCCGTTCGAAAAACGACTCGATTTGCTCCGGGGACGTCAAGTCAACCTCGAGCGGCACTACGTCAACACCTGTTTCGTCGCGCAGTTCACGAGTCAATTCCTCGAGCCGATCGCGACGCCGAGCCGCGACGACCAGGTGCCCTCCGTGACGGCGAGCAATGATGCGCGCCATCTCGCGACCTAGGCCTGAAGAAGCACCGGTAATGAGCGTGTAGCGATTGCGAAGATCCACGGTGGGAGGGTGTAGCAATATGCAGGCTGGGGCACAATGCCATCGACCCGGGCTTCTCCATATGGGCACAATCAACGCCCGACGCGCCGCAATTTGACGGGATCTGGCCAGGGGCGAGGCATGCTTCGCCCCGGCACTTAACCCGAGTTTCCGTGCCGTCACGACAAAATCAAAAACGCCGACAGACTTGAGATCCGTGGTTCTTCAACCACTCCTCGACGTCGTCGGCGTTTTTGAGGTGGGGCGGGCACGAGGCCCGCCCGGTACGGAACTCGGGCTACGATCGGGGCGGGCACGGAGGCCCGCCCTTACTTAGTAGTCGCCGTGGCCGTGGCCGGCGTGGGCGCCTGCGTTGGCCTTTTCGTCCTTGGGCTTCTCGGCNNACCTTGACCGGGTCGATGACGCCTTCGGCAACGAGATCGCCGTAGGTGCCAGTGGCTGCATTGAAGCCGAAGTTGCCGCTACCTTCGCGGATCTTCTGCACGACAATTGAGCCCTCTTCGCCCGCATTGGCGACGATCTGGCGCAGGGGTTCTTCGATGGAGCGCCGAATGATCAACACGCCCGACTTCTGTTCGTCAGTGACCTTGAGCGTGTCGAGGACCTTCTGAGCGCGGAGCAGCGCGACGCCACCACCGGGGACGATGCCCTCTTCGACGGCCGCACGGGTTGCGTGCAATGCGTCTTCGACGCGGGCCTTCTTCTCCTTCATTTCAGTTTCGGTAGCCGCGCCGACCTTGATCACGGCAACGCCGCCAACGAGCTTGGCAAGACGCTCTTGCAGCTTCTCTTTGTCGTAGTCGCTGGTGGTCTTGTCGATTTGGCTGCGGATCTCTTGCTGCCGAGCCTTGATCTTCTCTTTGACACCGCCGCCATCAATGATGGTGGTGTTGTCTTTGTCGATCTTGATGCTCTTGGCCTGACCGAGATCACTGATAGTGACATTCTCGAGCTTGAGGCCGAGCTCTTCGGCAATTACCTGACCATTGGTGAGGATCGCGATGTCCTTGAGCATCTCCTTGCGGCGATCGCCAAAGCCAGGAGCCTTGACGGCGGCGCAAGTAAGCGTGCCACGGAGCTTATTGACGACGAGGGTTGCCAGGGCTTCGCCCTCGATGTCCTCGGCAATGATGAGCAGCGGGCGCTGCTGACGCGCAATCGCCTCGAGCACGGGCAGAAGATCCTTCATGTTGGAGAT
>PMCK01000711.1 GCA_003154095.1 Myxococcales bacterium | reverse complement strand
GTCAGGTTCGCCGATTAACGTACCGCTAGTTTATCTCTCCACCGCTTATTGCGTAACTAGCTACTTTTCGTCGGGTTCGGAGTCACCACTCATGCAGCTTGTTGCTGCAGCCGTGGCATTGCATGCACTTTTCCCCAGGTCACGAGTAGTTCAAGTCATGCTAGGAGCGATGCCACTCGTTAGGAACGAGTTCGTCGTTCCACTTGCGGTAACGATTATTTGCAGTTGGTTTCTGATGCGGCGTGTTCCCTGGGCATTGATTGTGAGCGCCGCGGTACTAGGAACGAGCTGGCTCGCCTTTCGCGTTTACTACTACGCGGACTTCTTCCCCACGCCGTTCTATCTTAAGGACAAAATTGCGATTGCCCAAGGGCTTCACTACGTTCGCAATTGTTTTGAACCGTATGGTTTCCACAGTCTGCTCGCGTCTGCACTAATCATTCTGATAGTCCTGTGGAAATTTCGTGATCTAGGCATCAACTGGAGAGTTCGCGGATTAATGTGGGCGGTCGCGGCATCTTCAGTTCCGTATGTCATAAAGGTAGGCGGCGACATGATGCACTATCGGTTGCTTGCTTTTCCGTTTTGTCTGGGAGTTCTATCACTGGGTGGGCTCGCCGAACGGTTACTATCAATTGTTAGGCTTGTCCCCAGTGCATTAGGAAGGTCTTTCATCTCCATAGCGATCGGCGCGGTTTGCTTCATTAACTACCCTCGCTTTCTTTCGTCTCATCCGATCTGGGGCCATGAAGAACGAAAGCTTGATCACGGGATTAGCGATGCGCCTTGGCACAGGCATCATCCCGATCTCGCATTTAGCGAATCCCGGAAGGCTCAAGATCGACTTCGACTTAGCCAATATGCTGCGACGAAAGCTGCGTACCAGAACGTAACGGTGGAGCCATTCTGTGCCACAATGTTCGTTGAGTTTGGTAAACAATATGTGCATGCGTATGGGCTAACCGACCCAGTGCTCGCAAGGATTGACACCCCGGAAGAAAGACCTGGACACAAGCCTGGTCTGTGGCTTCCAGCGTTAGAACTGGCAAACCTTCGTTCCCGCTATCGAAAAACAACTATTGGACTGGTCAGCCGTGCAATTCGGGATGGCGTAGCGCCAAAATGGATGACCAAGAATGAGAACAAGATTCGAATGATCGAAGCTCGAATGTATAACTTCCATTCGTTCTTCGACAATTTCGTAAATGCATCTCGACGGATTGAGTCGATAAAATTGTAACGATGTATTCGAACCTAACACAGTGGACTCGGTGGGGCCGGCGCTCGGTTCCGTGGTTACTTCTCGCCGTTGTCCCTGCGTTTGTCTACTATCGCGTCTACCTAGCCCACGGCAAAGACTCAGCCTATTTTTGCGGTGACACAGTTGGTGCGTATTGGCCGGATCTCGTATTCTTCACGCGGAGCATCGCGCACGGGGAATTCCCACTTTGGAATCCAAACGACCGCGGCGGCTTTCCGTTCGCTTACGATCCACAACCTGGCGTTCTCTACCCGATAAATTGGATACTCGTGGGTGTTGCTTTGTTAGTCGGGCGCATGACCTTTGCGCTATTTCAGTTCAAAATCCTGTTACACTTATCGATTACAATCCTGGGGTGGTATGCATTGCTCGCTCGACGTTTCTCGAAGCCGTCGGCAGCCGTGGGGGCGCTTGCTGCAAGCTTGGGCTGCTTTACACTTCAAAATGCGCACTTCGGATTGATTTGGCCAATTGCCTGGGTGCCTTGGCTTCTTTTTACCCTCGAGCGTTGGCTCGAAACTCGACAATTCTCGTGGGTGCTTGCAGCAGCGGCTTGCCTGGGTGCGCTGGTGTCGGCTGGGTCTCCGCCGTCCGTGCTTTACGGGCTAATTGTCTGTGCATTCTTTGGCGTGCCACAGGTAGTTCAAGCATTCTGGCAGCTAAACGCGCAGTTCAAACGCCGACTTCTCCTAACCGGGCTGTGTGGGCTTGCGGCGGCTACAATCCTCTGCTTTCCCGTAATTCTAGGCGCGGCACGGCTTACCGCACAATCCGTACTCGCTAAACGCGATTTCAGTTATGTCAATTTCGGCCGAGTCGCAACTCCAGATCTTCTTGGCCTAGTATTTCCGTCGTCAGCGGGGTCGTTTCTTTACACCGGAATCACGGTTGCTGGCCTCGCCATTGTTGGCGTCCTTAGTAGATTCGACCGTCGGTTCACCTGGGCCGCCTGTATCTTGGGCATATTGGGGGTGCTTCTGGCAATTGGTGACAACACGCCGGTGTTGGCGTGGGCCAGTCGAATATTTCCTCCTGTGCGCTTCTTCCGCCTGCCCTTCCGATATCTATATCTCACTCAAATTGCACTGGGTGTTCTTGCCGCCGCAGGTTGTGAAGGATTGCTCGATCCATCGAGACGAGGACTCCGGGCTAGGCTAGTTCTGGCTTTGCTTATTGGGGTAAGTGTCTTCCTATGGGTTGCTACAAAAGTCGGAGTTCTTGGGCTCGACTTCAATATGCTGCAAGACACCGGCACAACCGCACTTTGGTTCATGCTCGTTTGGGTCGCGGGCAGGATTGGCACGCGCACCAAGTTCGTCAACTGGACCCGTGCAGCTCTGACTCTCGTCGTGCTACTGGACTTGGCTACATTCGTGCCGCGCACGAATGTTCTGCGATCCGGGGTCTTTGAGCCGCCACAGAATATCAGCGACTCCGCGCTGAATACTATCAAGGCGGGATCGCTCAACTATCGAGTGTGGGACGAATTTGCCTTCGCATATCGCGTGGGGTCTCGGTTGGGTATCCGTGATCTGCGAGGATACATGGACCCTCTACGCTTGGCGCACTATGACGCCATGGTGTCGAGCCTGTCGCGTTCGCCTGAAATGCTCGAACGATGGGGAGTCCGTTGGTTTCTAACTGGCAGCAATCCAACTCTCGGCCCAGGCCATCACCGGGCGGACGTCTCTCGCATCCCGCACGCGCTCCGCCGCGAGACGCTGGTCTATGAATTACCTTCACCGCGACCTCCGGGATATTTCACTACGAGAGTCGCATCGAGCAACTCGGAGGCGGAGTTGTGGAAGGCTCTGGAGCACGAACCACTTGAGGCTCCGTTACAATTGCCGCGCGACGTCAATTCACAAGCACCAGTTCCAAGCCAAAGTGCCAATATCGCAGCGACAGTGATCAAAAGGGACACAAACTCTCTCTCATTTCAGGCCAATGCAGATGCTGACGGATGGTTTGTCGTCAATGAAGCGTTCTTCCCTGGCTGGATCGCCTGGATTGACGGGAACAAGACACCTATCTATCGTGTTGATGGTTGGATTCGTGGGATTCGAGTCGGGCCCGGCGCGCACCGGATAGAGATGCGATTTAGCCCGAATGATTGGTTAGCTTTGGCCTCACTGGCCGTGGTGCTGTGGTTGTGCTTGGGTGCCTCTGCTATCGTGTCGTTGTCGAGACGCTGAGCCGAAAATGACAACCCCCTACCGCCTCTATTCATTCGAAGGCATCGATGATTCGCTGACGCTCATCCCGCTTTGCGCGCGCCGAACGCTGGACGCGCTCGGAGCAAAGCTCTCGCTAGCCGCTTGGCAATCGCTGCCGCTGCCCACTCGTCAGGCAATCGCTGCGGCCGGTTCCGGTGGAGAGGTGGCGGCTGACGACGCCGCGCGCGCGCTGTCGCGGGTCGACCCGCAGCCTCCACCGGTGCTAAAGGTGGGCGATCCGCCACATGACGCTGTTCCTGATGATGTCACAGCGTCACTTGGACAAGAGCATTCCCTTGCGAACGCCGTCTGGTCCGCGCTCGAGCCACTGGACCGCTGGGTTCTAGTTAAAGTGGCCCGGCGCGGCAATCCGGAACGCATCGAACAGGCCTATGACGAGATCGTGGGGCACAGCGCGGACTCGGTACACCTGAGGCCCGATGGGTCGCTGCGTATGGTAAACGTAGCAGACAAGTCAATCACCGAACGAACGGCGATGGCCGAATCTCAAATCACGATGAGCAGCGACGCTTTCGCACGTCTGCAAAGGGGCGACAGCCCCAAGGGTGATGTTCTGTCAACAGCGCGTTTAGCTGGAATCATGGCGGCCAAGCGCACGAGTGATTTGATCCCCCTGTGTCACCCGCTACGACTCTCGTCGGTCGAAGTCGATTGCGTACTCATGCCGGAGTCGAACTCAGTCAGGGTTCAGACCAAAGTGATTGCAAACGATCGAACGGGAGTCGAGATGGAGGCGCTAGTCGCGGCTTCGATTGCCGCCCTGACCATCTACGACATGCTCAAGGCCTTCGACCGTTCGATGGTCATCGGCAAAACGCGGCTCTTGGCCAAATCTGGTGGCAAGAGCGGGGATTTCGTCGCATGACCCAGTTAGTTGCAATTCGAACCGAGCCGCTGTCACTCGATGACGTGATTGCCGCCGTAACCAGGCCCGACGCAGGAGCCCTGGCAACATTTTCCGGTCTAGTGCGCAATCACGCCGACGGCAGGCGAGTTACGCTCCTCGAGTATGAGGCGTACGCTTCGATGGCCGAAAAGGAGATGGCGCGCATCGTGGCCGCCATTGAAGCCGAAATACCCGATGTCGCGCTAGCCGTCCTGCACCGAATCGGAAGGCTTGAAGTGGGGGAGATTGCGGTTGTCTGTGCCGCGAGTTCACCCCACCGCGATGAGGCGTTTCGAGCTTGCCGAATTCTCATTGACCGCATAAAGGAGACTGTTCCCATCTGGAAGCGTGAACATGGGCCGGAGGGGCCGTATTGGGTGGGTTGGCGCGATGCGCGCTGCTCACCTGATACCGAATCGGGTCACGCCGGGCACGCTCATGGCCACGAGCATGGGCAAAATCATAGGCACACACAAGACGGCGGCGCGCGCCTTAGTAGCCCCCATTTGGGGCCGGCGGGCGCATTGACGGGGCAAGGGGTCGCCGTGCTTACCGTCAGTGATTCGAGAACCTCCGCCAATGACAAGTCGGGACAGCTTGCACGCAAGCTACTATCCGAAGCCGGCGCAGTCATTGTAAAGGCCGCCATTTTGCCCGATGATCCGAGCCAAATAGCGCAATGGATCACTGACCATGCGCGGGTAGAATCCACGGCGGCCCTCGTTATCACGGGCGGCACCGGCATCGCCGCGCGCGATCAGACCATTGAAGCCCTATCGCCGTTGCTCACGCGAACTCTCGATGGCTTCGGCGAAGCCTTCCGACGGCTTTCATACGATCAGATTGGTCCAAAAGCGGTATTGTCCCGGGCCCTGGCGGGAGTCGTTGAAACTTGCCTCGTGTTTGCCCTACCCGGGAGCCCCAAGGCCGTGGAGCTGGCGATACGGGAGCTCATCATTCCACTCTTACCCCATGCTTCGGCGCTGCTACGCGGGCAAAGTGTGCATCATCATTCGGAGCACGAGCATGAACGTTGAAGTCCTCTATTTCGCGGGAGCCAGGGACATATCGGGAAAGGACCGAGAATCTGTCGACTTGCCGGCCCAGGTTAAGAGTATCGCATCGTTTCTGCTATGGCTCTCCGATCGCTATCCCGATCTAACGCCCCACATTCCCAGCCTCCGAATCGCGCGTAATGAAACCTTTGCCGACAATGATGACTTGCTCGCAGCCAATGATGTACTGGCCGTGATTCCGCCGGTGGCGGGCGGCTAGTTGCGCGAAGGTATCGGCGGTGTTCACGACGAAATGCGCTGAGCTACCGCCTCTGGCCTCGGCGTCGTGGCGTTCGGCCGCCACTCGACGAACGTCGCAACCTAAAGGCCGGGCTCACTTCGGTGCTATCCCACGTGGTGAGCGATAAGGCGTTATTGTTCGGCAACATAGCTGAAATGTTCGATGGTGTTCAATCGGACTGTGAAAAGCAAGAGTGGGCACCCTGGCGAAGTGGGACAACCTACCTCGAGCACACGGCAAGATCCGCGAATTGTGAACAAATCGATCATTGCATTCGATCCACTCGATGGTGATATCAGTGATATTCCCCGGCTCACAATCGGAACAACAGAAGTGCAATATCGCAGTTATGGATCTACTGTCTTGTTCGTTCTGCTGGCAACCGCAGTTGGCTGGCTAGGCCGACATTTCTTCGTCCTAACTGATCTAGCCATTGTTTACCTATACGTAATCGTCGTATCCGCTTTACTTTTTAGCCGTGGCCCTGCCTTCCTAGCATCAATTCTCTCTGTTTTTGCCTTCGACTTCTTCTTTGTTCCACCCGTCCTTCAAATCAATATCGACGACGTTCATTACCTATTCACATTCGGCATGATGTTCTTGGTCGGGTTGCTAGTCGCCAATCTCGGGTCTCGAATTCGGCGTGAGCAGCGTAGCTCGATTGACCGGGAAAGGCGCACTGCGGCACTTTATTCGCTAAGTCGCGCCCTGGGCTCCTCAACCGAAGAGTCCCAAGCGGCTTTGTACCTGGTCCAACACACGGCAACGGTTTTTGGTGCCAATTCTGCATTATTGATGCCCGATTCTCGTGGTGCCGTAAGCGCCGTCGCCAATATGGGTGCTATTGCGTTGGGGTCTATAGAACAGCTCGCAATAGCTGCGACATACGAACGCGGACTTGTCGCGGGAAGAGGGACCGAAGACCATTCGGGTGCACGAATTGTCTGCGTTCCGTTAGCCGCAGCGGGAGCAACCATCGGTGTTTTGGCAGTAGAATTGTCGCCAAGTGTCAATTTCGGCTTACCGCAGCGCGAAGTACTCGAAGCTTTTGGAAGACAAGGAGGCGTATGTATCGCGGGACTGCGGTCAGCGGACGAGGTCAAATCAGCGGAAATGCGAGCCCACACCGAAGCCGTGAGGAGTGCCCTGCTCAGTGCCGTGTCGCATGATTTTCGGACACCGCTAGCCGTCATTACCGAGGCTGCAACCATGCTGCGAGATGACGCTGAGCTACTGAGTCCATCACAACGAGAGGAAATGGTCGCGACGGTCTGCGACGAAGCGGAGCGCATGGATCGTTTGATTGCGAACCTCCTCGATATGACACGACTTCAATCCGGTGAAATTGTGATACAGCGAGATTGGGTGCCTTGCGAGGAACTCGTCGGCGCGGCGTTGAATATCGTCAAGAACAAGACAGCCCATCTCACCATTAGAACCGATGTGCCATCCGGTTTGCCATTGGTAGCGGTTGACGCCTCGTTAATAGAGCAGCTGCTGGCCAATCTCTTCGAGAATGCCGTGAAATATGCAGGTGCTCATGCAACCGTTGACATCGTGGCACGGGCTGACGACTCTGGACTGGTCATCGAAATCGCGGATGACGGCCCGGGGATTCCAATCGGGACCGAGGAGCGCGTTTTCGAGAAATTCTTCAGGGCCTCTCCGAACAAGACGGGAGGGTCTGGCCTGGGTCTGGCCATTTGTCGGGCCATAATTGAGATTCACGGTGGTACAATTGACGCAGCTAATCGCGATTCGGGCGGTGCTGTCTTTCGAATCCAGATCCCAATCGTAGGCACTCCTCCAGAACTAACGTCGGAGCGTGAGTCAAGGTTACTCGACTAGGAAGGACGAAACCCCCGTCAACCGGTAACGCGAAGCCGACTGCGCCAACTTTGGCGAGCGGCGTTCCGCGTCGATTCGCGTCACCGTACGGCTACTCCGCTGCTGTCGAGATCTTCCGGCTGTTGTACTCGGGCGCGAGGGGACGTGTTGAGGCCATAATGTCGGAGGACTCCGGAGTAAATTCTTTACGTCGAACGGCGCGTCGCGGAACTTGGTTGTCGAATTCCATCATGTATCCCAGGCCACCTCGATTGATGATCCGAATCCCGCTCATCGACTCTCTCTCGAGCTTTTGTCGGACGCGAAATACATGCACACGCAAACAGGGTACGGATACCTTGCAGGTTGGGCCCCAAAGTCTACGACAAATCCGAGAATATGAAATAATCCTATTTTTGTGCCGTGCCAAGATCAGCAGCAACGCAAAATCGAGGGGCGAGAAGCGAGTGTATCGGCCGTGGCAAGTAACTGTTCGCCGAGCAGTGTCAAGACTCACGGCTCCAAAGTCGAATACTTCGGCAGGTGACTCCTGCAGGAGTGCCTCCACCCACTTGTTGGAGGTTTCGCCCACCGCGTTCCAGTCGGCCTCGACCGAGTCGACCTGTTCGGGCACGGGCGACAATGCGAAAGCTCCAATATCACTGCTCTCAACGAGTGCTTCACTCGCCATGTAATTGTACGCGCATGATTGCATTCTCCGTTCGTTATCTAAAGTGTAGTTCCTAAACTATAAAAATGATGTCAATTCTCGCGTCGGAATAATTAAGATTTCGTAATGGCATCAGCAAGCGTATCGAGGAATATCATTCAACCTTCAGTCGATATCCTATTCCGTGTTCGGTGACGAGGTACTGGGGTCGCGCTGGATCCTGCTCGAGTTTGTTTCGAAGCTGTCCCATGTAGACGCGAAGATAGTGGCTCTCGCTCGCATGGGCTTGCCCCCAGGTTTCGGTCAATATTTGCCGGTGCGTGAGTACCTTGCCCGAATACTTTGCCAAAACTGATAGCAATTTGAATTGAATCGGAGTGAGTCGAATATCACGACCAGCCATTGACACTCTGCGCCGCTCGATATCGATTTGAAGGTCACCTACCGTTACCTTGGAGAGGTCCTTGCCATTGGCGTCGCGCCGAGTATGCCGAAGCGCGGTGCGAACTCGAGCCAGCAGTTCGCGCGAACCGAAAGGCTTGGTTACGTAATCATCCGCTCCGGTATCCAGCGCCCTGACTTTGTCATCCTCTTGTCCTCGTGCCGAAATCACGATAATCGGCACTTGGCTCCAAGTACGGAGTTCGGACGTAACTTCGAGCCCGTCCATATCGGGTAGTCCAAGATCGAGAAGCACCAGGTCGGGGTTGTGCGACGCCGCAAGTTCGAGGGCATGCCTCCCTTGGTCCGTTTCCAGGTATCGGTAGTTATGCGCCAGCAACGAGGTCTTGATGAGGCGCCTCATGGGCACCTCGTCTTCTACCACCAATACTAGGGGATCAGCCTTCACGAGAGGTACACCTTAGCTGGAGCGCAAGCTGACGACCTTGCCTCAGCGGAATTAGCGAATGGAGTCTTTAGCTAACTCAGCCATCGCGGGTGCTCGGGCCACCGAGTGAGCCAGAAGATTGTTGGCCCTTCGCACGATTTCACGGGCTTCATTCTCATTCTGACTTCGGATAGTGACCATGTACCCGGTGTCCGTCTCCGAGACACGAACATCGACATGACCCGTCGTCAGCGGATCCGTATCATTGATGGCCAGTGAGGGTGGCAAACTATTGGCAACGCGGCACTGAAGGGCTCGTGCCAGCATCGGCCGAGATACGCCAGGCTCGGGGCGCACCATTATCTTGGCGCCTTTCAAATGGGACACGGTGTTGTGTCCCCATTGTTCCTGCACGTGATCCTCGTAGACCGCCTCGACAAGCCCGGGTTGAGAGAGCAGATCGGCGGCCGATTGCTCCGGAACGCCTCTACAGTAGATTCCCACCTCGGCGGGGCTAGCGGGCGCAGCAACAGTCCGTTGCGCAGTGGACGAACAGGCCGTGGTCATCGCGGCGACAACACAGACTGACAGAACGCTTCGAGTAAACATGATGACCTCCAAAACTAATCAGCGATTGACCATTCACGACTGAAATTGGCGGTACGGCGGGCGCCGCTTGACGCACAACCGCTCGCCGCAGTTGGAATGAAGACCTTTGTCATTAAACAAAGCGTAAGGCCTCAGAAGTCAAAACGTCGTTAAAAGTTCTCACGTTTTTATCAAAAAATGGTCAACGTCCTTGCGAGCCCAATGTGTCAGAACATCACCACGCGAGTTTCATGNNNTCGTGTAGCCCCTTCATCCAATAATGAACTAACTTTCACTAAGAAGTGTGGAACATTCACTCCTCAGTGCTCAGATCAAGCGTTGATGGGCTTACTAAGAGACTCCGCACTACGGACATTCAGGGAACCGGCATGACTTTGACGCAATGATGCGGGTTATTGCGCAATGATGTCTAACCAATTGCTATTCCCATAGTCACCAAAGTAATCAGGCCGTTTGCTTCACCGCAGGGCAAACATCAAGAACCTGTTCGTATCTTCTTCCGTGTTATCAAGATTTGATAAAGATCAATCGCACGGGTCGATTTGATGACCATAAATCATTGCGTTGAACTAATCACTGGCCCGCAATGATCATCAAAAATCAAAATGTGTATCTTGATCACGAGCGACGCGAAGATGAAAAGAACATGAAACCGAGCGCGAGTCATGAGTGACAAAAGCGCACTCGGAAGTTCATCGACCAGAATTCTTTCGAGCGCCCGAGCAATAAATCCACAGCCAGCTTATTAGTCTTGACCACCGCCACATCTAAATAGACCACCCTGTTGAGAAAGGATCGCAGTCCTCATGAATTGCTGCAGGTTATGTTCCGCTAAGGCGCGGGGTTGTTCCATTAACCCCGACATCGCTTTTGAGGGCCCTATTCCGGAGAATCACTCATGACGCACTATAATAGGTATGTAAGCGCTTTTTTTGCGGTTGGTTGCGCGATGTCGATAGCTGCGCAGGCACAAGCTCAAGGCCAGCCTCCGGCGCCCGCAGCTGCCCCTGCAGCCACCCCGGCACCTGCGGCGGCCCCCGCAGCGGCACCTGCCGCTGCCCCTGCTGCCGCTTCAGCACCTGCAACAGCACCGGCAACGACACCGCCTCCGGCAATGCTTCCGGAGCCCACGTTGGCTCCGATGGCACCCACGCCGGTAGCGGCTCCAGTCGATGCTCAGCCCGCTGAGACAACTGCACCCCAGCCCTTCGCANNAAGGTGCTCAACCCCATGTTCACGATCGATGGTGGTTACAACTACGAATTCTCGCATCCTCGAGACCATACGATTGTGGGTTCAACGTCTTCCGGTCGTTCTAACGAGTTCCAGATTATGCACCTCGGATTTGGAACCGATTTCAACTACAAAGGCGCTCGCGGTCGAATCATGACCCAGCTGGGCCTTTACTCAACCATGACGCCGCGCAACGATGGCAGCCCTTCCCGCGGCCAGTGGAATTTATCCGACGCTTATAAGTACATCACCGAGGGTTACGGCGGCTATCACTGGGATACGATGAGCGGAATCAATGCCGATGCCGGCATATTCCTTTCATACGTCGGCCTTTGCAGTTACTACAACTACGAAAACTGGACGGATCAGGCGTCCTATGTGTCATCGAATACGCCTTGGTTCTTCAACGGTATCCGCCTGCAGTTCTTCACGAGCGATAAGCTCAAGATCGAACCGTGGATCATCAATGGTTGGCAGTCCTACGGAATGTTCAATGAAATGCCTGGGCTTGGTGCACAAATAGCCTGGCGGCCCACTGGTTCTGTCGCGATGGTATTCAGTGGCTATTTCGGCAAAGACGTGATGGGCAACAAGGACCGAACCCGGTACCACACGGACAACAGCCTGCTCATCAAATACTTTGAAGACCCTAATGGCTTCATCACCAAGTCAGCTTTTTCGCTGACGGTCGACGCTGGCTGCGAAAATGGCGGCGGCGTGAAGTGCGCTGGTGGCAATGCCGCCACACCCTCACAGTACTTCCTAGGCGCCATGCTCTACAACCGAACCTGGTTCGCCAAAGATACCTTGGCACTCACGGTTGGTGGCGGCCTGATGACGAACCCTGGCCGGTATCTCGTGCTAACGCCACCCATTAACGGTGCGACGGCCGCCTCGGGTTCCGCGTATTTCTCGCAGGCCCCCGGTGACATCTACAAGGCATGGGACACGACCGAGACATTTGACTACATGCCGAGTCAGTTCGTCACGTTCCGATCAGAATTCACGCACCGGTTTGCCAACGTCCCGTATTTCGCCGGGCCGAACGGTGTCACGCCCGAAGTCGCCCCCGGCGTCTACAGCAATGTGGGTGCACCGGGCAGCGTGCCCGCACCCGGCACCCCGGGTGACGGCTTTCAACCCGACCTACGAAAGAACGAAAACCGAATCACCTTCAACCTCATGATCCGAATCTAAAGCTGCAACTGTCGACGAATTACCCAGCAATTGAAGGAATCAACAATGAACTCGGAATTGAAATTCAACAACGTCCGCACTTGGACTCGCGCGGGTTCCTGGGGCGGCAGTGGCGGCCAAGATCCACCCGGAGCAAGCGTCAATCATGCGCAGGCCGCCCTGAACCCGATTGACTGCGAATCAACGAAGCAGTCGTCCAGTTTATCAAGTGAAAGGGCGCACATCTGCGCCAGAAAGAAAAATCCCATGAAAAGCGAAATATTAGAGGTTGGTTTTCTCACTCTATTTTTCCCGTCGCTGCTGCTTGCCTCAGGCTGTAGCAAAGCTAACGCCAATCCCCTTGAAGGTGCTCCACCTCCAACCAAGGTGGTCGCCGACATGGACGTTGCGCTTTTCAACGTAGATCACCCGGAGCAGTTTCCGCTCGTTGCGGCTACCGCCAAGAGCACGTTCCCTGAGCTCGTCGTCACTGGAACGGTTACTCCCGATGTTAGCCGCAACGTACCCGTTGTGTCGCTGGCTGCCGGGCGCGTTACGGCAATTTATGCCAAAGTGGGCGACAACGTGAAGAAGGGTCAAAAACTGCTCAGTATTCGTAGCGACGACGTCTCTGGGGCTTTTGCCGACTATCAAAAGGCCCAGGCCGACCAAGCCCTTTCCAAGTCCCAACTCGACCGCTCCCAGGACCTTTTCAATCACGGGGCTATCTCGATGAACGACTTGCAGGTGGCAATCAATACCGACAGCAAGGCGAAGCTCGATACCAAAGCCAAGGCTGAGCACGTAAGGTTATTGGGCAATGACCCCAGCCACCCGGGCGCAGGCGTTGAAGTCACCGCTCCGCAATCCGGCGTGATCACCGATCAACAGGTGACAATGGGCGCCGCCGTGCAAGGCGCGGGTTCTACGGCGTTTACGATCTCCGATATCTCAAATGTGTGGGTCATTTGCGATGTCTACGAAAATGATCTCTCTACTGTTCGCATGGGTGACGGCGCGGAGATTCGACTAAACGCCTACCCGGGACAATCCTTCAAGGGCACCATCAGCAACATCGGCGCAATCCTGGACCCAAATCTCCGAACCGCCAAGGTCCGCATCGAGGTCACAAACCCAGGGCTGATGCGGCTCGGTATGTTCGCGACCGCGACATTCAAGGGTCAAGCACAGGAAACGCACAGCGTCATTCCATCATCGGCAGTACTGCACCTGCACGATCGAGATTGGGTGTACGTGCCTGCACCGAATAAGCAATTTCGCCGCGTGGAAATCGTAAGTAGCAAAATCTTACCGAACGGTATGCAAGAAATCAAATCCGGGATTACGCCGGGCCAGCAAATGGTGACCAATGCAGTGGTCCTGGAGCACGCCATCGACAAGTGACCCGCAATCGATTGCGCGACCAGACCAACTAGTCGAGTCCGCGACCGTCGCATAGATCGCACATATATCGGCCAGTAGTCGATTCCAGTCGAAGGACAGCTGAATCGAGCACTAGAGTTGCATCCAACATATACATCTAGACCTTCTAACCACGGTCCCCCTTCAAGTAGACAATTAAATGATACGCGCCATCGTAGATTTCGCGTTACGGAACCGCTTTGTGGTCATGGCAATCGCCCTGCTATTGATCGCTTGGGGAGCGCTTTCCTTTCACAACCTTCCCGTTGAAGCCTATCCCGACATCGCTGACAATTACGTGACGGTCATTACGCAATGGCCGGGTCGAGCCGCGGAGGAGGTGGAGCAACAAATCACGATTCCCGTCGAGACGGTGATGAACGGGATCCCTCATCTCTCCCATTTGAGGTCGGAGTCGATCTTTGGTCTGTCGTTCGTAATCATGATTTTCGATGACTCGTCCGACAACGACTGGAATCGAGAAAGGGTCCTCGAGCGAATCGCCCAAGTCGATTTGCCCGATGGAGTCCAGCCGAGCATGGGCACGGATTGGAGTACGGTCGGTCAGATCTACTGGTACACGCTGAAGAGCACGAATCCCAAAGTGGATCTGATGGATCTGAGATCCATTCAGGATTGGACATTGGTCAAGGAATTCAAGTCGGTTCCCAATATCGTCGATGTGAGCACCTTCGGGGGCCTGGCCCGTGAATATCAGGTGCGCCTCGACCCAAACAAGCTCGTATCTTATGGGCTTTCTATAGGCCAAGTCGAGCAGCAACTATCCAACAACAACGTCAACGCAGGAGGTCAATTCATCGAGGTGGGCCTACAGCAGATGAATGTCCGCGTAGTCGGCCTGTTCAAAGACATCAGTGACATTGAAGAAACCGTACTAAAGACACAAACTGGCACAGCCATCCGTGTCAAAGACATAGCGGAAGTGACCCAGGGCGCAAAGATGCGCCTTGGTCATATTGCCAAGGCGATTCACCGCGCAGACGGCGTCGTCGTTGATAACGAGGATGTCATCTACGCCATCGTTCTGATGCGCAAAGGGGCGGAAGCGGAACCGACGCTAGATGCACTGCACGCGAAAGTAAAAGACTTGAACGAGCGGATCTTGCCACCGGGCGTGAAGGTCGTGCCGATGCTCGACCGGTCCGATCTTCTAGGTTTTACACTGCGCACCGTGCTTCATAACCTGGGGGAGGGAATGATCTTAGTGACGCTCGTCCTTCTCTTCTCCCTCGGTAACATTCGAGCAGCGCTTATCGTTGCCATCACGATCCCTTTCTCGCTCCTCTTTGCATCAATTTTGCTGGATCTCAACAAGATCCCCGCCAATCTGCTCTCGCTCGGTGCTCTCGATTTTGGGATGGTCGTTGATGGTGCCGTAGTCATGGTCGAGAACATCGTCAGGCATATTGGCATGCGAAAGAGCGGTGAAGGCTCCGCGAAATCTATCAGCGAGACCATTCGTGCAGCTGCACACGAGGTACAACGCCCCGTTTTCTATGCCATCGCCATTATCATTACGGCCTATCTTCCCATCTTTACCCTGCAACGAATTGAGGGTCGCCTTTTCAAACCAATGGCTTGGACGGTCGCGTTTGCACTTCTAGGCGCGTTAGTGTTCTCGATCCTAATTACTCCAGTACTCTGCGGCGCGGTTTTTCGCAAAGGATTTCGCGAGTGGCACAATCCAGTCATAGACTTTCTGACGGAGCGCTATCGGCGGCAGCTGCACTGGACGGTCGAGCATAAGAAGACCACGCTGAGTCTTGGACTCGTCGCGCTCGGGATCGCTTGCTTTCTCGGCTTCAGCGGCGTCATCGGTTCGGAGTTCTTGCCGCACCTGGACGAGGGCGCGATCTGGGCTCGTGGTACTTTAGCGACGAGCACAAGCCTCACAGAAGGCACTCGATTCACGAAGGAAGCCCGCTTGATTTTCGCGTCATTCCCGGAAGTGGTGCAGGTGGTATCACAAGTGGGTCGACCCGACGACGGAACGGACACCGGAGGCTTCGGCAACACCGAGTACTTCATCAACCTGAAGCCGAAGGAAGAGTGGCGGCCGGTGTTCCATGAAGAAAAGGATGCACTGATCGCCGCGATGAACCGCGAGGTGTCGAAGCTTCCGGGCGCCGCCTGGAACTTCTCGCAGCC
>PMCK01000001.1 GCA_003154095.1 Myxococcales bacterium | reverse complement strand
CAGCACTGCTACCATCCGTTCTAGAACATCACGCCGTCTTCCACATAGATGCCAATCGGAAGCCCCGGGTTTTCCGAGATCGCATCCGGCGAATAGGCCACTTCTAAACGAAACACGGCGGCTTGGCCCCACTGCAGGTACGCACCGGCACCGGCTCCCCACTTGAGTCCAATGCCCGAGCCGTCGAGGGGCGAGTGGAATGTGTAGTCACTCCAGAGCCTTCCCGTATCGAAGAGCAGATTGCCTCCTAATGCGAATCGCTGCCCAAATAGGCTGACATGCAGCAGCATCGCTCGTAATTCCACATTGATGTAAGCCTTGATCAGGCCGGCATAGCGCCCGTCGGGAACGCCGCGCACCGACGAAGAACCACCAACCATTTCATCGGCAGAAAAGACCCCGCCGGTGTATAGATCATACACGGGTACTTTGCCGTATTCCAAATCCACCACGCCCCGAGTCGCTAGAATTGCGGGGCCCCCGAGCGGGGTATACTTGGCGATGCGCAGACCAGCGCCACCGTAGTGCACGCCCTCATCGACCGGGGCGCCCACGGTCGTTCGCACGCCGATGTCACCGTAGACGCCCGAACGCGGGAATATCTCATTATCGCGTGAATCAAAGACCAAACCCACTGCTTGCGTGAACAGGTGCAGCGGACGCACACCCCGAATCACACCCGCTGCTGCGTCGCTTTGCAGGCGACTGCCCGCGTACGGGTGCGGGTTCTCGAAACGGTAGTTGTTGCCGAGCATGAGACTCAACGGTCCATGAAGTTTAAATCGCGCCAACACACGCAAGCGCGCTTGCCGGTCATCGAATTCAAAGTGCCGCAAAGTCGTTCCGGGTGGTAGCCGGCCCCCGCTAGCATTGCCCAGTCCGAAATAGAGCTGATTGACCGTACGATAATACATCAATTGCGGATTGATCCGAATCCGTCCCCCGTCGAGGTTCGGCACATCCACGTTCCACTGGTAGCTCTGCTGAGTGACTTCGTTACCGGTTGGACTGTTCTTCACGCTGAGCGCTAGGATAAGGTCCATGTTCCACCGATAGGGCATGACGCCGTCACCAAATCGACTCAGTGTGCCCACGACGCCGAATTCGAACCCAATATCGCTGTCACCCCCTAGCAAGGGGAAGCCAGCCGGTTCGTAGCGACGCGTCGTGTAGTCACCAGCCTCGGGGTCGTCTGCCACTTGGGGTTTGACTGGTTTAGATTGCTCGCGGTGCACCAAAATCGGGGGCGTCGCCGATTCTGCGGTCTGTGCTCGGCTGACCGTTGCCAGTTGCAACAGGCAACCTAAACTGCACACAGTGACTACGAGACGCCGATGAAGCATATGGGTCGAATCACCCGGTTTGAGTCGATAGTGACAGCGAGAACTACGCAAAGGCCCAGAGTTTGCTCCAGCCCGAGCGTCAAGTATCCGAGAAAATGCGCACCAGGCAAGCGCGTTCGTAGGTCCCAGTGCAAGCTCGTCAAAGCGGTTCTATTGCCAAGGTTGCTCCAATTTAGCCTCCGGGTAGTGGCTGAGTGAGCGACGGTGAACTGCGGCGGGAGATCGATATTTGATTTGGCGGGGTGACGGGACTTGGCTTTCCTTGCGTCACCAACGAATATGCCGAAGAGCGCCGCGCTCAATCGACTTTGCCTTTTCCGGCACAGCGGCACGGTAATGTCATTTTAGGGAGATAGGCAGGCAGCGCAGCCAACGCGCCATTGGAAAGGTGCGCGTCGCAGTTTGGCCACGGATAGCGGCTGGTGAACGACGGCGCACTTGGGTGGGATTAAGGCGTGTGTTGGCAGGGTAGATGCGATTTGGCTTTCTTTACTATCAGGATTTGCCACCAGAGGAGTGAATACTGACGCAACGTCGTTCCCACCCACGCCGACCACCTTGGCATCTGGACCCAACCGATTCCAACCGTCGAAATGGCAGCCCATCTCGTCGTAGCGCTCCAAGGCGATAAGAAGTCGGCACTTTCTGGCCAGACGGGTTGCAAACGTTTGCCCGCGACGGAGTGGCCGTTGAATATGTTGAATTATTGCGGCAACAGGAGTAACTGCCGAACACGAGAGGTGACTGCGATGCGCGAAGAAGAAGACAGATTCATAATCGGCCTGGCGATGCTCCGGCAAATCGATGGCGAAGCCGGCGAGCGGGTTATCGATGCGCTCAAAGACATTGCACCGGACCTGGCCCGGTACACCATTGAGTTTCCATTCGGGGACGTTTATCAAAGACCCGGGCTGGACTTGCGGTCCCGTGAGATTGCAACCGTAGCGGCTCTAACCGCCCTAGGCACCGCACAGCCCCAACTCAAGGTTCATATCCACGGCGCTCTCAACGTTGGCTGCACTCGCACCGCGATTGTCGAGACGATTATTCAGATGGCCGTTTATGCCGGCTTTCCCGCCGCGCTCAACGGAATGTTCACGGCCAAGGAGGTCTTTGCAGAACGCGATAAGAAGGGACCCGCGGATAAGCCATGACAACAATCGCGACGCCAATCTCACTGCCTGGGCAGCCGAATGAAGTCACGCTGAGTCGGTTGAATCCCCATAGTCCACTGCTGCGTCGGCATTTCCAAAGCTGCTCCTATTCAGCGGCTGAATTAGCGACCGTGAACTTGGGTGCAGGATTGCGGCCGAGGTTGGCAGAGTAACGACCCTTCTTGAGTTTCATCTCCTCACAAATGTAACGGGTCAACCACGCATTTGGTCAAGGCGGCAACGACTCGG
>PMCK01000318.1:23984-26153 GCA_003154095.1 Myxococcales bacterium | reverse complement strand
GAATTCGTGAGATCGGGATAGGCTGATTTGTTTCAATTACGTGCGTAAGTGAGTCCCCGTCCAAATGCTCCATGACGAAATAGGTGGAGCCGTCGGGAAGCTGCCCAAAATCGCTGATATCGATGATATGGGGATTGCCGATTGCCGATGCTGCGCGGGCCTCATTGAGGAAGCGCGTAGTCACCTCCTGGTCGCGAGCTAGATCGGCACGCAAAACCTTCATCGCTACACGTTTGCCAATGACATTGTGCTTGCAAAGATACACAACGCCCATTCCGCCTTCGCCGATCACGGCTTCCACCCGATAGCGTTCGTCGATCACGAAACCCAGATACGGATCATTGCGTTTGTTGAGCGTAGGTAACGGCGCGGAAGGACCCTCGAATCCGTCAGAAATCGATGGCATCGCCGGCTTCACTGCGACCATCCGCAAGGGAGAGGCCTCGGTAATAGCCAGATTTTTAGCGGACCCTTCAGCTTCCGGTGTCCCGGTTGGCTGGACCCCCGAGGCGACCCGGTTCGGTTCGCTGATATGGTCTTCCAGTTTCGTCATGGGCAGGTCCCGTGTAGCCACGGTTCCAAGTCTTTCGATTCTATAGTAGTTCGAATCGTGTATTGAGAGTCACCGCTCGGCTTCGATTTGAGCCAATAACATCAAAAATTGGAAGTGCGGGTGACCACAAGCAATAATTGAGCCAGCCGTCAGTAACGCACTTTTCGGCCAATTCATTGGGATGTGTTCCCTGGCTGACTGCTCAAACTGTGAAAGGTTTGCGCATCTCCGGACTCGAGCTGCGGGGCGATCGACAATAAGATCCAAATGCAGTGGCGCTGAATTTCATCTGAATGCCGGCTGTTCGTTCTGCGGCTAGCCTCTGAGTTCTCATAGTCTGCTAAACAGGCCGAAATGGCATTTTCGCTTGAGCTCGCTGTTCGCTATGTCCGGTCCAAAAAGCGAGCGTTCGTCTCGGTCGGTACGATGTTCGCAATTCTGGGTGTGGTGCTTGGCGTAGCCGCGCTCACGATTGTCGTGAGTGTCACCGGGGGCTTCCTGAAAGAGTTTCAGGACAAGGTCTTGGGAGTCAACGCCCACGTACTCGTGCTCAAGCATTCGACCGACTTTCGTGAATATCGGGAGGTCATAGAAAAGGTCGAGCACGTAAAGGGCGTTACCGGCGTTGCGCCATTCGTTATCAGTCCGATGATGTTGACACACGGTGAGCACACGGCGACTGGGGTGTTGCTAAAGGGCGTCGACCCCGATCGAATGCCCAGTGTGCTCGATCTGCCGAAACACATTGTCCGTGGTAGTCTAGCGGGACTTCGAAAACAGGGCGCGGCTCCACCCAAGCGACAGCACGACCCACTCGACTTTATGGGAGAGGCTGCTGACCTCGATCCCGGGACGGCGTCTCTAATAGTGGGTGATAGACCCAATGAGATGCCCAGCGCGAACGAGGGCGATCGCGGACGAAGCGCACAGGCGTCAGACACAGACACAGGGAATGCGAGCAAGCGATCCCGCAAGGGCCTGCTGGCTGCCATTGAAGATACACAGAAGAAACTTGAAAACGCTGCGGAAAACGGGAAAAATTCAGCAGGCGACACAAGCGAGAAGAAACAGCCGTTACCCGTACAGCCGGGCGGCGCCGTTGCACACGCGGGCAACGTGGAACCCGCTGGCGGCTATCAAAGTCAGCTTCCGGATGACGACATACTGCCTCCCGAATTTGTCGAGGATCCCTGCAAGATTCACCCTGGCCAACTGGCTTTGCCGGGAATCGTCATAGGCAAGACCCTAAGGGAAAATCTACATGCCGATTTGGGTGATTGCATTCAAGTCGCTTCGCCCACAATTGGATATTCCGTATCGGGTGGTGTCATTCGCGCGCCCGTTGCCAAACAGTTCCAGGTAGTTGCAGTTTTTGACGCTGGGTTCGATCAATACGATTCCAAGATCGTGTATACGGATTTGTACGAATCACAGGGCTTCCTAGGTGCTGGTGATTCCGTGACCGGCGTAGAGATGCGGATAGCAGATATCGACAAGGCCAAGAGCGTTGCCCATGAAATTGACGAAAAGTTAGACAATGGAATTTATCGGACTATGGACTGGGAAGAACTCAATCATGGTCTTTTTACCGCTCTTACGATTCAGAAGATCCTCAT
>PMCK01000318.1:23834-23965 GCA_003154095.1 Myxococcales bacterium | reverse complement strand
ACCAGCTTTGGAATTGCCCTCGGTTACTTTGGTTGTCGCGCATTGATGCGTTACGAATTTCCGCTGGATCCAGGCGTATATTTCATTTCAAGATTGCCTGTCCGCATGCAACCCAGTGAATTCATACTGGT
>PMCK01000318.1:0-23720 GCA_003154095.1 Myxococcales bacterium | reverse complement strand
ATTGTGTTTGTTGTCTGGGGCCCGGCGGTTTTTTTGTTTGGCGCCCCTTCCGACGGGAGCCGCCGAGGTCACTTTTCCAACCTGAAACGTCGACGGCCCCAGCGTTGGAATTTCACTTCCGATCCGCACGTCCGTTCCGTTGTTTGATTGTGTTTGTTGTCGGGGCCCCGGCCCCGACAGCTCTTCATGCGCGATTACGCGGCGCCGCTTAGTTGTCGGCCTCTGGCAATTGAATGAAGGAGGCTCAATACGCGTGCGACCAATTCTTGTCGGCGGAAAGGTGCCACGAGAAAATCATCCGCTCCAGCCTGCTGCACCTCTGCCTTGTCAGCCATTGAAGGTCCTGACGCGAGCATCAGTGTCCCCGGGCGTCGGGTTTCAGGTAGCTCATTCAAGCGTTGCATGAGCGCCGCCGAGGGCGAGTCAGGTAATTGCGTGTCAAGTATTAGTAGGTCGAACACTTGCCGCTGCAACGTGCAGACGGCCTCTTCCGCGGAGGAGGTAACAGCTGCAGCAAACCCCGCGCACCCGAGCGTTGCCGCGACGACTTCGCGGACTGCCGATTCAGCTGAAACAACGAGAATCTTCCCTCTCGGCGGATGCGGCACACCACTGGGTCGTTCCTTGGACGCGCTTGGGCAAGTGCAACGATGCGCAAACTGGGCCAGTCGCTCCCAATCCCTATCTGACAAGGTCAGTCGAACCCCGTCACCCATTTCGCAAGCGCGCGCGGGAAGCGTTACGGTGTTACCCGCGACGCTCACGTCAACGGTAAGCCACTCGCCATCATTCACGTCCGCCGTACGACAGGGGCCCAGGTCTCGATCCTGCGCTCCAGAATCGAGCAACTCACGTAGTGTGTTCGTATCCGAAAGGTTTATGCAAACTCCCCGCACGATCGAGACGCTAGCGCAGTGTCCATTACCAGGCCAGTTTGTGCGCCGTTTAGGGCTCGGTGCGCGCTGCCGTCAGCCCTATGGCCAAAAACAACAGAATTCCTAGAATTGTGCACGATCCACGCTGAGGAAACTCAATTGCAGTCGCTGAGCCTAAAAGGTTGTGCAGGTGTGCACGCGGGAACGGAAAGGAGATGGCTCTAGACGTGCCGCCCATCAGAAAATCCAATAATATGAAGGCCCACCGAACCCAATGGGACCGACTTGCATCCGTGAGACCGACGACAATCGCCCCGTACACCGCTCCACCCAGTCCTGTGATCCACATCGCCGAGATCAGTTCTCCGTGGGCCAGCGCCACCCACCCCCCAGTGGCGCACACCAGACCGGCAGACAGCGCGGCCAGCGCCGCATTTACTAGTGAAACGGCCAAAAGGCGATTAACGGCGAGCCCGCGTCGCCCAGCGCCATATCGTGCCAGTGTTTCGACCCCGCTTCCGAGTATGTGATCCGCATACATTAGTCGACATAGAATGAGCGACCAAAGCGGCGCTAGAACGGTGCCTAGAAATATCAGTGCATCATAGCTGGCCCAGCTGCCCTCGCGCGAGCGCAGCAAGGTGGCGTAGACGGTCGCGATGCTGGGCAGCAGCAGTAATGTTGCCCATCCCGCGAGCGTGCTTCGAGCCCTAGCGACTAAGTGCAATTGGGCAACGGCGCATAACCTCAAATCGTAGAAGTTCATTCCCCGATTCGTGGTGGTCGGCTCTGCCTTTACCAGCGTCGGACTTCCCCCGGGCGCTACTGCTTCAGGCCCAAGGTTGCCGATCCCACGAACGAACATGCGACTAATCGAGGTCAAGCCCCGTCGCGCCATGCGTACTATTTGGCTAGTCGACACGTCCGCAGGAGAGCCAATGAGCTCCAGCTTGTCCTGGGATTGATTTCCTGTTTGCAGGGTCAGCCGTGCAAGGGGCGCGTGCAGTGCCAATTCGGAGGCAAGTTGACGAAGGCTAGGCCCTTCGATGTGAACCCGCAACCGAGTGGACTTCAATGAATCGCTTTCCAATGCTGTCCAGCCGCGTGCACTCAATTGCGCATGCGGTCCACCCAACATTCTTGCGTCGTGTAGACTTGAAGTTAGGCAGAGGACGCAGGCCCGCGATGCAAGGATGGAAAGCTGCTGCTGAAAGGCCACGGTTTGCTGCTGATTCAGCGCTAGTAGCGGTTCACAGAAAATAGCGGCGTGAGCATCTATTTGCGCCAGCGCCAGCGCCGTAGCCACTTGTCGAGACTCGTTGGAACTCAGCGTGCGAGTGGCGCGAGTTGCCAGCCCCTCGAGACCCAGCAGTGAAAGCACCGAGCCTACGCTCGGGGAAATGCGGCGCAATGCAGCCACCGAATCGACGGCTCCTTGAACGGTTTCCGAAAAGGAAAAGTCTTCGCGAGCGAGCAGGCTTGCGATGTTGACGCGAATTGCTGGCGCGTTTCGGGGCGAAAGACCGTCGATTAGCAACCTGCCGCGAACCGGTCTGTCTTGTCCGACCAACAGCCGGGTAAACTCGGCTGCCACACGGTCGCTATCGACAAGGACCACCCACAGTCCAGAGGTGAGATTGGCACTACACGGTCCGAAGTAGTGCCCTTTCAGTCCGAGCAGCTGGATACTCGTCAACTTTGCCCCCAGCTGCCGACGGTTGTGGAAAGAAACCAGCCAAAAACAGTCCTGAGCGTCGGCGATTCGGGCAGAGTGAGTCGAAATATTTCTGGAACGATCCAAATTGCCAACCAAGTGCCTAAAGGCCAGCGCAGTTCTCTTTGATTGAGCCAGATCGCAAGGGCGCCACACGGGCACGCCAGTAATAAAGTGCCAGTAATGAAATGGCTCATAATGTTGAGCAAATGCGTGCCCAGATGGAAATTGGCCTCTCCAATAACGAGCCCTGCGCCCACCCAGAATGGCACAATGACGGCCAACCTCGCCAGCAGTAACGCTCCGTGCCAGGGGCGAATGATCAAACCAATATTACGTCCAAGGTAGCGTCCCGCAAAGTCGTCGAGTACTTCACTCGACCTTTGGGGAACGGGTCCCGTTACAAGTATAGAACCCCCAATCAAAACTACGACGAATACGGCGCCCTGCAACCAGTGTGTTAGGCGGGCTAGTATCGCACTCGATGCCAGCCACGAGGGCCCACCACTCGATAGCGGTCCCCAATGACTTCTGACTGCCAAAAGAACACAACCTGGCAGTGCAATGGAATAGCTGTAGAGCGTCAGCATTCGCACGGTGGCTCTCTGATTCATCTGCCGAAGCAGGAACCAACACAGGCGCTGATTCATCGAGACCCAATCGGCATGTTTTTCGCGATGCACGTAGCACTTGCTCCGAATGTCGCCGGTGGATCGCGGGGGGCGACACGAGTAAGAGTGACTTTTTTGCGGAGCCTTTGTGCGGCTTCAAGCTCCGCGGACGACGCGAATGGGGCACATTCGGGCGCCAGGTTCGTGAGGCCAGGCACTCCCCGAAGCTTCAAGCTGTGGCAAACGGTGACTCAAATTCGTGCACGAAAAGGCCGGCAAGTGACGGCCCGCAGGCCCGATAATCCCATTCTCCGGAGCCAACAGATGAGAGCAATCACTTTGAACTAAACATATGTATAGTTATTGATCCCATTGCACTGAAGGCTCTTCCCGAGGATGCTCCCTGCCGTTATGGCTTACGATCCTGATCGCGACTCCCGCCCAAAAGATCCGAATGATGCTGCTGCCCCCGATGCAAAAACATTAGAGGACGGCACCCATGAAGACGGTGCTGGTTCCAAAACAGCGAGCGCGGAACCGTCTGATACAGTCGATGAGCCAGAGCGGGCCGATGACAAATCAGCGGCCAAGGCGACTCGCTCTGATCGTCCTTCTGCGAAGTCTCAGCAGCGGCGACTGGCATCCGCGCGAAGTCGCGATGACTATGACGACGACGAAGACGACGACGAAGACGACGATGATTTTGATGACGAGGAAGAGCGGCCCGTGCGCCGTCAGCAAGCCAGACGTCGCCCGGTGCGACCCAAGGTTTCGCGAAAGAGGCTCAATGTACCTACAACCGAGGAAGAGCTCAATGTTCCCAAGTTTCAGACTATTGGAATGCTTGGCAGCGTATCATTGCTAATGATCATTATGTGGTTCGCTGCAAGGATTGCGTGCAATGCTCATCCGGATCAAATACGCGACCCGCGATACGTAAGCGTCGACCAGCTGGCAGTGGATCCCAAGAACGCCGCGCTAGAATTCCAGCTACGATTCGTCGGCAAGGATTATCTGCTTGCCGGTGAGCTCGTATTCGGGAAAATGGCCGACCAAATCCACGATTTACTCAAATTCTGCGAAAACAACGTGGACACTTGCGAAAAAGACAAGCTCGCTCTCAAAGACAAAGTGACTGGCACGTCAACCCTCATGGAAGTGACGCCGTCACATGCTAGCGCCGAAGTAACGACGCTCATCAATAACGAAAATCCGCAGACCGTGACGCTCTCCCTAGTGCCGAGTGGCAAAATCTGGAAAGTTGCTGAGTCTCGCGATGGTGGTGCTCGGCGACCCGATACGGCAGCAGCCGTTCCAGAGGTCAATACCGCGCCGCCCCCAAATCCCTAAGCCAGTTTTCGAGTGTCGAAACATCGACGGCTCCCGATGTTGACTGTCGAATTACGCCGCTAGCATCGACAACGACTGTCGTTGGAAGAATGCTGATCTGATATTCACTTCTGAATTTCCCATCGGCCAGGGCCACTGGGAATGAGAGCTTCCATGCCCCCGCGGTCATGCGAGCCTCGTCTGCACTCGAATCGAAGCTTATTCCGATAACGCGAACCGGTTGCGTTCGCTTTGCGCTGGCGACCCCATTAAGTTCGGGCGTGTTGCGTTTACAAGTTCCGCACCAGCCAGCGAACGCCTCGATGACCGTTACAGATCCCTTTAGGTCTCGGGACTCGAGTCGACCTTCTGCGCCGCTTACCCAGGGCAAATCGAAGGTTCTTGCCTGGCTTCCAACGCTTGGACCCGACTCCGGACGAACCATCCGGAAGATCACGACCAGGAGCGTCACTCCGAGTACGACCTTACCGAGTGAAATCTTGCGGAAGCCCGCACTCACGGAGCCAGCCAACGGCGCCCCGCGTACCATCCAGCCAGGACCAGCGCGACCAACGTCAGCCCATGTCCAATCCAGAGGTGCCACGCTTCCAAGTGGGGGCACGTCATATCCAAAGCCACGGCGCCCACCAAACCGCCAGCAAGACCTGCCACGGCACCTGAAAGGCGGGGACTGAATGGGTCAGTCTTGCGCCATAGAACGAACAAAGTCGCAATTGCCATCAGCCCGAACACGAGCGCATGAACGCCGCAAACTAGCGTGTGCCGCAGCGAACGGGGCGCCGTTACGAAATCCTGTATCGAAAGGGTTACTTCGGACGCTAGCGTGAGGTGTATGAAAAACGCCAGCGGTACTGCGAACACGACGGTCCATCGGATGAAGCGGTGTGAGCGCTTGCCTGGCACGCGTCCAAGCCCGACGATAATTACGGATGCTTGTGCGATGCCCCAGACCAAAGCCCCCGCAAGCGCCACGGCGACAGCGCGCTGCGGGGGATGCAATCTCCAACCGAGTGCCAATAACACAGCAAACAGCCCGCCTGACAGCAGAATACTTCTTACGATTCGATCGACGATGCTGCGCGATTTGATTGGGCGCAAATTACCGGCGCAAATCTGATGAATCGCGGCGCTTACGGCGGCGGACGGCGCTGCCGGTTCGGGCCATGCCGATTCGTGCAAGGGTTCCGGTGAATCGGTCACGTTCTTGCCCGCCTGAGGACTTCGATTTTGTCCCGCATCAAATTGTAACCGCGATGAACGCGTAATTTCACGGCGGTCGGAGTGGTATCCAATACATCAGCGGCCTCGCTCAGCGACAGTCCAGTGATTTTGGTCAATTGAATTGCTTCGCGATAGTTTTCCGGCAAGTCATCCAGAGCAATTGCGAGCGCGTCACTGATGTCATCATTCATCCCCTCCGGCGCGGCGGGCCGCTCGGGCAATTTGCCGTCGCTGCTCAGATCCTCGTAACGGCTCTTCTTCATGCGCCGTTCGTCCAAGAAGGTTCGTCGCGCTATGGCCAACAGCCATGGCATTAGCGGCGCCCCCACGAGGTAGCTGCTTCTTGCCCGATGAACCTTGACGAATGTGACCTGCAACAAATCCTCCGCGCGCGGACGATCTCGAGTGAGCCTGAGCAGGTACGCGAAAAGCAATCGCGATACGCGACGATAGATCTCCTCGAAAGCCAAAGCGTTGCCCTCGACGTACGTCTGCATCAGTTCTTCGAGCGTCGAATCAGCCACAGCCCTGCCGCGGGCGGCAGTCTAAAACCGCCCGGGGGTTAAGTGCCACGACCGACTCAACTCAATGCTACGCGCCGCAAAGTGTTGCGGTTTCGCCCGAAGAAATACAAATAGCGACCAATAGGCCGATGCGTGAATGGGAAGCAAGCCGCAGTCCACGCGCCCCAATAAAATTGGCCGACTGTTCTAGCCCCTATAGCATTTGTCGAAGATCGAGCATTTCCTCGACGTCCGGCAACAGCACCAGCTCGACGCGACGGTTGGAGGCGCGAGTATTGTCGTCTGTATTTGCGGCCACAGGATCAGTATCGCCATATCCCGCCGCGTGCAGCCGCTTGGGGTCTAGGCCACCGCCACCGCCTTCAGCGTCCTTCGGCGAGATCAACCAAATCAGAACCTGCCGGGCGCGCATCAAACTGAGCCCCCAGTTGTCTTTGAATTGGCCCCCCTGCAGGGGCTTGTTATCCGTGTGCCCCGCCACCTGAAAATACCGTTTGGCCAACGTTGCGTCGTTGCGAATTACGTCTGCGACTTGCCCGAGCACGTTGATGCCTTGGTCCTTGAGTTTGTCCGAGCCCGAAGGGAACAGCACGTCACCTGGAAGTCGAATGACCATCCGATTGTTTCGCACTTCGACCTTCAAGCCGAGCTGCGTCAGCTTGTTGAGCTTGTCTCTTAACAATTCAAAGCGCTGCTTGATGCGCTCGAGCTGATCAGCGCGCTGCTTGTACTCATCGAGCGCGCGTTTGAGCTGGTCGAGATTGGCCGCCAGTTGGGCTTTTTCCGTGTCTGTTTGCTGCAATTGCGCATTGATTGTGTCAAGGTTTATCCCCATCTGTTGCAGCTGCTTTTGCAGGTCGGAAGCTCGCTTCTTCTCCGCGTCGAGTTCGGCTTGAACGCGGGCCCGCTCCGCCTTCTCCGTGCCATAAGTGTGATTGAGTTGATCGTAGCGTGCGAGTTGTGCCTTCCATTCATCTTCGGAATGTCCACAAGCAATTCCTGTCAACGAAAGTAGCAACAACCAAAAGACTCTCTTCACAATATCCTCCTCGGTGCGGCGCGGTAGTCTTGCTTAACTCCGCTGGCCTGGCCAGAACGAGAACTCGACTTTCGCGTAATCCTGAAAGTTTCATAAGTACCTAATAATACTCAGCAAAATTGCACAAACAGCTAGCCGCTTCGGCGCCTAGGCGCGGACAAATCTTCACAGAACCTCACGAAAGGACGATTTGACGATATTCGTCTCGCCGCTTGCGCTTTGGGTCTTGTTCCCACTTGGACTCATATCGGCGATGCCGGTCCGGCAGAAAGGTCCGCACCGTGGCGCCCCAGGGCCGAGCTGACTACACTCTGCATCGGTAAATCGAGGAGTTATCCGTGACGATCATTTTGCCGAAATTTTACCATATTAGGCGTGCGCTCGAGGAAAGTCGAGTCGTGTGCATATCTGCGGAACAAGCGGTGCATCAAGACATTCGGCCGCTGCGTATCGGCATTCTAAACGTGATGCCCATGGCGGAAACCTACGAGTACACTATTTTACAACCGCTCGGTCGATCAATCTTACAGATCGAACCCATCTGGATTCGGCTCAAGTCTCATGCTTACAAGACTAGCAATTGGGAGCACATTCGAAGTGCCTACGTAACCTTCGAAGAGGCGATGCAGAGTCAGCCGCTCGACGGACTACTTCTCACCGGTGCACCCGTAGAAGAATTGGCATTCGAGGAGGTTCACTATTGGGAGGAATTAGCCCCCATACTTACGCAGGCAAGGCAGCATTGCGTATCTACCCTTGGGCTCTGCTGGGGAGGCCTTGCGTTAGCCAAATTAATTGGGGTCGAAAAGACTATCCTGAAGCGCAAGCTGTTCGGTGTTTTCAGTACGCGCAATATCGAGCGCCATCACCCAATCACCGGGGACACGGACGACAGCTTCTGGTGTCCCCAAAGCCGCCTATCCGGCATTGAAGACACGGAGCTCGAACAACAGCAAGTCGCAGGCAAGGTTCGCCTGCTCGCGTATGCCCCCGAAACGGGCTACACGATTTTCGAAAGTAGCGACCGGCGTTTCATAATGCACCTCGGCCACCCTGAATACGAACCGGAGCGCCTGGTTTTCGAATACGCTAGAGACCGTCAATTGGGTCGTGAGGATGTCGACCCTCCCGTAAACCTCAACTTAGAGATGCCGCTCAATACCTGGCGCTCACACCGCAATGAGTTCTTTTCCCAGTGGATCAAATTCGTGTATGAAAATTCTTGCGGGTAAGACGCCCACCCTGCGTGTGAGATAGGCGTTGAATACGGGCGTTCGGTCGGTATAATAGATCTGGGCTGGGGCGGCACAGTTGCGGCTCGCCACTCGACCGTCGCGTTTGTGTCATCAATTCGTCACGATGTCAGTGTACCTCCCGTTCATCACAGATATTTATGGCAAGCATACTAGTCATCGAAGACGAACCGGACCTACTGCAGGTGCTGGATTACAATCTTACACAAGCGGGACATTCAGTAACCAGTGTATCGCAAGGCTATCAAGGGCTGGAACTCGCACGTAAGGAGCTGCCCCAACTCATCTTACTCGATCTCATGTTGCCGGACGTGTCAGGGACAGACGTATGTCGGTTTCTCAAGGAACGCGCTGATACGCGTACCATCCCCGTTATTATGGTTACTGCTCGCGGCGAGGAAATCGATCGCGTAGTCGGTTTTGAACTAGGTGCCGACGACTATGTGGTTAAGCCCTTCAGCGTAAGGGAATTGTTGCTACGCATTCAGGCGATTCTGCGGAGGAACAAGCGCGATTCGGAACCTGACACGGCCGACATGGTCGAATTCGGACTGCTGCGCATCGATCGCGGTGCCCACCGAGTCTGGGTTGATACGCAGGAAATCGAGTTGACAGCTTTGGAGTTCCGCCTGCTCGTGACACTTTACGAAAGAAAGAATCGGGTCCAGACCCGCTCGGCTCTACTCGACGAAGTGTGGGGCATTCAGGCCGATATCACGACTCGCACCGTTGACACGCATGTGAAAAGGTTGCGCGAGAAGCTCGAAGGCGCAAGGGACTATGTTGAAACCGTGCGTGGAGTCGGGTATCGGTTCGTTGCGTCACCCAACGAGGCAATGGCTTGAGGTTTGGAGTTCGAGGCAAACTGTTCCTGCTTTCCGCGGGACTAGTTATGCTCGCGACGAGCTTTGCCTTCTTCTATGCGCGGCGAGAGCTCGAGCTGCGCGTAGTTTCGGAGGTGGAATCGGACTTGAAGACTCGCGCGACCCTCATGGCGGGTCGCGCCTCGGAATTACTGCTGAAATCCTCCTACACGGATGACCTTGCACCAGATGCGTTACGCCAGGTGTGGCAGCCGCTGGCTGTGGAAATGGGTCAGCAGGGGCACTGTAGAGTCACGATCATAAGGCGTGACGGACTCGTTCTCGGTGACTCCGATGTGAGCAACCTGCGCTTAGCGATGTTGGAGAACCATGCACTCAGGCCCGAGGTACGTGAAGCGTTCACGTCTGATGTTGGCGTATCGCGCCGCCACAGCTCGACTGTTTCGCACGATCTACTTTATTTTGCGATTACATTCCCAAGACAGGGCGAAAAATACGGCGTGATGCGCGCGTCGGTCGAGCTATCGCGAGTCGATGCGGCACTATCTGCGTTGCAGCGGAGTCTCGGCGTCGGGGCTTTTTTGGCATTAGGGATAAGTCTCTTGGTTTCTTTGGTCACGGCCGAGATTGCGTCCCGTGCAGCGCGGTCGCTCACGCAGTCCGCCCGAAAAATGGCCGCCGGGGACCTCAATACGCGGATACTTATATCAGGCACCGATGAATTCGGTGAGTTGGGCCGAGCCTTGGACCAATTGGCNNCTGAGAGAAATGCTCCTGTTGCAGAATGCGCTTGGCAAGACGCCGCTCGAGGCGATTCGGCATTCCGAGCTGAAATTGCTCCTTGACGAGGTGGTCTCGGAAAACCGGGCAACCTCCCGTGAAATAGAGGTTGCCGGGCTGATGCCGCGCCGACTTCTAGTGCGAGCAGCGCCGCTGGGCGCCGACGAAGGCGGACTATTTGCAGTATTTTTCGATGTGACGGAGATGCGGCGTCTTGAAAACCTTCGTCGTGAGTTCATTGCCAACGTCTCGCATGAACTGCGGACGCCGGTGACGGCGATTCGCTCGGCGGGCGAGACGATTCGCGATATTGCCATCAACGACCCGCAGGCATTGCCGCGATTCATCGATATAATCGTGCGTAATGCCGAGCGGTTGGGCAGCCTTGTAGACGACATTTTGGAGCTATCTCGCATTGAATCGCGCTCGCTGCGTCTGGTTTTAGAACCTATCGACATTGCGAGCCTCTTCGGCCAAGTCGTCCCGCTTTTCCGCGAGCGTGCCGAGCGAAAGGGCCTCGATCTCCAGGTCACATCCGAGGGTGCAGCGAACCAAGTGGTGGCTGACCGACGCGCGCTCGAGAACGTCGTGACCAACCTAATCGATAACGCGGTCAAATATTGCGGAACCGGCNNTGTTCGAGCGATTCTATCGGGTAGACACCGGCCGCTCGAGGGAGCTAGGCGGCACCGGACTCGGTCTATCCATCGTCAAACATTTCGTTGAAGCGATGGGCAGTCAAATTCGCGTCGAAAGTACGCCCGGGGTAGGCTCTCGGTTTTACTTCTCGCTGCCGCATGCGATACCTGACGACGTTGGCCACAAGTCAAGCCCGAGCGCCTCGATGCGCGCGTCCGGCTACGGCACCAAATCGTAACGGAGCGGATCGAGTTCGCGCAGAGTCGGCATCTTGTCACGAGGTCTCTCCGAGCGCTCCGAAAACTCAATGTAATGGCGGATGGGGTCGTCGTCGTGCGGAGTGGGCAATCGATCGCGATACGAGGCTGACGTCATCTCGACGCTCAGAGATTCCCAAGCACTGTCCAACCCGGTCGTGTCGGGGCAATGGCTTTGCTCGGCTGCGCTGGACTTGCTCGACTTTTTCACCTGACCCAATTCTTTCCACGATATGGCCTCGAAGCAACGTCAAAATGGGGGAATTTCCCTGCGACTTCGGCCAGAAAGCAGATTGCGTGGGGCTTCCTAGGGAAACCCCCACTTGCATCGTCGCCCCCAAGGCGAGTCACGAAACGCGCAGCCCTGTCACTCGAACGTCACAAAGGTGTTTCGGGGTCGTCCCTCACCCCTAGGGCTTGATTGCTACGAATCCTGCCTGCATCATGAAAAAAAGACTCCTGCCATTTTTACTCTCCGTGGCCGCGCTCTTGGTAGCTTGGGGATGCGATAAGAAAGCGCAACCAGCTCCCGAGCCTGGAGCGGCTTCCATCACTCCCCCAGCGCCGGAGAACATTGCGCTGACCGGTGCGGGTGCGACGTTCCCCTATCCACTTTACTCGAAGTGGATGTCGCAATATCACGCTCTGCATCCGACCGTGCAGATCAACTATCAATCGATCGGCTCTGGCGGTGGAATTCGGCAGATTATGGCACGGACGGTAGACTTTGGAGCTTCCGATTCGCCGATGACCGCGGACGAGATCCAGAAGGCGCCCGCAAAGTTGCACCACATTCCAACGACCCTTGGTGCTGTGGCAGTCACATACAACTTAGTGGGCCTAACTTCCCCACTGAAGATTGCGCCGGACGTATTGGCCGATATTTACCTCGGAAAAATCGCAAAATGGAATGACAAGCGAATCCAAAAAGAGAACGCTGGAGCTAAACTGCCAGCGAGCGACATCTCGGTAGTCTACCGTTCCGACGGCAGCGGTACGACGGCCGTATTTACTGATTACTTGGTAAAGGTTTCAGCGGAATTCAAGGAGAAGGTCGGGCAAGGCAAGAGTGTAAAATGGCCGACGGGTCTTGGCGCCAAGGGTAATGAAGGTGTGACGGGCCAAGTGAAAACCACGCCAAGCACGATTGGATACGTGGAATTGGCCTATGCGGCACAGAATAAATTGCCCGTTGCACAGCTGAAGAATAAGTCAGGTCAGTTCATCGAACCCAGCATTGCAGCCGTGAGCGCAGCGGCGGCCGGTGTTGAATTGCCTGAAAGCCTCGCAGCTTCCATCACCGACGCCGAAGGTGAAAAAGCCTACCCAATCTCATCGTTCACTTACTTGCTCGTTTACGCTGACCTTCATGATCAAAAGAAGGGTCCAGCCCTCGCGGAGTTTCTCTGGTGGGCAGTGCACGACGGGCAGAAGGAATGTGAAGCACTGAATTACGCGCCTTTGCCGGCACCGGTGGTGGCCAAGGTCGAGGTGCGACTCAAGGAGCTGAAGGTGGGCGACAAGGCCGCATTGGCTGGACTCTAGTACTATGCAGCGGAGACTTGCCCAGACGAAGCGGGTGCAGCTTGAGTAATGCGAGAGTTTTCACGTTGGACACGCTTCATTCGCGTTTGGGTCCGCTTCGTCGATCCGGACGGCATGGCGGCGATGCTCTGTTCAAAGGGCTCACAGCGGCCTTTGCAGTGCTTATCATTGCGCTTCTCGCCGACATGGCTTTCGAGATGGCGCGCACCTCGCGCCTCAGTCTCGCTCATTTTGGATGGCAATTCATCCGCAGCACCAATTGGGACCCGGTTCGTGATCAATTTGGCGCGCTGCCCTTTATTTACGGTACCGTCGTCTCATCGCTCTTGGCGCTGGTGCTGGCCGTGCCCATTTCGCTGGGCGCCTCGATTTGGCTTTCCGAATTTGCGCCGGGCTGGCTCAAGACGCCCATCGCCTTCTTGATTGAGCTTTTAGCGGCAGTGCCCAGCGTCGTTTACGGACTTTGGGGCATATTCGTCTTGTGTCCCTTGTTACGAAATGTCGTCGAACCGCTACTCGGCAAGATGTTCGGCTCCTTACCGCTATTCCAGGGTGCGCGTCAGGGATTTGGGATGCTTGCCGGCGGCATTATTCTAGCCATTATGATTACACCTACGATTACTTCGGTAAGTCGAGAGGTGATGAAGGCGGTTCCGAATGTCCTTCGGGAGGGCTCGTTTGCGCTGGGTGCTACTCGCGCCGAAGTCGTGCGCATGGCAGTATTGCCGTTTGCTCGCTCTGGGCTCGTGGGAGCCGTAATACTCGGACTCGGACGCGCATTGGGCGAGACTATGGCCATTACGATGGTCATTGGCAACCGCTCGGAGATCAGCGCGTCACTGTTCTCGCCAAGCTACACAATGGCCAGCGTAATAGCCAATGAATTCACCGAAGCGACCGGTGATCTCTACTTGGCTGCATTGGCAGAAATTGGCCTTCTACTATTCGCCGTAACCGTTGCGCTAAACATAGTAGCTCGACTTTTGGTGTGGCGTGTCGCCCGCTCCCCGGTCTGAATTGTCATGAATAACTATCGGTACCGCAGACTCATAGATCTCTCGATTCGAGGTGCTTGTATTGCCGCCGTGGTGATCGCTATCGTTCCGCTGGTCCTCGTGCTGACCTATGTAACCGTTCAAGGCCTGTCTGGTCTGAACTTGGACTTTTTCACTCAGCTACCCAAGCCAGTAGGAGAAACCGGTGGGGGGATGGCCAATGCCATCGTCGGCACGCTTGAGATTGTGGCGCTCGCTTCCGCCATTGGAGTTCCAATTGGCATTCTCGCCGGAGTCTATTTGTCGGAGTTTGGCAACAACCGGTTGGGCAAAAGCGTAAGGTTTGCAGCGGACGTCATGTCAGGAGTCCCATCGATCACTGTGGGGCTTTTTGTGTATGGAATCATCGTATTACGAACGCGGCAGTTTTCGGCCTGGGCCGGTGCGGTTGCGCTGGCTGTTCTCATGCTACCAACGGTCACTCGCACGTCCGAAGAACTTCTGCGGCTCGTCCCCGATTCCCTGCGGGAGGCCGCTCTGGGCCTTGGCGTGCCTCGCTGGCGCGCCACCCTCAAGGTTGTGCTTAGAACTGCAGCTCCGGGGATAGCCACGGGGGTCATGTTGGCTGTGGCACGTGTAGCGGGCGAAACGGCGCCCCTGTTGTTCACGGCCTTTGGAAATCGTTTTTGGTCCGCCAGCATCAATCAGCCCACAGCTTCGCTCCCCGTTCAAATCTACACATACGCAGTATCGCCGTACGACGAATGGCATCGGCAAGCGTGGACTGCAGCACTCGTACTGGTGGTGCTGGTTCTCCTGCTCAACGTCTCGGCTCGATGGGCGTTGCATCAACGTGTGAGGGCATCATGAAGACGGGTCCCGCGACTGCTACAAATGGACAACCCACCCGGCCCACTCGCGGCCTTGAAGAACTCGACGCGTCGTCCAGGGATCTAACCCTGCACAATGGGGCGCGCGCTTCCGTTCCGGTACCCGAGGGGAAAGAAGCCAAAATAAGTACAGAGGATCTGCGCGTCTATTTTGGTAAAACTCGAGTCCTACACGGCGTCAACTTGGCAGTTGTGAAAGGCGCCGTGACGGCGATCATCGGGCCCTCGGGCTGCGGGAAATCTACGTACCTTCGCTGCCTTAACCGCATGCATGAGATTACGCCTGGGGCTCGCGTGGAAGGTCGGATACTGCTCGACGACCAGGACATCCATGGGTCCTGGATCGATCCGGTGCTCGTCCGTCGCCGCGTCGGTATGGTGTTTCAAAAGCCCAATCCTTTTCCAACCATGAGCATTCGAGAAAACGTGCTGGCGGGCATTACGCTCAATGGCCTAAGGGCGACGGATACTGACGGCGTAGTCGAACGTCGTTTGCGGCAAGTTGCCCTGTGGGACGAGGTGAAAGACAATCTTGGCCGCTCAGGCTCCAGTCTGTCTGGGGGCCAACAGCAGCGTCTTTGCATCGCCCGTGCCTTAGCCTTGGAACCCGAAGTGCTTCTCATGGACGAACCGTGCTCGGCTCTCGATCCAATTGCCACGGCTCGCGTCGAGGAACTTATCCACGAGCTGAAAGAGTCGTACACGATCGTTATCGTGACGCACAATATGCAGCAGGCGGGTCGAGTTGCCGATTACACGGCGTTTTTCTACATGGGCGAGCTTGTTGAATTTGATCGCACGGATGTCATCTTCACACAGCCCAAGGAATCACGAACGGAAGACTATATCACCGGACGTTTCGGCTGATGTCGGGAGGCAGTCTTGCAAAAGCATACGGACCGCGAGTACGAAAGTGAACTTGAAACGCTCCGAGAGCGAGTACTACTTATGGGCGCAACCGTGGAGCAGCTCATAGGCGCCGCTTTGGACGCGTTCGAGCGGCGTGACGTGGCTCTGGCCCAGCAAACCATCGAAAACGATGACCAAATTGACCATCTCGAGGTGGAGATTGACCGACTCTGTCTGAGGATTCTGGCATTGCGGCAGCCGGTAGCTTCAGACCTAAGATTCATCACGATGTCGCTCAAGCTCGTTACGGATCTGGAGAGAAGTGGCGATTTGGCGGTCAACGTCAGCGAGCGCGTCGTCGAACTGGGTTCATTTCCGTCGATGCCCGCTCATGAACTCATCTGTCGCATGGGGTCGCTTGCTCAGGGAATGTTGAGAGACGCTCTCGACGCGTTCGTCACCGGCGATGCCCTCAAGGCTCAGGCCGTTGCCGAGCGCGATAACTCGGTAGACGCTTTATACGAACAACTGTTTCCAGAACTCGGGGCCATCATGAGGGCGGACCCCGAAAGCGTCGAATCTGCCACGCGCCTGCAGTCAATTGGAAAGTACGTCGAACGCCTGGCGGACCACGCGACGAATATCGCAGAGATGGTCGTTTTTATGGTGCGTGGCCAGGATGTCCGTCATGGGTTTGAAGTCGCCCGGGTGGGCCGAAGGTAGGAAAGACTTGCATCAGGCCAAGTTCGGTTCAAACTTTGCGCCGAATTGCTATGTTGAATGTTGGCTTCATTGGTTGGCGAGGCATGGTCGGCTCGGTGCTCATGGAACGCATGCGCGCTGAGCGGGACTTTGACTCGATTGATGCAACTTTTTTTACGACTTCCAACGTGGGGGGTTCTGGGCCCGACGTTGGCCAGGGAACTAAGAAGCTCGTCGATGCCAAGGATCTGGATGCCCTCTCCAAGCACGCGGTCCTAGTGAGTTGCCAGGGTGGCGATTACACATCTGAAGTCTATCCAAAACTACGTTCGCTCGGCTGGACGGGGTACTTCATCGATGCCGCCTCCACTTTGCGCATGAATGACGATGCTGTCCTGATTCTCGATCCCGTCAATTTGGACGTAATCCAAAATGGACTTTCGAAGGGCCTCAAGACCTACGTAGGGCCCAATTGTACGGTCAGTCTGATGCTGATGGCCATCAGCGGGCTGTTTCGCGCGTCCCTGGTGGAATGGCTCAGCAGTATGACGTATCAAGCGGCATCCGGCGCTGGCGCGGCCAACATGCGCGAGCTGGCCCTCCAGATGCAGCACATTGGACGAGTCACCGGCGACCTGCTCGCTTCGCCCTCTAGCAGTGCGCTAGCCATTGAACGAGCTATTGCGGATGCAGTTCGATCGCCGGACTTTCCAACCAAGGAATTTGGCGCGCCGTTAGCTACGAGTCTGATCCCCTGGATCGACAAGCCCGTGGACCTTGGGCAAACCAAGGAAGAATGGAAGGGTTTTGCAGAAACCAACAAAATCCTCTCGACTCCGCAACCCATTCCCGTGGACGGCCTCTGCGTTCGTGTGGGTAGCATGCGTTGTCATGCGCAGGGGCTAACCATCAAGCTGAAGCGCAACGCACCTCTCGATGAAATCGAATCCTTGATTCGAGGATCGAACGAGTGGGTCAAATGGGTTCCTAACGACAAGGCGGCAACGCTGCGCGATCTGAGCCCTGCAGCCATATCCGGTACGCTGACCGTGCCCGTGGGGCGCGTGAGAAAGATGCGCCTCGGCGAGGAATTTCTTGCTGTTTTCACGGTGGGCGACCAACTCCTTTGGGGTGCCGCCGAGCCCCTGCGGCGCATGCTGCTGATATTACGACGCCACCTCAACGTCTGAAGTATCGGCCGGCGCGGGGCTGCTCTTGCGTTTCCGTGCCGTCACGCCATTAAAGCAAAATATGCTTGGCCTTGTGTGAACCGGTGCTAGAACTTCGGCGCTATGGCCGATCGCACCGCGCCCCCACAATTGGAATCCGAGCGTCCCACCGCGCGCGGTGCGGCCGCAGTACAAGGCTCCCACGTTGTACCGCCCGACTACGGCATGACGGGTTCGAAGGGCATGCAGAGCCCTATCATCCCGCTATTGTGGCTGCTGATTCCATTTTTCGGTTGCGTCGCGTACGGAATTTTTACGCGATAAAGCCGAGTCGCAATCGACACTCTGCGCGCGGCGCTTCGCGAGCGTGTGTCGCAGAACTTTCCGCGTCTTTGTACGCCAATCGATTACTTCTTCACGCGTCCCGGTAGCCGCCTGAATTGGGCCTTGGCAAAACCTATCAGCTCGGGGCAAGCCCGCTCACCGAGATCATGCTGCTCACCGGGATCCGCCTCTAGATCGAAGCAGCGCCAATGCGTGTCCCATTCGCGAGCCTCCACTTTCTTCCAGCCTTGCAGCGCGCCCCAGTTTTCAAATGCGCATGACCAAACACCGGCACAATTCGTTAGAGTAATCTGAGATTCATCGAGGCCCGGGCGCAGCAGACTCCGACCGAACGTTGGTGCCAAATATCCCTGAATTTCAGTAGAATCATGCACGCCGAGTAAATCCAGCATCGTCTGTGTCAAGTCACCGTGCGTGAGCGGCAGGTTGCGCTTGCTCTCGATTGCCAAGCGTTCATCATCGCTGATTGTGCCCGGCGGCGCGTAGATCCAACCGGGGACGTGAATCTCCTCTTCGAGCACGCTCGAGGTATGCCCCATATTGCCGTGCTCACGAAATGCCTCACCGTGATCGGACGTGTACAAGATGACAGTGCGCGGCCCTGCCGGCAGCTGCTGCAGGTGTTCGAGAAAAGCCTTCACGTGCCAGTCCTGTTGATGGACGGCATTTTGATATTGATTGAAGAACTTGTAGTTGTCGTCGGGGGCCTTGCTGCGTGACGCTGGTTGAAAGGGCTGCGGACCCGCCTCATCGACCAAGTAAGGGTAGTGAACATTCGACAATTGCACTACGGCGAAAAAAGGTTCCGGCAGCGTGTCGAACTCACGCATCACACGCTCGGAGAGGGCTTTCTCCGGCGCGCCCATGTCTAGGTCCGATTCTGGATCCAGCTCGGTCGCGCTGCAGAATCGATCGACACCCAGGTTTTTGACCCAGAGCCGAGTGTTGCCAAATAAGAGATTTTGCGACGTCAGGTACGCCGTATGATAACCGGCGGCCTTGGCGTAATCGAACAGCAGCGGTTGATTGTGCAGTCGCTCGCGGGGCTCGGTCGGTTGCAGCCCAGACCAAAGGACGGCCAAAGTGATGGCAGTGCTCGAATCGAGGGAGTGCAGATGGTGAAGGCCGATTCGCGTGGGAAAAAGCCGATTCGTGCCCTCGGTTCGACGACACTCGGGGTCGTAGTCGATGCACGTTGCATCCGAGCGTACGCTTTCGAGCAACACCAACAGTACGTTACGCGGGTGAGAAGGCCTCGGAGTCAGCGGTGGCACCGGCAATGAGTGACGCGCCATCGGGCGAATTTGGCCGGATTGTTGAGTGAGGCCAAGGTTCGTGCGGATAAGACCTCCTACTGCGTTAAAGTAGAGAATATCCGGGAGAGACGCCTGATATTGCCGGTGCTGCGTGGGGCAGAAGAGTGACGCCACCAGCAGCAAGGGCGCTAGCACGCTGGTGACCTTGGCTTGCCGTCGCGTTGGGCGGACCCATTTTCGAGCGAGCACCAATAGTCCAATTGCGCACACGAAGATGGGAAGCAGCACCTTTAGATAATTGGCAAGATCTGCGACCAGTTGATTGACGATGCTGTCTCTGAAATTAGATGCAAATTCAGAAACGTCCGTGTTCAAATAAGCATTGTATTGCTCGAAAAAATAATGCTGCCCGCCAATCGCCGCCGTCAGCTCGATGGCAAACAGGCTCCCGAGGGCCCAACGAAAGGCCCCGCGTCGGCGCGACGCACTCATCAGCAGAAGGCTCCCGATGAGGAAGCTCTCTACGGCAGCGCCTAGATAAGTTACCCCATGATACACATCGAACGCGGCAATTCGGTGCCCGCGGTGTAGGACGTCGGATGCCAGGCTCATCAACCCCGGGGCAAGCAGAACCAGAGCCGCGACGATTCTTCGCTTCTTACGGAGCGCCAGCCTCGTATGGGTAGGTGCGGCCGTTGCAACTGAAGTGATCGAGTGTTGCAATTCCATGGCGGGCCGTTCGGACGGCTACTCGGAGCAACGCGACATTACCAAAGCTCGGTCCAGTTAACCGCCAAAAAATGCGGGTTGTCTCTCACCCAGCGCACTTACGACGGCCTGCCAAGGCATCTCGTTGCCCTGCAGCTTCGATACCGCTCGCAGGTACTCTTGTCGAGGCAGCAGCGACGCTCCCAGGCTTGCCAAGTGGGGTGTCATGAATTGAACGTCGAACAGCTGAAAGCCGGCATCAAAGAGTGCCGATACCGCGGCCGCCAATGCAATCTTCGAGGTGTCCGTGACCCGGTGGAACATGCTCTCAGCTGCGAATAGACCGCCCACTTGGACCCCGTACAGGCCGCCTACGAGTTCTTCATCGATCCAAACCTCGAAACTATGTGCATGACCCAGCTCGTGAAGATGCATGTAGGCAGCGCGCATATCTGGGGTAATCCAAGTGCCTTCCGAGCGCTCCGCACAGCCGTCGATGACACCCTCGAAGCTCGTATCGGTACGCAATGAAAAGTCGTTCTTGCGCAGTCTGCGGCGCAGGCTCCGCGACAGGTGCAAATCCTCGACGCGCAAGATTGCTCGCGGCTCGGGGCACCACCATAAAATCGTGCTGTCGGACTCGTACCACGGAAATATGCCCTGAACATAAGCAGACAAAAGGCGCGCCGCCGACAAGTCGCCACCCACCGCCACCAGTCCTTCGTCCGGATCAGCCAAATTGGGGTCGGGCCAGACAGGCGTGCAGCCTGGCGGCAACAGCCAGGGCCGAAAGCGATGAGTCCTCGATTTACTGGGCACGCCGGCAAAAACGTACCACATCAGCGAAACATTGGGCCATGACGGCACGTGGACAAGGGCAGACTCGAGTGCTGACGGCGAGGCTCTCGTGCGTCTGGCTTGCGACGACGACCCCGGATTAAGCCGAAATCATAAAATTCGGCTTCATGGGTGCTACAATCGTCGCATGGCTGGTAGCACTTTTTTCCGCGTCCTTTTGGCTTCTTCATTGATGTTTTTGGCGACGACCGCAACCGAGCGAGTCGTAAACGCCCAGCTCATGGAACCCGACGGCTACGGCCCCATCCCGACGGATCCCAGGACCCTTTGCAACGGTTCGAATGCCACATCGGGCACAATCGGTTGCACGGGCACAACGAATCAGGGCGACTTTCAAGAACAGAGTTTGATGAACACTTTGGACAACATGTCCTTGATGGGGCTCTTCAAGAATTACGAAATGGATGCGCTCGGTACTGTCCTTGTCGACTACCGTAACGATGCCAAGACGCAGCCCGCCACGTTCAATCCCCTCTGTAGCATCCAGGGCAAGATGGTCATGCACGGTGGCGGCTGCTTCGTGGATTTCGGCTGGTACTGCGCCGATGGTACGCCCAACCCGGTTATTCATCCGTTAATTACGGCTCAGCAGACTTACGACTACGCAAAGCAGGCGAACCCGCTTTATCCCAAGAACTGGCAGAACAACGATGGCGCGTTCTTGCCGAAAATTCCCTATGAGCTCGCTGGAACTCCACTTTCGGATATCCCCAATAATGCAGATTTTAAAGCTTGCTCCACGAAGAAGATCGGCTTTGCTGTCAAGGGGAATTCCACGGTTCAATGTGGTACATCTGCCGGTTGCGCCTGCGGGCAGGACAAATTCACCGAACAAAGTCTGAACCAGATCAACACGGCCTCCGGGCAGCCGTATATCGATGCCATTATTTACACCTCAAAGAAGTACCCTGGGCGCTTCTACGTGGCAATCGAGGACTTGCCGACATCCGTAACCAATTTCATCGCGCCGTATTGTCATAAGAACAGCGGCGGCACTTGCGACTATTGGACGGCAGACGGCGACTTCAACGACTTCGTGTACACGGTGGAAGGCGTCGTTTGTAGTGGCGGTGGACAGTTCTGTACCGTGCCGGGTCAGCAGGGTATTTGCGCGACTGGCGTTACTAGTTGTGCAGATTCCAACAGCACGGCGCCACCTGCCTGCGATCAAGTCTTCCAAGCTCAACCCGAAAAATGTAACGCCATCGACGACGATTGCAATGGTTTGATCGATGACGGCTCGGGGCTCTGCCCAGGCACTCAGGTTTGCTATAAGGGAACATGCGTTGGCTCTTGCGCAACGGGTGAAATCGTGTGCCCGGGCGGGCAATCATGCGTTGGAGTGGGTCTCTGCGTTGACACGGCCTGCGCCAACGTCGACTGCGCTGCAGATCAAAAATGCGTCAATCAAAATGGAACTGGAGTTTGCGTCGGCGGATGTACCGGGGTCTCCTGTGGCCCCGGTCAACAATGCGTGGCTGGCAATTGTGTCGACCTCTGCAGCATCCGCACAACTCCCTGTCAGACCAACTTCGTGTGTCAAAATGGTGCATGCGTCCCCGATTGCAATTGTGTGCCCTGCGCCGATGGTATGAGCTGCGCCTCGAATGGGCAATGCTTGCCAACGGGTTGCAATTCCGACACTTGCCCTGGGCAAATGTGCATTACGGGTGGCAAGTGCATTGATCCTTGCGCAAACAGTACCTGCACCGCGCCCACCAAGTGTTCGGCATTCACGACTTACGATAAATCCAAGGACCCGAACGGCGACGGCAGCAATCAATATGCCTGCACCAACCCCGACGGAAGTCTGGCGGGCACTGGAGGTAGCGCGGGCACCGGGCCTTGCCTCGGCTGCAACCAAGCCGGCTCGGGCACCGTCGGAGGCAACGGGAGCAACTCGCCCGGAAACAGCACCAACAGCCTAGGTTGTGGTTGTCGAGTGGTCGGCAACGGAGCTTCGCGCTTCGGGCTTGCCGGGTTGCTCGGGCTAACGCTGCTAGCGTTTGGTAGACGGCGACGGAGCTGACGAAGTCTTCGTTGCCGTGCAGCGCCCCTCAACGTAGCTAACGACGCCAGGATCCGCGCAAGCCAGACAGCCGTTGAGAACCGTCACTGGCTCGCCTTGCGAAGATCCGCCTTCGCTTTTCGATTCTTGAACCTGTGCGCAAACCGGGTTCGGCGTCGCGTCGCAGACGCGCGGGCGAGGGGATTCACAGCTGTACTTACCCGAGGCCTGACGAACCCTGGGTGGCGGGGCATCGTCGTAGGCGGAATGCGCATCACCCGAGGATTCAGGCTCGGCCGCTTCTTTTGAAGCCTCGGGGACGCCTCCGGGCTCGTCAATGGCTGAGGTTGGCGCGGCTGCCTGGGAGACGGAATTCGGCCTTCGTGCGCCAGCGACGCAGGACAAGAGAGCAATGACGGCGAATCCGACCAGTAAGTGCCGTGGGCCAAACCGAGTCGTTTTCGCTGGGATTGGCCCCCTACCGGCGACCTTGATTGAATGCATCGATGAGCGCATTGGTCGAGCTGTCATGGGTCACGACGGATTGCGACACACCGAGTTCTGGCAAGATCTTGTTTGCCAATTGCTTGCCCAGCTCAACGCCCCATTGGTCGTAGCTGTTGATGTTCCAAAGCAGACCCTGGACGAATATCTTGTGCTCGTAAAGCGCCACCAGGCGTCCGAGCGTGCGCGGTGTGAGCTTGTCGAACAGAAACGTGCTCGTTGGGCGATTTCCTTCGAATACTTTGTGGGGTGCAATAACTGAAATACGCTCATCGGGCACGCCTGCTGACCTAAGCTCCTGCTCGGCCTCGGACAATGTCTTGCCGCGCATCAAAGCTTCCGTCTGTGCAAAACAGTTCGAGGCCAACATCGTGTGGTGTGGGCCTACCGGGTTTTGTGAATGAATGGGTAGCAGAAAATCCGCCGGGATGATCTCGGTCCCCTGGTGAATCAACTGATAAAAGGCGTGCTGCCCGTTGGTGCCCGGCTCGCCCCAAAGGATTGGGCCTGTCGTGTAATCGGCAATGCGCTTGCCCTCCCGGTCAACGCTCTTGCCGTTGCTTTCCATGTCCGCTTGTTGCAAGTACGCCGCAAAGCGGTGAAGGTACTGATCATAGGGCAAAATCGCGTGACTCTTGGTTCCAAAGAAGTTGGCATACCAAAAGCCCAATAATGCCATGATCACCGGTATGTTCTTCGTGAAAGGCTCCCGCTGGAAATGCTCGTCGATGTCGAAGGCGCCATTGAGCAGGTCCTCGAAATTGTCCATTCCAATCGTGCAGGCGATAGACAAGCCAATGGCGC
>PMCK01000387.1:3454-3959 GCA_003154095.1 Myxococcales bacterium | reverse complement strand
CAATCCGAGCGCCCAAAGCAGGGTCGATAGAATAGCAATTGTCCACAACATTTTATTGCAATCTTTCTAGAGGATTCGGTGGTTCCTTGAACGTAACTTCGAATTCACAGTAACTAAACGTCTTGAACACTTCGCTGCGCTTCTTCTAGAGGAACCCCTTCACAATCTGCAAGAGACGGACCAGACGGACCTTCCCACATGATTCTGGCACTCACTTCTCGATAATCGTCTGGTGTTTCTCATCGAATTCGAGCTAACCCACCAATGCGATAGTCGCATCACCTTCACGTCCGAAGCAAAACGCGAATCCCCTCGCATTCTGCGAATCGACATGCTTCGCGGAAACACCAGCCCCAGCGCCGATTCTTCGATGTCCGTAATTCGCGATGTAGCGGGAATAATTGCGCTCAAACAACGGTTGAAAGAGAGCAATAACCAAGGAGATCACGGTATCATGCTCTACAATATTCATTGGAAAAACGATATCCGCTCCGAAGCAACCGAA
>PMCK01000387.1:0-3435 GCA_003154095.1 Myxococcales bacterium | reverse complement strand
GCGCGCTCTCGAACGCCAATTGTACTAAAGATTATCAGCTGAGATGCTACGTGTCCGTAGCGTTGCTGCGTTGATCCCAGCAAGGGCACCGCCCGGTGGACCAAGGCCGCCTTGCTGATATGCCAACGTGCCCCGTGCGACACAATTGGCTCGACAATGTGCAACGCTCGGCATAAATATAGCGTAATTCTGATGGGGTTCCTTAGCCGGCTCAGTGGTGCTATCGCGCTTGCTTCGCTGCCGGCATGTTCCGGCGATGTAAACACGAATACGAGTGCAACGGGTGGTGCCGCCACAGGTGGTACTTCAAGCGTTGAGCGCTACACGCTGACCGTATCGTTCGCGGGCAGCGGCGCTGGAACTGTGGTTATTCAGCCGGGTGAGACGATCTGCACCGCCCCGGCTTCATGCACGGCCACATTCGATAGCGGCACGAACGTCACGTTGACAGCCAAGCCTACCAACACCGGGGCAACCGTATCGTCTGTGATGTCGGGATGGACGGGCGCCTGTGCCTCCGACGGGCCCCATCGACTTTGCTCGTTGACAATCAGTGCAGCCACCGCGACGACGGCGAGGTTCGACACCTTGTCAGCAAACCTTGCCTTTGTCACTTCAACAACATTCCTGGGTAATCTCGGGAGCGCCGCTGCGTATGAACGGCAATGCAACACACTTGCGACGGCTGCGGGCATCAACAATTCAACGAATGATGCATACGTCTCGTGGATGGCTGCATCCAATTATGCTCCCGCCACGCTGCTCGGCTCGACCCGCGGATGGGTGCGTCTCGACCTATTGCCCTGGATCGACGATATGACAACGGCCCTTTCCACCGGTGCTGTCTACTACCCGGTGGCATACGACGAGAACGGTCAACGCGTCATTGCAGATACACTGTCGGGCATGGGCGGGACAGGCGTGCTTTACAATTGCAACGATTGGACTGACTCGACCCTCAACACCACGCATGGCAATACTCATGCGGGCGGGAAGTGGTGGATAGTCAACAATGTTGGAATCTCCTCTTGCGCCAATGCGAGCCGCGTGATCTGCCTGATGAAGGGAGCGAATACTCCGGTTACGGTGACACCCGTGGTGGGCAAGAAGATTTATTTAACCAAGACAGGCTGGGTGCCCGGCGGTGGTCTCGCCGCAGCAGACGCCAAGTGCCTGGCAGACGCCCCGACGTCTGTAAGGGACGTAAAAGCAGTCCTTGTCGCTTCCACGCGTGCTCTCGCCGATGTCCTTGGCACTACGACCGTGTACGTGCGGCCCGATGGCGTCAAGGTCGGCACAGGTTCTGAAATCGCCGAGGCGATGAACACCTCCCCACCCTCCACTATCGAGAGCGCGGTCACTCAGGACGGTGGTGGCAACTACGTCGACACTGGAGTCGCACAAAACCTATGGACGGGGCTATCCTCGCAGGGAACCCCTGACAAGGACACCTGTCGAGACTGGACCACGTCCGCGTCAACCGATTCCGGTACCATTGGCGGCGTTGCGACAGGTTGGTCTTACGCGGGCAAAGACGGCAGCTTTGGCTGCGACAACAACTGGCTTGGTTCGGCCATAGCTTTCCTGCAGTGCGCAGAGCAGTAATTCAGCCCCACACAAGGTCCACTCACGGATTCGGCGTGGATATTGGAGCGCAGCCGTCACGCAACTCTAAGGCATGTTTCGGTTCAGCCAAGCGGGGCTAGCCTGTAAACATGAAATGTTGGGGGTATGTCGCAAATGTCGCTCGGGCCCACCTGATTGACGAGAACTACGACTACGCGGCGTTGCTGGTCCGCTGCAACCAACAAGATGTGGGGCTCGTAGGTGCAAGAGCCCCATGCGCTGCTGCGCGCATGAGCAACGAGTGCCGCATCGGCTCGATCCAAAAGTGAGGTACCGTTTTCGAGTGTTACACGCAAGACCGGGGAGAACTTTTTGGCTGCCTGAACTAAACTAACACGCAGCTCGTCGACCCGGCCAACACCATCATCCGAGCCTGAATTTTCCGCGTCGCACCACGGCATGGGCGCCCATTTTTCTGCAGCTATCCGCATCCTTGCGGTTTCGATTCTGGCGCGCACTTTTTGCTTCAATTGTTCGAATCGCACGCGAGCTGATTCGTACGAGCGGCGCATTTCGTCTGGATTGTCGGTCTTGCCCTCCGGCCACGCGGGTAAGGTCGCCTCGAGTTCGGATGCAGCAATGAGCACCGTATTGCGGTCGGGTCTTATGCGATCAACGTCCCTTTCGATCAAGCGCACGTCGAACCGCGGCGGACCAGTAAAGGGGCGGGCATCATCGAGTAGCAGCACAGTGCGACCATCCTCTGATACGGCCGGCAGCCCGTGTGACTCTATGAGTGGCCAGGTCCAGATCGTGTTCACCAAGTTCTGTTCCAAAAGGGCGGGAGCGACGTCTCGAGGCGGCAAATAGGCAAGTTGCGGCCCCGCTGGCAATGACGCTCGGGATGGGCACCGGGTGCCCTCGGCAATGGCGCCCGCGTCTTTCGGAACGGCCGCATGCCGTTCGTTGGATGTCGGCGTCACTGGCAGTATCGATGTTTCGGCAACCGCCGGAGCGAGCTTGGCGTGAGCCGCCTGTGGCTTTGGAGTAACCGCTTGCGGCAACACGTTACGTCCACGATGGCACGCCGTTGACAAGAGGAGAACAATGGCTGCTTTGGAAAACTTGTTCCGGCTGTGCGCCATAGGCTTGGCCTATCACAGACGCAACGCGTGTGTCTAGAGCGCAACCACGGATGAAACTACGGTTCAGGTGACAGTGCAACGCCGCACTCACAACTTCCGGATGTCGATGGTGTGTACTCGCGCATGCGATAGCTTTAAATTCTTTTGTCACGGCGTCACGTGGACGCCGGCGGCGATTCCGTGACGTCACAACAACAGGAGGCATGGCAAACTCGCAAGTGGCGGGTTGCCCGACTTTTACTGACGGTGTGACCAACGCGTGCGCGTCATCCCAGACCTAGTCGGGCAGTTGGACGGCGGGCGCTGACGCGTTGCGGGGCCTGCGTCTTGACGCAAGAACGAGTCGCGCGCAGGCGTCCGAGTCGCACTAGGGATTGTCCTGCACGTCAATGATTTGACATGCAGAAAAATCGTCACGCGTTTGTGGCTTCCGCCCTCTACCGGAACACGCGAGCCTGACCGTATAGTGAGTCGCTTCAGTCGGCCGCTGCGAGAGTTGTCCTCGAAAGCCGCGTGACTCACCGCCATAAGCCCATGTTCCCTCATCAGAAACAACCCGAAGTACCTAGGACGAAGAGCAACGAATCTCCAGCCACCTCGGGATACTTTGCCGTCCCCGGGAAGCCAGACTCGGCGTTCATTGAGTCGACTGGGCCGGAGTATCCGAGCTCAGTCGAAACGGACCCCATTGAAATCCGTGCACGTAGGCAAAACGAACAGGGGG
>PMCK01000436.1 GCA_003154095.1 Myxococcales bacterium | reverse complement strand
CGCTGGCAAATGCAAGACGCTGGGTCTCTACGGCTTTGGTGCCGCGGCTCACATCGTGGCGCAAGTTGCGATGTCACAGGGGCGGGTGGTATTTGCCTTCACGCGCCCTGGAGATATTGCTACCCAGACATTCGCCCGACGTCTTGACATGGGCAGGCGGTTCCGACGAGATGCCGCCAGAGCAACTTGACGCCGCAATTATCTTTGCGCCCGTGGGCGCGCTTGTGCCCCTGGCCCTTAGAGCCTTAAGAAAGGGGGGTCGCGTGGTTTGCGCGGGCATCCATATGAGCAACATTCCTAGCTTCCAGTACAGCCTACTATGGGAAGAGCGGCAGCTCGTGTCGGTTGCCAATCTCACGCGACAGGACGGAATTGATTTCCTGCGTCTGGCGCCCAACATCGGCATTGTCACTGAAACCACACAATATCCGCTGATTCAGGCCAATCACGCCCTCGACGATCTTCGCGCTGGACGATTCGAAGGTGCGGCGGTTCTGGTGCCGTGAGCGCATCCTAGGTCGCGCTGCAGGCATGCCGGGTGCACCATTGCACCCGACATCTGCGTGAAGTTCAATTTGCAAGCGCCACGTCAACTGATCGATCCAGTGCCCAGCTGGACTCATCCGTTCCAGTCGCGTCCATCTTTCCCCTCGAGGTCGTTGAAACGTTACTCGCGTCCATGCTTTCGGCGACGATGATAAGTTTCACATTGTCCGCTCGCCTGCCACCCAGTGCCATATTGTAATCTTCCGAGCCGCGCGGATCAGCGTGCCCAACCAGGCTCATTTGGCGGCCCTTGAGTGGCCCTGACGTGAAGCAATCAGCAAGTGTCCGTAGAACTTTCTTGTCCCCGGTCCGTACGTGGTCCGAGTCAAAAGCAAAGTACGCATCAATATCGTTTATGCCACAGGCTTTTCGTACGTCGTAGGAGATGACGATATTGCCGCGTGCCGGGTTGTCGTCTGCTTTCGGAATGACTACTGCAACGGGAGGTGGAGCTGGCTGCGCGACAGGTGCTGGTGCAACTGGAGCCACAGGTTTGGGAGTATTAGAACTACAAGCAGCAATTAGTGATGATATTGCGACGAACATTAGTGAACTACGGGTCATCATGGTGGCTCTCCTTACAGAGCGAACAGTGCTTTCTGCAAGCCGGCGATCTGTGGCCCAATTGCCATAATCCCCCGTCCTGCGATCTGAAAGCATCAGTCATCGCCAATGTAGGCATGGTTAGGATTTGCGCAACCGGCGACATGCGTTTCGTGTGCTTTTCTCAAGCTGCCAAGACACACTGCACTTGTCGACACGAATTCTCACTTTGCATGATTGTTGGCAAAAACCAAATGCTTATTGCCACGCCGACTTGGACCGAGTTGGATGAATGGCGATAAGCTAAATCAACTCGGCAATCCTCACACCCGCAATTGGAGTCACAGGAACTGTGCCGCGAACGTCACTGCAACATCGCAAACCGATTTGGTAGCCGCGGTGCCATTGATTATGATCCGTCGTCATGGGTCGACACCGATTTCGAACCGGGCCCCAATACCCACCTTTGAGTCCACTACGGAACTCGGGACCTTGAGGAGAGCCATGCCTGTTGAACACCCACTCATCCACGTTGCCGGTCATATCGTATACCCCGTAATCGCTGACACATCGAGATCGTGAGCCTGAGGGTTCACTTTGATTGACGCGAGCAATTTCGGCCGCGCGAGTGTGAGGGTCATCGAACGCGAAATTGTCGGGCATGATGTACGGCTTATCAAAGTTGCAGGCGGTTCTGTCACGCGTGTAACCAAAAGGGTAAGGCTTACGTTCGGGTCCTTCACAAGCCAGGGTCCATTCTTCTTCAGTACAAAGCCGCTTGCCTTCTTTGCTACAAAGTTCTTGAGCATCATCCCAAGTGACGGCAACCAATGGCCATCGGCCCAATTCGTTCGGATACTCAAACCGGTCGATACAATAATTCTTGGGTTCTGGTTTGCCAATACAGCGAACCGTTGTGCGAAACCGCTCACAACGGTCTCGCTTCTCGCTGATATACTCTTCGCAGATCTCCTCTGGAGCGGGGCAGTAATTTCCAGTAACCTCAACCATGTCGGAGGAACAGGAAAGACTAATCGCCGCAACGATTCCTGGCGCGGGCGCGGTGGTCGCAGGTGCCTGCAATTGTGTGGAGCTAGGCATTCCAGTCAGCCTGGCTGATGCCGGGCGCGTGCCTGTGGCACGATGGATGGGATGAAAGCGGACATCCACCGCCGCCAAAGCACCAATCCCGAGCGTTGCGACTATAATTAGCCACGCCTTAGAGAACATGTCTTTCCATGCCGAGCTCGCGCTGCGCAACAGCTCGCCCTCGCTGAATCGATCTAAGTATTTCGCGAGCTTGGTGCCGGTTGGCCAGGTTGAGTTGTTTTGAAGTCGGGCCTTGTCAACTTCATTAGTATCTTGCTCCAGGTATCTTGATGCACGGCCTTTCGTGGCAGAACACGCCCCATGGGAGTAGCCGCTGCTTGCGCCCGACGCACTCCCTGATCGAGTTGTTCCAAGTCGATGTANNACTTCCTGGTCAGATAGTAGGTTCATAATCCCGTCGCGGAGGACGTATGCTTCTCGCTGATGATTTGTCATGAGTAGTTCCTATATTCACTGCAGCTTCGATTTACTTGCATTTCAATCGTGTTGGTCGGGTCAGTTTGAACAAGGTGGTGCAAAGCGTATGCCTGTCGGTGTTAGGAACATCGCCGCAGCCGCAAAAATTGATGGGTCAAAACAAACGAGTAATACAAACGACGCTAAGAAGGGCACCCAGTCACCGAATTGATAAACGGTCGGTCATTTGTGTTGCCGCTCAGTATTTTTATCGATGATGGTTTCAGCAATCGGTTGATCGCTGCAAGTCATCGCAGACTGCAAAACTTTGGTCGCCGTATCTGGCAATCTGCAAATGCGGAGTTCGCAAATTCCCACTAGTTTGATTGCTAAAACGCCCCTTGCGTAGTGGGGATTTCGCTCAATGTTGGGCGCGGAAATCATCAACACGAGCAATCGCAAGAAATTTCCACAGGACACAGCTAAGTTTCGCAAATGGCTTGTCCTTCTTTGGGCACCCTGGCGGTGTCGTGCTTTCTTGACCATCGGCACACAACTTGCTTTAGGAGTAACTCACAACAGGAGAAAATGGAGAATGCTCAATATATATCGAAATACCAATGAATGGCCGAGCTTCGTACCCTTTGCGCTGTTCGACTTGCCCACGCCTGGACGAAGCTTTAGTAACCTTCGTCAGGATCTTGACCGGGTGTTTGGGACGTATGAGCAGTCTCTAAACGGCCCATACGCGCAAACTGGGGAGAACGCACAGCTTCGCGATTCTGGAAGTGACCTAGTTGTCACGATAGATTTGCCCGGCGTTTCAAAGAAGGACGTCGAGCTCACCATCAGTGGAGACAATATCTTCATTCGTGCAACGCGAACCTTGTCTCCACCGGAAGGATACACGGCGCACCGACGCGAGCGAAGCTCGTTTAAGTTCGAACAAGCGTTTCAATTGCCAGTAGCCGTGGAATCCAAAACTGCCGTAGCCAATCTTCAAGATGGCGTACTCACGGTAACATTGCCCAAATCACCCAATGCTCAGCCAAAACAGATCGCCGTAAAAGCGGGTTAGGCTCGCTGACTTAAGGCCAAGAGGAGAATACGTTATGACTCAGAATATTGTGGAGACCCCCAAGACAAGCGGTCCCGAATTGGCTCAGCGAGCCCAAGAAATCATGCCCCCTGTCGACATCTACGAAAATGACCATGAACTATTGGTTCTCGCGGATTTACCCCGGGTAACCACAGAAAATCTCACTGTTGAGGTCAATCACCCGGAACTAAAGATCCAGGGACGAGTGCCCAGTGCAAACCACCAGAGTGACATTGTGTACACTCGCATATTCCGGCTGGACTCATCAATGGATGTAGCCAAAATTGAGGCAAAGATTACTGAGGGCGTCCTCGAGGTGCATTTGCCCAAGAGTGAGCCCTATCGGGTCAGAAAGATTGAAGTTACAGGCGCGTGAATTGTAATGGCCGACCGCGGGAGTGCCCGAACGGGCGCTCCTTTGCGCGTTTCCGTGCTGGCACGACATCAAACGAATCGAGGATATACCTATGTTACGAAGTCTAAAAGGATTGGAACAGTACAAAGTGAGCGCCACCGATGGAGACATCGGAAGCGTTGTGGATTTCTTACTGGACGATGACCACTGGACTGTGCGCTATTTGGTGGTTGAGACAGGCGGCTTCTTTAGTGAGCGCCGGGTACTCATTACGCCCATTTCCTTTCGCCAAGTTGATTGGTCATCCAAGGAATTTCACCTGGCGCTTACCATGGAGAAGGTCAAAAGCAGCCCAAACGTTGACGTCGACAAGCCCGTTTCTCGGCAGCATGAAATGGACTACTATGGCTATTATGCGTATCCCTACTACTGGGCAGACGCCGGACTTTGGGGAATGAGTGCCTACCCAGGCGCGCTTGCGACCAGCAGATGGTACGACGCGTCTGTTGAGAACGCTGAAAATGCAGGCGATATCCATTTACGCAGCGTCAATGAGGTCCGAGGATATGACATTCAAGGCACCGACGAAGCAATCGGCCATGTTGAGGACTTCATCGTTGATGATGAGACATGGGAAATCCAATACTTGGTGGTCGATACCAGCAATTGGTGGTTCGGTAGGAAAGTGCTGATTGCGCCGCGTTGGGCAACCCGAGTTAGTTGGGAGGAGCGGAATGTCCAAATCAATATGAATCGGCAGCAGATCAAGAATAGCCCGGAATGGAGCCCAACTGTAGCCATCAACCGTGAGTATGAAGCCCGTCTACACAAGCACTACGGACGTCCGGCGTACTGGGACGACGCCGCGCAACGAGTTCACGCGCCAGCAGCACAATAACACCCGATCGTGCTCTGGTTCTCACGACACGTGCAGCAGTTTGGCTTTGGCCTGCTGCACGCTTCTGATTGCCTACGTACCGAGGCCAATCTGCCTTGTGAACTCTTGGTTGTCCCAGAACAAATACTCCTCATCCATGACGCTGGAATGCCGCTGTCTGGGCCGAAGCCCAGACAATCAGCAAATTCAAGATGTCCGAGCGAACCCCACGTCGGACAACCAATTCTAAGCCCCTCTGTCAACAGCGTGCGAATAAGTCCCTCCGAATTGCTGGCAAGAATCCACTGAATCAGAGGGTCATCGACATCTTCACTTGATCAATCACCTCGGTCACGCCCGGAGCTGCCCACGCGGCGTTCGCGGCGTCCTCAATAGATTGCCAAGAGGAGGCATGTCCCGTAAGCGTCACCTTGCCGCCCGATGTGTCGATGTGGATCGACTTCGCGTCGGTCGTGGCCTGCCGTTGCAGCGCGGCCAGAACTTCTTCCTTCACTTTGGATTCGGAAACCTGAGGCTGTTTTAGGGTGACGTAGTTGTAAACCGTGGTAACGCCGGTCAGATAACGGACGGCCTTTTCGGCTGCGTCCCGTTGATAATTCCAGACGACTTGCCCTTCGAGGGTGACAGCGCCTTGCTGCACCTTGGCAGTGACAGCTTTGGGAATATATACGTTCCACCGAAGCGCACTCTGAACGGCTTCGGCGATTTCTGAATCGCTGTGCTTATGATCATTCGTAACTTTAACCGAGAGGTCCTGAGCGACCGTACGAACGCCGCCTACGCG
>PMCK01000451.1 GCA_003154095.1 Myxococcales bacterium | reverse complement strand
GCGCAGTTTCCGCTGCACGTCTGGCTTCCCAACGCCATGGAGGGGCCGACCCCCGTCTCGGCATTGTTGCACGCGGCCACAATGGTTGCCGCTGGTGTCTATCTGCTAGTCCGAGCATTTCCACTATTTGGGCAAGCGCCCGTTACGCTCGACGTAATGCTATGGGTGGGCTCCTTTACTGCGATATTTGCCGCCTTGATTGCTGTGGTTCAAACCGACATCAAGCGCGTCTTGGCGTATTCGACTTGCTCGCAACTGGGCTACATGGTGGCAGCGGTCGGAGCCGGCTCGGCATTCTCAGCATACTTTCATCTGACGACACATGCATTCTTCAAGGCACTCTTGTTCCTGGCAGCGGGCAGTGTCATTCATGCCGTCCACAGCAATGAACTTACGTCTATGGGAGGTCTGGGCAAGAAGATGCCAATTACCTCCGCAACGTTTGGCATTGGCGCCCTCGCTTTGGCTGGTTTTCCCGGATTCTCTGGGTTCTTCAGCAAAGATTCGATTTTGGAATCGCTCGCGGAACACAGGGCTTGGGTTCCACTGATATTCTTACTTGCCGCGGCCTTCTTGACTGCATTCTATATGGGTCGAACCTATGTTCTTGCTTTCATGGGCAAAGCGGCAGGGCATGCGGGTCATGCTCATGAATCGCAGTCGAACATGACGGCACCGTTGATAGTTCTCGCAGTCGGTGCACTTGGAATTGGTTGGTTCGGGCATGCCTTTGCGGGACGACTGAGTCAAGAATACAGTTTCGAATTTGGCGGCATCGGGGCGATTGCGACAGTCTTGGGGCTCACTGGCCTGTCGCTAGCGGTCGTACTGTATCGAAAACGCGGATTGGCCGCTGATCGCTCTCCGCCCTTGCTTGCCCTGTCGGGCTTTGTTAATTCGGCAGCCGTCGACAGGGCAGTTGCAATGGGTTTTCGGGGGTTGGCACTGCCTTTGTCCAAGACCGTTAGTTGGTTCGACCGCTACGTCGTGGACGGTCTGATTAATCTAATCGGTTGGCTAGGTCTCAATGCCAGCAAACGCTTGCAACGGTTGCAAACCGGCAATTCACTCGATTACATCATGGCTGTCGTCATAGGAACCCTACTCGTCATAGCTTGGGGAGTTGTGTCATGAATATGCCAATACTTGGCATCATCGTAGCATCCCCGTTCATTGCGGCCTTGTTGCTGCTACTCGTCAAGGATAAGTACCGTTCGGCGGTGCGTTGGGTTTCATTGTTGGGCGCTTTTGTAAGCCTGTGCGGCAGTGTCATCGTTGCGTTCCGGTATGACGTGGCTAAGGGTGGTCTACAGTTGAGTGAGAATTACCCGCTCGTTCCTTCACTGGGCATCAGCGTTCGCCTGGCGGCCGACGGTTGGAGTGTGTCCTTACTATTGCTGACGGGGCTCATCATAGTGGCGGGCGTCCTTGCAACTTGGACTTTGCTCAACCGCGAACGCGAATTCTTCGTCATGCTGTTAGTTCTCGTGGCCGGTGTGTTCGGCGTCTTCGTCTCACAAGATCTCTTCGTATTCTTCTTGTTTTACGAAATAGCCGTGCTGCCAATGTATTTGTTGATTGGCATCTGGGGAAGCAGTCAGGCCGTTACCCAGGCTGGCCCCTTCAAGTTCATCTGGAAGTGGTTGGACGTGGGTGGTCGTGAATACGCTGCGATGAAGCTGACATTGATGTTGCTTGTTGGTTCAGCCTTCATTTTAGCGGTAATTATCGCCATGTACTTGGCGTCCGGGGCGCGAACCTTCGATATGGCGGTTCTCGGTCACACGCACTATTCACGACGATTGCAGGTGATTGGTTTCCCACTTTTGTGGCTGGGCTTTGGTACACTTGCCGGTGTATTTCCGTTTCACACCTGGTCGCCTGATGGTCACGCATCCGCACCCACGGCGGTCTCCATGTTGCACGCAGGTGTGCTCATGAAACTCGGTGCGTTTGGCGTGATGCGCATTGGTTTCATGATGATGCCTGAAGGTGCTCAACTTTGGGCCCCGATCGTTGGACTGGTTGCAGTGATAAACATTCTGTATGGCGCCCTGTCGGCGATGAGTCAGACTGATTTGAAGTACATCATTGCATATTCCTCCGTGAGCCATATGGGTGTCGTCATGTTGGGAGCAGCCACGGGTACGACCCTGGGCTGGAACGGCGCCGTGTATCAGATGTTTGCCCACGGAGTCATGACGGGGCTCTTCTTCGCTTTGGTGGGCTTAGTCTACGAGCGAGCCCACACACGCGCTGTACTAAGAATGGGAGGCTTTGGGGCGAGAATGCCAGTCATTGCCACGTTTTTTACCCTGGCTGGGCTTTCGAGTCTGGGGCTTCCTGGCACAGCCGGATTCGTATCGGAATTTCTCGTGTTCGTCGGGTCATTTCAAGGGCCGCGAATGTGGTGGACATTCCCGGCAATTCTTGGAGCCTTCGTAACCGCAGTTTATGTATTGCGCGCCGTGCGACGCATATTCTGGGGCGAAGGTCCTAGCCAAGAATTCCACGATTTGCGAGACGCGCGGGGGACGGAACTAGGCGCACTGGTCATACTAGGGGGGGCTATCATCGTCTTTGGTTGTTGGCCCCGTTTGGTACTGGATTTCATCGACCGGGCGACACTTGATTACGTTCCTCAGAGAGTTGCATCACAGGTGCAGCAGCCCACCAAGCAACCGGAACCAGGTCGACTTGCCTTGACGGAAGACAGGCCCTCTAGCACTCGGGGGCCACAATGACTTCGCAGCTTAGCCGGGCAAGTGCGAGAACGAAAACACTCAATGGTTCTCCAACCATTCCTCAGCGTCATGGTTCTCCAACCATTCCTCGGCGTCCGGTATTATGACTATTACAATTGAGGATCTTCGTGTCCTAACGCTTCCGCTCGAACTGAGCGCATTACTGTTTCTCGTGCTCATTGCAGACATTGCGACAAGTTCCGTTCGCGGCAAAACCTTTACTGGCTGGTTGACATTTTGGGGGCTTTGCGTCGTATTTGGACTGACCTTCGTGTCGCCTGTCGCAGGTGAAGCATTCGGTGGACGCTTCCGAGCCGACACGTGGACACTGTTCATGACGCGCTGGTTCATAGTAGCCGGCGCTGTCGTCACCTTGGGCGGCATAGACCGAATTCGCCGCATGGCTTCTCGACGCCAAGGGGAATACAACCTCTTATTGCTATTCAGTTTACTTGGGATGGTCCTGCTTATTGGGGCACTCGACCTGATTCTTCTGTTGCTTTGCTTCGAGCTTTCCAGCATTCCGCTGTTCGTTATGGCGGCCATCGAAAAGCGCAAAGGCCAAGAATTCAAGTTGATGCTCACCGCCGAAGGAGCGATAAAATTCTTCTTGGTCGGTGTGGTGAGCACGCCAATCGCCCTTCTCGGTTTGGCGCTAATTATGGGCATGGTAGGCGACAGTTCGATTGCAGCACTTGACGGGGCGACAACAAGTCCACTCCTGAAGGTGGGGTTACTCCTGTTGTTGTCTGGAATGGGTTTCAAGTTGGGAGTGGTCCCATTCCATATGTGGGTGCCCGATACGTATCAATCAGCACCCGCCCCGTTCGTCGCATTCCTGTCAACGGCCCCAAAAGTTACCGCGCTAGTTGCGTTGGCGCGTATCCTAGTTTCGGGTCTCCAGAACCGGAGCGAACTCTGGACGCCCGCAGTCACGACCCTTTGTGTAGGGACCTTGGTAATGGGCAATTTTTGGGCCCTGGGTCAGCGCAGTACCAAGCGACTGCTCGCGTATTCTGGCATCGGACACATTGGCTATTTCATGATGGCATTGCTAGTTGGGGACAACACGGGAATGGCCATGTTTTTGTTCTACGTCGTCGCGTATCTTCTAACAAATATTGGCACGTTCTTGGTTGTGGAAGCCGTCTGCGGTCGATCTGAGGATGAGTCGATTGACGTGTTTGCAGGCCTATCGCGCCGTTCCCCTTGGCTGGCGATGTCGATGCTCTTGTTCTTGCTTTCGTTGGCTGGGATTCCATTCGTCGTTGGCTTCTGGGCAAAACTCTATGTCTTCATCGCAGCCTGGCGCGCCGGGTATTCATGGCTGGTCGTGACTGGGGCCCTTCTGGCAATCGTTGCGCTTTACTACTATCTCCAGATCGCGCGCGTCATGTACATGAATGAACCCAAGGTCAAAGATCCAATTGCGGTTAAGCCTTCGCTGGCAGCGGGCGTGCTCATTTGTCTATTGGGTATCGTTGGTTACGGCGCGTATCCTAGGCCTCTGCTGGAATCTGCACGTGCGGCGGCGGACGCCTTCATGCAAACACGATCGGCAACGGTTTCGGTTTCGCTTCGTTAACGCGCGATCGGGCCTAAGGCCGCTCAAGCGCAGTCATTCGGCCTCCGGCCAATCAGCGGTTGCAGCGCAACCAACCTACGGACTGCACCCCAATTGAATTGAGTCCAAGCCTTGGTCGGAAATTCGACGCCAGACGTCTCGGCCCATTGACCAGCCCCGAGGAGGTAGCGTGCACAATCTCCCTGCGTATTCAGCCAAATTTCCCCAATACACCAAAGCAAGCGCTTGGCATTAGGCCAGTTCATGCGGGTTGCACTTCGCGAATTTAAAGAATGGAGCTAGAACGCCGCAGCGATTGTGCGGCCTGCTAAAAATTGAACCTCATATTGAGTCGCGGAACCGGTTAGTGTCGAATCTCTTCATTGAACGCAGGTGGGATCGTATTGTGTCCTTGCTGAAGAATGAGCGAAGGTAACCCAATGGCCGGGACGACCAAATTAAATAGAAATACCACGCTTGAAGACATTACTCGACGTTGCAGCGTCGGAGTTGGGACGCGGGCCACGATACTGGATGATGCCATTGCCAACGCAAGACAGGCGGCGGGCATTGTTGCCGAAGCCGAGCAGCACATCAGCTCGGCCCTTTCGTCGATATATGCGGCCAGGCCCGTCTTCGTGGGCAACTCCGAGTACATGCACGCGAGCACAAGACTCCTTGGCGAATTGGTGTCCGAGCTCGAGAATGATTTGCAGGAGCTTCGAGCCGTGCACACGAGCCTAAGCGGATACGAAGGTCCAACCGGGGAAATACTGGAGCAGATGATCGCCTATTCCGTCGAGGCGATTCAATCGCGGATACGTGCACGAATGAGCAAATTGGGCGGCGATTTCTCGGTGCCAGTGGCCGCGAGAACCAGCAATGCGCCCAATCTCGGCGCGCTTTCGGTTCGCAGAAGGTCCGAGCAACCTCCCGCCAAGGAATTGGTCATTACGGACTTTGAAGAACGCGTTCCCATGGAAACGTTGGTTCATTCGGGTCTGGAAAACTTCGAACGTGGCGGCGAACTACTTGAATCGTGCTTTCAAGATTTGGAACTCGCTCAAGGTCTGATTGGAAATGCGACGCGCTGCCTATTGGTCCTAAATGAAAAGTATCGCGAGGTCGAGGAACTGGAGATTGGATCCAATTCGCAAAGAATCAATGACGCGATCGAAAATCTCAGAAAATTGATCAAAGACGTCGATTTTCAGTCGGACCGACTCGTTTACGTGTCGGGTGCTTCCGATCGCGCTCGTTCACCACTCCTGGCAATCATGGAACACATGGGGAACCTGTTGCTGTCTGGTGTATTATCGGAAATTGGCCCGACCGAATCCCGGGAAATTACGGCGCGCGAAATATTGCAGAAAGCCCTGCGGGGGGACATGGCGGAACTCAATGGCTTCAATGCGACTGCCACGGAAGCGCAGCGAGAAGCGTTAACCGAAGCGCTGTTTCACGCTACGCGCACCAGGGAAATGGACGAAGCTTCGCATGCCGTAGAGGCACTCAAACACATCGCATTGATGGGGACCGGAAGTCGAACCGAAGCGAGTGACAAGTTATTGAGTCTATCGAACTCCCTCTCCGTGCCGGAGGCCATTCGGGCTGCGGCAACGGCTGCGCTCATTGACTTGACGACGGATTCGGGCGACACGTAATGACCAACGGTCGCGAGCCGAGTAGGACTCCCGTGCCAGATAGCGGAAGTGAATCCGACCGAAGAAAGTGGATCCACAAGCGGGCTCAGTTCGACAGTGCCATCAATACCGCTCGCTTATTGAATGTCGTTCAAAATCTCGCGGCGGGTGCAATTGCGGCCCACGACGTTCTGCAAATTATTCTCGAAGTGAATTCGTCAACGGACCAGGCGCAGTACGTCGCCGAAATGTTGGCGATGAAGAAGGAATTTCGAGATCTTGCCCGTCTTGAGTTTTATCCGGAGATCGCGAACTTCCTCAGCGAAGGCTCACGTCTAATACCCAACCTTACCGACGGTTTGGCAAGCCAAATGCTGATGGCTATGGGCCACGCGGCTCAGAATGACGCTTACCTGGAGACCGTAAGTAGCGCTGTGAGCGCAATGCTTTCGGATCTCGATCATCCACTGATGACCGACGCGCGCAACTACGTGCGCCTGCTGTGGGACCAAATGGAGGCCACGCGCAGACTCAAGCAGACTGAAGCGCATTACGTTTCCGGTGACACAAGTCGCCTTGCGCAGACTGACCGTCGAAGCTCGGGTTCCTTGGTGGCGGCGAGCAAGCGGCAATTGCCAGCACCGGAGCCTTCCGTCCTACAGCCCGAAAGACCGGTTCTCGAAGCGCCCGTTGCTGTGGCTGTCGAGACATACAACGCGCATCCTTCGGTTCCTGGGATTCGCAAGGCAACCCTCTCGGGTATCGGCGCTGTGCGGCCCGCCATATCGTCCTCGCCACGCCAAAGAGTGGCTGACCGAGTCGACTCTTCGTCCAAGATTACGCCTGCCAGCGCGGCGAATATCGATGCGGGGCCGAACGGCAGCACGTCCGCGCGCGCGGTGCTCGTGGCGCCCGACAAGACTTCCGTCGAAACGCATGCCGTTGAGGTAAGTCACACACCCGCTGAGCAGGTCGCCGACAAGTCCGCGGACCCATTTGATTCATCGACGCCAGACACTCGCCCCTTGGACCGCTCGTTTGCGGGCAAGACGAAAGAGTCCCAACGTGATATCGCGACCGACGAATTCAAACTACCCACTCGCGAAGTGCCTAAGTGGGCTGTGGGCGCGGTTGTAGCAGCGGCGCTGAGCGCTGTCGGACTCGTAGTCGTACTGACCAATGAGTCCGACAAGAAATCCGGCGCGCCAGCAGGTAGCGCATCTGCAAAGTCAGCAGAGCCAAAGCACTCGGCTACCCATTCACCGATTAGCTCGGCGCCAACGCCGAAGATTGCTCCTGTCCCGCCCATCTCTCAGCCGAAGCGTCCCGCGTCCGCCGCCGCGGTCACCCCGAGCGCAGCGGCGCCACCGCCACCGCCACTTCCAAATCCAGCGCCGAACACGCACCCTTCGCCGGTCGCTCCAGTACAGAACTCGAAATCAATACACTCGGAGCCCGCAGTGAGCGCGCCCGTTTCAACTAAATCCGGACAGTCGAAGAATTCTCCAATCGCTACGCCGCCGAAAAAGTCGCCTGAAAAAGCCGTCGAACCCGTCGCGCGCAACAATTCAGCTCAAGTAGTTACCTCGCCAGACGTTAGCCGGACGCTAAGTCCGCTCGATCGAATCATTGCGGAGCTTAGAATTATTTCCCCTGACCCTTCTGGCATAGAAGACAAAGCCCGAGAACTTGCGCGAATCATTGCTCGATCGAAGCGCAAGGAGGCGCGACAAATTATAGATGGTTTGGGGCCGCCTATTGCCGTGGACCCACTTGGACGCGATCCAACCCTAGAGGAATCTCTGCGAACGTTCGCAATTTCAGTGCTTGGCAGAGTTGCCACGGATGACGATGATAATCGGGC
>PMCK01000540.1 GCA_003154095.1 Myxococcales bacterium | reverse complement strand
GCGTTTGCCGCCTGCTTCTCGCGCCGACGCTGCACCGACGACGGAATGCGCATCGCCTCGCGGTATTTGGCGACCGTGCGGCGCGCGATGTCGATGCCGTCCTGGTCCTCGAGCATCTTGACGATGGCCTGATCGCTGAGCGGGTTCGACTTGTCCTCGATCGCGATGATCTTCTTGATCGCCTGCTTCACGCTTTCGCTTGCAATGGCGTCTTCACCATACACATCAGTAGAATTCACCCGTCGAATGCTCGAATTGAAGAAATACTTGAGCTCGAATAGGCCTTGTGGGCAGTGCATGTACTTGTTAGTGGTAACGCGCGATATCGTCGACTCGTGCATTTCTAGTTTTTCCGCCACGTCGCGCAGAATCATGGGCCGTAAATGGGCTACCCCTTTGTCAAAGAAGTCACGCTGCATCTCGACAATACATTCACCAACTCGAATTATCGTCTTTCTGCGTTGTTCGATGGCGCGAATTAGCCATTGAGCATTTCGGAGTTTCTCCCCCACGAAGTTCTTGGCAGCCGGATCTTGCAGAAGTTTCCTCGTCAGCGATTCATTGATGAAAAGTCGTTGCATGCCGCGGTCGTTGTCTACGACTACCCAACGGTCACTGTCTCGAATGACATAAATATCGGGAGTAATCCCAATAGTACGATCGTCTTGGTCGGTGAAGTCACGCGCCGGCCGACTTTCGAGCTTCTGGATTTCTTTGGCGGCCTCATACACCTCCTCAATTGGTATGCGCATTTCTCGGGCAATGGCCTGATAATTATGCTTCTCGAGATTATGTAGGTGCTTATCAATTATCTCCAATTCGACTTGGTCGAATCCGCAGGCCTTTGCCTGGATTAGGAGGCACTCGCGAAGATCACGCGCAGCAATGCCCAGGGGATCGAAATTCTGCAGTAATTCTAGCACGAGCGGCGCGTCATCCGAGTGAAGGCCTGCTTCGCGAGCCAGGTCATCAATCGTGAGGTCTGGCGTGCGTGTTCCGTCGGGCTGCTCAGCGCCGGTCAAATCGAGATAACCTCGTTCGTCCAGATTTCCGATTACGAGCTCCGCGAATTGCCGCTCGTTTTCGGTAAAGTCGCTCATTTGAAGTTGCCAAAGAAGGTGTTCTGGCAAACTCCGTGGTCGCGTGAGATTCTGATCGATCGGCGGAAGTTCCTCGAATCCCCCACGACTCGCAGCTGGAACTTGTTGAAGGGTACGATTCTCGAGGAACTTCTCCCAGTCGACTTCCCTGGCAGCTCGTTCTGCTTCGCGATCACTGGACGTGCGCGAACGATCGAATGCGCGATCTTCGCTCTCGGAGTTCGGTGACGCTGCCTCCTGCCGAGCCCTTGCTGCAGCCTCGGGCTCTTCCTCGGAGAGTACCGGATTGTTGTCCAGTTCCTTTCGCACCTCGTCTATCAACTCGAGCCGTGAAAGCTGGAGCAATTTTATGGCTTGTTGAAGCTGCGGAGTCATCACGAGCTTCTGCTCGAGCCTCAACGCAACGTGTTGCTTCAGTTCCATCTTTTCTTTAGTCCGGGGGCAATTGGGATCACCCAGAGTCTAACACCTGAGCGCAATAAGTGGGCCATGGAATAATGCTCAATCGCCGCAGGGGACGCCATCCATCAAACAGCCCAAACTTTGGCCTCTCGGGACACGAGCCCGCCTTGATTTTACGTCACATACGACCCGTCCTTAACCCTGAAACGGTAGGCCAATGAGGGCGAAGTGGCTTTGCCCCTAGAGGAACCCCTGGCGGAGCCCCACGAAAGATGCTATTTTTATCTACTTCTCGCCAGAGGGTGTGCCTGCGGACGGGCGAGAAACGAGCAGTTTCGAGTGCGTTACGGAATCTCACGTAGTATCGATTATCGCGTAGGCGGTGCTACGGGAATTGAACCCTTAACATCCTCAAGGCTGACGCGATTGGTCGCAAGTTCGATACTTGCCTTTTCCGCAGCAATCCAACCTCGACCTCGTGTGAGTCGAACATTGCCCAGCAATTGAGCGCGCTTGTTCGTGACGTCAACTTCCAACGACTGTGCAGTTGCCACTATCCCCTTTACGGATAGACGTACATTGCCGGAGCCGCGTGCCCAACGAACCTGTGGAGCTTCGTCATACTTGATATCAACGCGGTCGCACTGCGCCTCCAAACTTCCAAGCGCGATATGGACTTGCCCTTCGAGGATTGCCTGACCCTTTGCAATCTCTACATCGAGGCGCTGGGCCGAAACATCGAGCATCTCGCCCCCGAGTACCACCAAAGGCTCAGCTCGGACGCTAGACACCGTGCCCGCCATTGCCGCAATGGCTGTTGCAATTATAAGCCGCGCAATCGATTTCATCGATTCAAAGTCCAGAGAACAAAGAACGCAACATTTATACTAGCAGGCTGGCTGAGATTCGCCGAATGTAATTCTTACTTTTCCAATTATGCTGTCATTGTACAGCACCTATTGCCGATACCTATTTTCAACGACCGATTTCCCGGATTCAATAGGTATCGGGACAGCTGAGAGCACCGTTTACTGTTGTCATCTGATAGTCTGGCGGCGAATCGTGCAAACGGGAATCCAGAAGGGTACAACCAACACATTCCGTATCAAGGCGCTGCTCCTTCATATCGAGCATCGTTACGGCCGCGCCCAGGGCGACGCATTTCTACTTTCCATGAAGTTGGATCGCGAGTACCTCAAGGATGAGACGCGTGCGCTTTCAATCCAAGTGTGGCACCTGGCACTACAGAAGTTTACTTCGCGCTGGGGGCGTTCCGAAATTTCTAGAATCGTTCCCTCTCTCGTCCACGCCGAGAATCTCGGCGCTTGGGCGCGCTTGCTCAGAGGTGCGGATAACCCGCTCATGGCGTACAAGCGCCTTGAGACATACGCAGGAGATGATTCGCTTGCCGAGCGATGGTTTACTTTGGCCCAAGGAGCGAACTTCTGGACGGGACAAGTATTGGTATCTGCCGAAATCGCCGAGGAACGCGATGGGCTATGCGCCCTGGCACGCGCCGCCGAACTTGCAAGCGTCCCGCTATTGTTTGGCCTGCCGAAGGCCCAGGTGCGTTTCTCAATTCGGCCCAGTGCGCGCACCAATCTTCTCGAACAGCACTTCAAAGTCAACTGGAACCGATCAACTACGCTCCAATTGGCTGCGATAGCGCTGCTTTGTGGCACAGCTGGTGCTTCGGTAGGCCACCTGCAGCACGCATCCAACATGCATGTTTGTTTCACCTACGCGCCTTTCGGTGCCGCCCTTGGTTTGCTCTTAGCGACGGGCTGGTTAACCTTCGCAAAGTTTCGGGCCAAATCCGTCGCACAACTGGTACGTCTACGCGCACTGGAGCGCTCTGTATCGCTCCGCGAAATTCGGGAGCGACACGATTCGGGGTTTCATGAAGGCGTTGTCGTCGCGGGTCAATATCAGCTAACCGAGAAACTAGGTGTCGGTGCCAGCGGCACGATTTGGGAAGCAACCCGATTAGCTGACGGGTACCCAGTGGCCATCAAGCTTCTACGGGCTGCGATCGCGCATGACACTGTCGCGGCTGATCGTCTGCGCCGCGAAGCCGCCGCTCTCGGTTTGGCTTGGCACCCCAACGTCGTCGAGGTGTACGACGATGGACACCTCTTGGACGGAACCAGTTTCCTCGTAATGGAGCGGCTCTACGGAGAATCGCTCGCCGCTCGCCTGAAGCGCTGCGGCACGTTTACTCCCGCCATATTACTCCCAATTGCCTTGCAGGTCTGTGACGCTCTGGAAGCTGTGCACGCCGCTGGGATCGTCCACCGAGATCTCAAACCCAGTAACATATTTCTATCAATCATACGCGAACCGGGCGACAGTACGGGAGAGATCCTGCCGAACAGCCTTCAGGTCGAGGATGAGCGCGTAAAATTGTTGGATTTTGGTATTGCGCGCGTTGAATGGGCGGAAACGCGTTTGACGAATGCTGGCGCACCTCTCGGGACGCCGGGCTACATGTCGCCCGAGCAGGAACAGGGTCTGGAAATTGATGCGCGCAGCGATCTCTTTGCTCTTGGCAGCATCCTCTTCGAGTGCCTAACGGGTCGAGCTCCACCGCTTACCAGCGCAGAATTTCGCAGCGAACCTAAGGGGCTGGATGCCGACAGTGCGGTCCAAGTTGCTCTCAAGGCAATTCCTGACGGTTGGCGACAAGTCGTCGAAAAGGCNNCTGGTGGGCCTCGGGGCGGACCGCGAGCGAAAGACTGAAATCGTGTCTTAGAACTTAGCAGCCCGGTGCTCGATCCAAAGGTCGGTGAGTTCGAGACTGTGATCGAGTGATCCAGTGCAAGAATTTTAGCGCGTGAGATTCGTTCCGCCAGACATCGATATGCGTAATTGACATCGAACGATTGCATACACTTGAGAGGTATACGGCAAGGCCACTTGGCCGCGAATCGAACAGTCCTGCCAGTACGGCAAGGACTTGACCCTGTTCTCTACGTTCCGTGCGAACACAGTGTCTACCCACGGACGCCGAATCGACTCTCCAGGCGCAGTCAGCAGCACCAATGTATCGGGCTCCGCTGAGTCGAACCAACTATTTTGAAACCGCTTACTAGTGTGTCCGCCGGGCAAAAGGGCAACGCGAGGATCCGTAATACCTGCAAGATCGACGATATCACCTTGGTAAGCCGCACCGAGCCACCCTATATCGAGGGCGGCTACTCGCTTCGATCCGTATAGTAGTGGTCTTGCCTGATCGATTAATGCGGCCCTTGCCACACTTACATGACGCCCTGGAAGACCCACCTGGATGCCCACGTAAACAGCCACCAACATTGCGACGCTGGTTCCAAGAATATTGATGATTGGCCGGCGCGACGTTTGCAGACATATCGACACCCAGAGAGCGGCCGGTACCGCCGGCAATGCAAGGCGCCAGAGCGGCATCCAGTCGCCACCCACCATGACAATTGTCAGGAGATGGACGATGACGCTCAGACCAATAACGCGCTCTCGCCTACTTAGCGCTTTATAGCCGGGACCCAGCCATAGCCAAGTGGGACCAAGAAATAAAAAGGCACCCAAGCCATAATGAAGTCCGTGCGCCACATCCGAAGGTTTGGCCAGCGCCGAAAGCGGCAGGCTTCGGCCAAAGGCGAAATTGCGAATCGTGGCTATGGCGACCGGGAATGCCAAGGTCAACAGCAGAGGCGTGCAGTTTTCTACCAGAGTTTTCTTTTTTGGGTCGATCCATCGGAGCGCCAGAATCGAGCAAAATGGGATCAGCTCTGGGCGAAGCGCGGCTGCTATTGCTGCAGCAAAGCAGGCCCCCAGTGATTCGCCCAATCCTAATGTGCAAAGCGCGATGACCAAACCCGTTTCCATCCCTGCAGAGGACCAGGCTCCCAGCGGAGCGGCAGCTAGGAGTCCCATTGCGTAATAGGGATTCTTGCCTACACTTCGCGCGCTGAAACCAAACCAAGCCGCTGCCAATATCCACGTGATGGCGCCAGAGTATCTTGCAAACTGCAGCGCTCCCGTGGGCGACTGCCGTGCGAATGGTACTAGCGCGTAGACCCAGCCGAGCGGCGTAACGGCGTCGATGGGCGGCCCGCTGGAGTTAAACCGATATCCCAGTCCCGAAGCGATCCGCCAGGCGACGCGGGCGGTGATCCACGCGTCATCGACGGTAAACCCCCAAAATATCGCGACACCCAGGGCAGCCGCCGCAGCCGCTAAGCTGGCCGCCAACACCCGGGAGCCCCCCCTACTTGTATTTGGCAACACTGCCAAATCCTTTGCAATAGATCCCCAAAAGTACAAGACCGGTCGAAGACTCCCCTACCATTCCGAATCGGATGTCAGCCATTCACGTTGTCGTTCGTTCCGGCGTCGAGCAAAGTGGTCCGCAGCGACCAACACCACTTTACGGCCTGTTTGATGTCGTCGTCGACGGAATCAATGTCACGGCCCGTATCGGCGAAAACCAGGCACTCCTGTTACTGGCCGATTTGGGCACGGCGATCGCCGACCTCAGGTCGGGCCATCGATCGCGTGTCGTCCTTCAACTGTACGCTCCCAGCGAGGCCTGGGAGCTCGGTCTTGAAGCCGACTCCACCGACGCGCTACTGACGATTTTCAAAGCCGGGAACTGTCCGGAGGTAGCCGTTCACGAGAGACGTGTGGCTCTCGAAAAACTTCGTCAGGGCGTCCTCGACGCCATTGCCGATGTAGGCGCCCAAAGCTGCCCCCAGCACGTTCGCCAGGCGCTCGAGACTGCTGAAAATGCCCTGAAGATGGGTTCCGTGGTGGCCAATGCACCCGCCAAATTGACTCAATCGGTGGCCATCACACCCAAGGCCATCCGGAGCCTGGCGTTTCGCGCCGATACGAGACTTCGCCAATCGAATCAGACAGTGAGCAGAGGCCAGGTCGAGCGCAGTGATTTACATGCGTTATTGAGCCTTGGGAATTTTGGCGTGACGGCACGTGGACGCACCTGGAGCGCCCCGGAAGCACCCGTTTTCTTGATAGCGGAGCGCCTGGTTGAGCTCGCCGACGCCGCTGTACAGGCGCAGCAGTCGGCTAGCCCCCTGTTTCGACGCATTCAGGTGGGAAATGTACGTCTCGGAGTGAGGCTGGCTCCAGCTGATGGACCGCTCGCCGTAAGCCTCGGCCGCGCCAACGCCGGCAGCGACCAGGGGGTTACGTTCCCGGAACTCGAACCCGCCGTTTTTGCGCAGGCTGTCGGGCAATTCGTAGATTCAATGCGACAAGCAATCGTCGAGGCCGATCCCTCTCAGGCCCTGAATCTTCGGCTCCAGAATCTTGTTGTTGCGGCACAGAAGGTAAGCGAGCAAATTCGACCTCAGAAAGACCAATGTGCCCTTCTGAACTCGAAGCGTGACGTTTACCGTAGATTCGCATCCGCCGGGGCCCCATCCAGCGGACGCTGGGAACAGGGCGCCGGTCTTCGATTCTCCGCGCGCTTCATCGCCACCGTTCCGCAGATCGACCTAAAGTCGGTGTTTCACTGCGGCGACGCCCTCGTCATAGGCTCACAGCGCGAGACCAGCTGTCTTGATCCTATTACCGGAGACACTCGTTGGCGCATCCCTACTGCGCGTGCGGCCGCGATTGGGACGCCCGCGGGCCTAGTCCGACTCTTTCCAGACGGGCGCCTGGCGCTGCACGACATCGAAAGTGGAAATCAAAGATTTGGCCTGCGCCTGACGCCGCGCGCACAGGGGGGAGCCTGCGGTGCGGTTGTGTATGCACCCGGACTGCCGCGGCTTCTAGTTGTGTGTGAAGGCGACCGACGTGTTACAGCGGTAGACTTGGTCAGCGGTGAGATTCGGTGGAGATATACGGCGAGGCGACCGGCTCCACTGCGCATCCGGCGCGCCGGAGGTTTGTTGCTCGTGGCGGGCGGCGACTCCGTAATGGTGGCTCTGGACGCAACGACCGGTGAGACTATCTGGCGCGCCTGCGATCGCTTGCCGTTTACGGGAGACATTAGCGTCAATGGCGACGATGTATTTGCCGTGTCCGCGGGTGCTCAAGGCAGCGCATGGCTGCATTCGATTGACGCGTGGTCCGGTGAACTACGCTGGAAGTCCGAAATTGAGGATCGGCCCATAATCGGGCAAAATCCATTGTATGGGAAGAGTCATATCCTGGTTCCTGTGCGTGATGCCCGCGGATGTGGGACTCGGGCATTTTGCCGTCGCTCAGGGCAGTCGGATTGGAATCTTCCACCAGGATTCTTTCCCCGCGCGGTGGCCTGGTTAATGGTGGACGACTTGCTCATGGTGAACAGCGCGTCGGGAACATTCGTATGCGTGGAGGCCGCGACCAGCGCATTGAAGTACCGGCACGCGTTTTCGCAAGGTCTCGAGCCTGACCAACCAAGACGGCTCGAACCCGTTTTGCGCGGCGGCGCATTATTCGTCCCGCAACATCAAGTGCAAGTGCTAAGGCCGCAAAATGGCGCCGTCCTTGGCGTGGTTCCGAGCGATCTCGTTCCCGATCTGGTACGCGTCGACGACCGATACGGCATCTTGATCGCCGAAGAAAGCGGCCATCTGTCAGCATTTTCCGTGGCGCCGCTGCTGGTTAGAGTGAAATAGGGCGATCGCGCAGAGACGCCCGTGCCCTGTACGCTGCCTTCGCGCTATCCACTATGGGCCTCACCGCCATCGACGCAGATTACGTTTCCCGTCATCCAGTAAGTATTCGGCAATGCCAATGCAACGAGTGCTTGCGCGACGTCGGCCGGTTGCGTGAGCCGTCCCGATGGGTTTCTTCGCAGCGCGGTTTCAATCATACTCTCCGCCTCGGGGATTTTTCGCAACGCAGGTGTATCCGTTACGCCCGCGCAAATTGCGTTTGCGGTAATACCTCGAGGGGAAAGCTCGAGCGAAAGTTGGCGCACGTGGGATTCAAGCGCAGCCTTTGCGGCACTGACCGCGCCATAGCCGCCCCAGGACTTCCCAGAACCAGTGCTAGTCATCGCAAATATTCGTGAATTGAGTGCGAATAGATCTTCACTAAGCAGATCCTGCGTCCAATAAACCAGACTATTGGCCATAACGTCCAATGTCATATCCAGCTGAGACGTGGCGATGCGCGCGTCCGGTTCCAGATGAGTGAACGGCTTCAGTGCGCCAAAAGCCAGCGAGTGTAGTAAGACTCGGACCTGTTCCTTCTTACCGCGCTCGGCGAAGCGCCGTCGGAGATCCCCTAGTACATGTGCGCGCTTCGCCGGATCAGCCGCATTTACGTTGTAAAACCAGGCCTCACGACCCAATGCCTGAATGTCGGACACCAATTGCTGGGTCTTTTCGACGTTCGCGCGCCTGTCGAGATGAACGCCCACTACGTTCATCCCAGCCAATGCAAAGTGGGAACAGGCCGAGGCCCCAAATCCACTGGATGCACCAAGAACGAGCGCCCAACCGTCTAACTCGGGCAGCGATTTGTCGCTATTCGTTGGCATTCAAGCCCTGCGTGCCTAGCGCCGCGGCGGGTTTGCCACAAGTACTTCAGGTCCAATTTGGTTAAACCTCTTTGTCACTCGGGACGGGGAAGTCACCGACAAGTGCGTTCGTATAAGACTACGGGCGAGTAACCGATCCGTCACATGTTACGGAGCGCAACCTGTATCGGCGGGACGTTACGAATTATAAGTAATTGAAATTACTTATGTTAATTATGGCACGCCCCCTGCTCTAGCTGCGAACAGGACCGACAACGAGTCGGACCTTCACAGGAAAAGAGCAATGAACACAATTGAGTGCACCGGGTCGGTCAGCCTAGAAGGCCAGCAACAGGATTTCGCGGATGACCACGAACTACTGGACGGCCTAATCTCTGGAACCCCCTCAGCCTGGCGTGAATTCAATCGCCGGTATTCCCGAATGCTCAGCGCGTGCATCTCGCGCGTCGTTCATCGCTTCTCTCGTTCCGTAGGCTCGGAAGATGCCAAAGAGATCTATTCGTCGCTATGTCTTAGCCTTCTGGCGCAAGACAAGCGCCGTCTTCGCAGCTTCGACCGCAATCGAGGCACGAAACTCGGCACTTGGTTGGCCATGTTGGCCGTACACACGGCATACGATCACTTGCGCACTTTGCGCCGAAGACCCGCGGGCATTTCGATCGAAGACATGACGGAACGCTCCACCGGAGCTCCCGAGCCCGAAGAACTTTGCATTCAGAGGCAACGCAATGAGATTGTCGGGCGGGTCTTGGNNATGCTGTTCAGTTACCGCACTGCTGCATAGGCTAGCTCGATTTTTCACTTAGCTGGGATTTTAGGATTCTCACTGTGCTAAGCGAAGAGCAGTGAGCTCCGCGGCTTTTGCTGGGCAACGTCCCGTTCCTGTTCGACTCAGTCTATTGCGGCAGCTCCGTTCACGGTGTTCCGCAGTACTGCCGCTTTTCGTCGTCACTACGGCTTGCGGGTCGTTGCGGCAGACTCAAGTGGCTGATTCCGAGTCAGCAAACAATGTAGCCCCGGTTGGGCAAAGCGAACGGCATTGGGACAAGAGGCCAAGTCTTATCGTTATTGAACGCAACGGGGATCCAGTGTCTGCCTTGGCCTTCGCCGCCAAGACGACTGTCAGTCCAGTCGCGGTAGTAACGTTTGCAAACATCTTGAACCGGCGACTAGCGGAACCTAATGGAAGCTTTGAAATATTTCCCAATTCCTTTGGTCTAACGCTAGTGGGCCAGGTTACCAGCCCCGAGGAGGCGGTCATCGCGACTCAAAGTGTGGAGAACGCACTAAGTTCCCCGGTTGACCCAAAGCTCTTGGACGAAAATACAATTGAACAGGTACGAAGAATCTTGGGTGTGAGCTTAGCACAAAGTGAAGGAGAACTTGCGCTCGCCAGTTGTTCCGGTGAGTTTCTCGTGGACAGTAAGCAGCTCGACATCTTGAACAATAAGACCGAGCTCTATGCTAACGTCGAAAGAGCGCGAATCGAAATGCACAGCCGGAATAGTGCGCGATTTGCCTTCGTTGGAACACGCAATACTGCACACGCAGTTGAACACACTCTGAGCAAATTTCGAACGTGGCCGTTCACGCCGCCAGTGAGGCAAGCCGCAGTCGAGTCCATACGCAACCCTGAGGAAATTAGTATTTCCAGGGGAAACCAGCGGGGCCTTTCGATTGCTTGGCGTGTAGCTTCGATCGAAACTGCTAGTCGTGCCGCTCAAGCACTGCGAAAGAGAGGCTCACCGCTGCTAGCACAAGTGGCAGCACTTGACACCGAATGGAAGGTTGACTCGGTATCGGCAATCGCTCGCAATGTGGGGGCATGTTTGCGCATAGACTTTTCTACCGGCAGTGATACCGCAGCAATTTCGCTTGCAAATCTCGAATCGACGGTGCGAATGGCCACGAGCGAATCGCGAAGTACCCTTCGAAGTTCAACCGTTGCCGTTCACGAGGTTCTCGTGAATCCTGGCGACAACGACCCAAGAAGTGCCGCGCGACGCGCCGCTTGGAACTCCCTTTCGTCCTCGGTGCGCTCGTTTGGGCAGGCATTGCAAATTCATTTGAGAACTTCCCAAGTCGACGGCCCGTCGGGACCATTAGAATCAGCCCTCCGCGACTCCTTGGCCGCAAGACCTCCAAGTCCGTTGGAGGCCGTGCATCGCCTCGAAAGTGGGCAAAGTGAACAATGGGCACTGTTGGCGTCGCCCTGCGGTACACTGGCTGAGTCGGCCGATGATTCTGGCAGTACCGCTGCCTGGGTCCGCGCCGTTGCGAAGCGCTATTCCGGGCATCTTGGTGTGCAAGTCGAACCCTGGCTGACGGTGGATGGCGTTGGCTTTATCGCCCATTGTCCAACCCAATCTCAAGCAGAATCCCCGAGCGCTTTGGCGACAAGATTGGGCAATGCACTCGGAAGCATCATAGCAACAGGAAGCGTTAATGGAGCCGAGCTTGCTGCAATCCGAGAAGATGCCCTTTTGCGGGTTGGGCCCGCGCCACGTCGCGCCTGGTGGCAACTTGTCGATTTGCTATCGCCTGATCACCCATCTTGCATCGAGCCACTCGGAAGTTTCGACTCCATTCGCAAACTCGACCTCGCAAACATTCGTGCAAGCCGATTGAGGTGGCTGCACGGGCCGCTACGATTGAGCACACTTCTCAATCAAAGCGAAAATCAGCTAGAAAAGCTCACTTTCCCCCTGCATCGGTGGCTAGATCCTCATCGCGCGGAAACCAAGCAATGCGCTCAACTTGAGCAAGATGTGGAGCAAAGCCGTGACGTTCAATATAACACCCGAAGCCTCGATGCGCGTGACTCAAATGTGTATGTCGCCATTCGGCTTGCACCTGACTTGAAGGAGAATCTGATATACGAGCATTGGTTATTGTGGCTGTTGACTCGACCTTCAGGGTGGATTGAAAAGGCACTTGATCAACTCGGCAGCCTCCACTCCGTCAGTGCCGAGGTTGAAGGGCCGAGACAAAGAAGGTCGCTAATTGTCGGTTTGAATGTAGCCGACGAGTCCAAGGTGGCCGATTGCATCCTGCGCCTGCGCACCCTTTTCTCGCGATTGGCGGACTCTGGCGCGGACTCACAGGACGTCAGGCTTGCCCAACGCTGGTCTGACGCTCAAATTCGGCGGGCCGAATTGGATCCACGACGCCGGCTCGTCGACCTTTGGCGGGGCGATTCCGTGCCGCAAAAAACCCAATTGTCAGGCTTTTCGCGCTACCTCAATCAATCATTCAATTCGGCCGCCGTCACTGTGGTCCGCGTTGGCCAGAAGCCTTGATTCGATAAGACGGTTTTCACTGCCCTGCGGGACGTGCTAGCCCGCCGAGCGATGTTGCATCGTCCCTTCGTCCTCGTACTCGACTATGGAGCTCAATACTCTCAGCTGATTGCCAGGCGCATTCGAGAATGCCATGTGTATTGCGAGATACACCCCTGCACCATCACGCTCGACGACATTCGAAAGCTGCAACCAGACGCTATCGTAATGTCGGGTGGCCCGCAGAGTGTGTACGACCCCGAGTCACCCACCAGTGATCCAGGCATCTTCGACCTCGGAGTGTCAGTACTCGGAATCTGTTACGGCGAACAGTTGATGGCCAAGCAACTGGGCGGCCGCGTCGAGGCAAGCCCCGAACGGGAATATGGACCGGCAATCCTGCATATCACCGAGTCTATCGGCCTGTTCGCGCCATTTGCACCGAGCGAAGAGCTGACCGTCTGGATGAGCCATGGTGATCGACTAGTCGAACCACCTCCCGGATTCCGCCGCATCGCTTTTAGCGATGGAGCTCCACTCGCTGCAATCGCCTGCCCCGAGCGACGAATCTACGGCATCCAGTTTCACCCCGAGGTTGCGCATACACCTAGAGGGTCGGATATTCTTAGAGCATTCTTATTCGACGTGGCTGGCCTTTCGCCCACTTGGACACCCGGGTCGTTTTCGGAACAGGCGGTCGCCGACGTGGCAAACCAAGTCGGAAAGGACGAGAGCGTTATTTGCGGTCTTTCGGGTGGAGTGGACTCCACGGTCGCGGCTGTTCTGTGTCAAAAAGCACTTGGCGAACG
>PMCK01000390.1 GCA_003154095.1 Myxococcales bacterium | reverse complement strand
CCCCTGTTCGTTTTGCCTACGTGCTTCGCCGGAGTTAATGCGCGAGGCGATGCGTCGGCTTGAGCGGCGCTGGGAGAATCGGCCATGACCACTTCCCCCGGCCTTGCCATGCTGTTGGAGCGTTTCTTCACACAGCGTCTGCTGCAGCAGCGTCAGGCAAGCCCCCACACCATCAGTTCCTACCGCGACGCGTTTCGCCATTTCCTGAAGTTTGCTGAGCAGCGGCTGCGTAAGCCGCCATCACGCCTGAGCTTCGAGCAGATCGACGCCCCTTTGATCGTGGCGTTCTTGGATGACCTGGAGAAAAAACACGGACTAGGCATTCGCAGCCGCAATCTGCGCCTTACTGCAATCCATTCCTTCTTTCGTTACGCGGCGTTCGAGGCTCCCGCCCACTCGGCTCAGATCCAGCGGGTATTGGCCATCCCCAGCAAACGATTCACACGGACCTTAGTCCCCTTTCTCACGCGTCCCGAAGTCGATGCTTTGCTGGCCGCACCAGATCGACGCCATTGGTCCGGGCGGCGCGATCACGCCTTTCTACTGGTGGCAGTGCAGACCGGTCTGCGCTTATCCGAGATGACCGGGCTCAAACGTGACAACCTCGTCCTCGGCACTGGTGCTCATACCCGGGTCATCGGCAAAGGCCGCAAGGAACGCTGTACACCCATAGCCAAGTCCACACGCGCTGTCTTGAAAGCCTGGCTGCGCGAGCCGCAACGAAGCGACGATCACGTCCTGTTTCCCAGTGCCAGAGGTCGACAACTCACCGTCCACGGTGTGCAGTACCTGCTAAATAAGCATCGTACAACGGCCTCCCAAGTCTGCTCATCGTTGAAACAGAAGCGTGTTACCGTGCACCGTTTGAGGCACACCATGGCGATGGACCTCCTACAAGCGGGCGTCGATCGGGCCGTCATTGCGCTTTGGCTCGGTCATGAAAGCGTTGAAACAACACAAATCTACCTTGAAGCAACGCTCGCGATGAAGGAAAAGGCACTCGCTAAGACAACATCGCCACAAAGTAAATCCCGCCGCTATCAGCCTGGCGATCAGCTACTGGGCTTTCTCAATAGTCTGTAGCCCCGAGAAAGACTATGTCGGGTAATCGAATGATCCGTTCTCGAATTGACCCGCAATTCCGAACACATCAATAAAGACTCTCTCGTTACCCGACATAGTCCGGAAGGGTACATAGTGACGCAGACCATGTGGCGTGACGCGCTTATTGACCTTTGCCTTCGTGGTCGCAATTCCGAGCGCCTTATTGAACGCTTCGCGAGTGAGCGCCCGCCCCGACACATTTTCAGGAAATAAAAGTGGCCCTTTTACCTTGCAAGTCACCCAGTATGCCCGCAGAAGCGTCAGTCCCATTCGCGAAAGCACCGTGCGCCGTTGCTGCTCCCCTTTGCTGCGTTCGATATGGATTTGCATCCTCGCGCTGTCGATGTCTTCAATCCGCAACTGACAGATCTCGATGGCCTGTTGTGCGTTAATGTGGGGCACACTCGCTCCGGACCCAACAAAATCGCGCAGAGTCGACGCTCATCGGTACTGTCTTCTTGCCCCTAAAAGGCTTGTGCATAACCCACATCCCAGAAAGTAACGCCGGAACGCGTTGGGTTGTAGGACAGAGCCGGGCACCGTATAATTTGCGCGTCCGACGACTCACGGCACCTGGCAACCACCACCTAACAGTGAACAAAGCTTCGCGGGTTCATTCACGAGCTAGACACCGATAACTAGTCTAAGGCCACGGAAATGCTAGAAATGCTTGTGTCACATGGGTATTGCGCCAAGATGGGGAGATCACTCTATTCGCGTCAAAGGGGTACGCGGCGCCGATCTGGATTACTCGATACTGAAAAGCAGCGCTCGCCGTCGTTCAGCCCGTTCTGTACCTGCACTGGGGGACTACCGGCGCAAAAGCCAGGGTCGACCCCAATACATGACGCATGTTGTGAGCCGGATGGGACTCATCGGTGCGTCATTGAGTACTTTGAGGGATTTGGGAGTGCCTTCGATCTCGGCTATACTGCTCTCGTGCGTTACGCAATCTCGGTCGTAGTCAGTTCAGCCATGTTGTTGGGTTGTGGGGCGCGCTCGAGCTTGGAGGCAACAGCCGTGAGCGTCGGGGGCACGACGTCCTTCGCAGGCGCAACTGCCGGTGGCGCTCCGACTGGGGGGCAGCCAGTGGGAGGAGTTCCGAGTTTCTCTGGAACCTCAAGTGCGGCGGGTGGCACGGCCACTAGAAGCGTGGCGACGATAGCCGCTGGCTACCAAGTTACCTGCATCTCCTTCGACTCAGGTGCGGTACAATGTTGGGGTTGGAACAACTTAGGTCAGATTGGGAACGGCACTCTTACGGACAGTGTCGTTCCCGTGCAGGTGTCTGGTGTCAATGACGCTAATGCTATATCTACGGGTAAAGGGAGTTCGTGCGCGGCGTTGAGAGGTGGTACCATTCGATGCTGGGGTGACAATTCCTACGGCCAACTCGGTAATGGCATCTCGAACAGCAGCATGGGTCCCGTTTCCGGTATCACCAACGGCGTCGCGGTTTCTGCTGGCCAAGATTTCTCGTGTGCAATTTTGGATGACGGGGTCGTTCAATGTTGGGGCTATAATGGTACCGGTCAGCTAGGCAACGGCATTCCGTCCGCGGTCGGCACTGCGAAGCCCGTAACCGTCTCGAATATAGGCAATTCAACTGCTGTGAGCGCAGGCCAAGGACATACATGTACACTCCTGAGCGACAGAACGGTTCGGTGCTGGGGTTTGAACAACTACGGCCAGATTGGAAACGGCACGACGACCAATACCCTCGTCCCGACATCGGCTCTCGGCATCAATGATGCGGTGGAAGTTTCTGCCGGAGACGAATACTCCTGCGCAACGCTCAGCAGTGGCACAATTCAGTGTTGGGGGAGCAATAGTCTCGGAAAGCTCGGTACCGGCTCGCTAAGCGACAGCTCTGTTCCAATGGCAGTCCTGGGCATTTCCGATGCGGTTGCGGTGACATCCGGCCGTTCCCACACGTGCGCTCTGTTGAGCGATGGTACGATTCTGTGCTGGGGTGACAATACCTTTGGTCAACTCGGCACCGGCACGACCACGAACAGCTCTGTCCCGATGCGCGTTTCGGGCTTATCCGCAGCCAAAGCCGTGGCGGCAGGAGTAAACCATACTTGCGCGATTCTACACAACGGTAGCGTTCTATGTTGGGGGTCAAACTACCATGGCGCACTTGGCAATGGCACCACTACCAATAGCCCGGTGCCAGTTCTCGTTATCGGGTTCTGACAATCCTCGGAGAGCTCGCCTTGGGGTTCATACTTGGCCAGCCGGGAACCAACAAGCTTGCGGACCTCTTACCAGTGAATGATTGTCTGCGTCGGGTAAGTATCAACTCCCCAGCTGCAGCTCGGCGACAAAGGGTTCGGATCCGTGCTCGACGTCCAGTAAGGTTCCGTTGTGCCAGTCTGATTAAACGTCATTAGCTGAAAGTAGTTGTTGTTTGGATAGGGCACATACAGGGCCAAGTTGGAGAATGCAAGTGAGCCCGGAGATCCCCCGGGAAGGGAGGAGCAAGCCGTAACATAGTAGTATTCCAGTACGCCTGAAGCCGCGAATACCATGGGCTGATTGTAGTGATAGCTCGGATTCTGGGACAAAACGGTGATTCCAACGCCCGCACCTGAAGTGTTATCCATGAGCGAAATTCCCCAAGTGCACCGCCCGTCGGTTGCACATCCAGGCCCAGGTGGGTACCATCGCGATGTATCCAGCCGTCCTGTGAGGGAGTCTCCCGGCTGCACGCGAACGGCCGCCGTGGCGGCATATGAATTCGAATCATACGCAACCCACCAAGCCTTGATCGTCCAGTAGCCGTCTGAGTCATAATACTGCAGCACCGGCTGGAGCACCTCTATGGGGGTCGCATCCTGAAGTCCAATCCAATAGAACATCTGCTGTCCAGCGTGTGGCGGCAGCGCGGGAACGGTCCAATTCGCAGTGAATCGATCAACCCATTGCGCGTTGTATGGATTTCCTTCTGTCAGTCTGTATCGTCCGGCTTCATCATACCCGTTTGAACCAAATGACGGGGTCGCTTGCGGAGCTGTAATTTTGAAGGTCGGATAGTTACAATCTGGGATATGGCCGACAACTTTGCCTGCAACTATCACGTCCAGATTCCCATCTATCTGACTCCCGTTTGGAACCGTGTATCCGCATGAACGATGCTTGGCTAGGCCACCTGGAATGACAACATAGCCGGCTGGCATTCGATCGAGTGAAATTTGGGCAATGGCCGCCTTGGCGTCCAGCGAGACCGGCCACAAAGTAACCGCTATTGCGGCACTCAATAGCGAAGTTAATTTGAGATATCCCCGCATTTGCTACTCCCTTCATTTGCATATCAGTAGTCTAGCCAATGCTATTCCACCTTTTCGGCGATGTTGCACGCGTAACGTGTGTCTGTCAACAGAGACGAAGCGGTGACCTGAATATAGGTTTCGCCACTGAACACACGATTCGCTGCCATCAATGCCGTAAACGCGTAGTCAAAACAAAAGGGATGAGGCAAGTGTCGTGGCGAACGGCTCGTGCACCTGAGGCGACAACCGCAGATGGGTCGATTGGAGTGGCAACGGTTATCGGATCGGGCGGAATCGCAGGACAGTCGGTCCAGGCGGAAACGGATACAATTTCACTGAATTTAACGAAAACCCAACCGAAGGAAACACTTTGACCCTGTCACCCATGTGACTGGTCTGATCTGTTACCTATGTCCCGGGTTCTTCACGGCCGTCCGTGATCGTGTTCCGGACAACTCCGAGTTCCCAAAAATGCGTCCGTGTCGTCTCTGGGACTACTCGAAGTTCCCAGACATACGTTCACATAGTGTCGTTGGACTACTCGCAGTTCGAAAATCAACGATGGCATCGTTCCCTGGAGAACTCCGAGTTCTCAAACACACAATGCAAGTGCAATTTTGGGAACTCAATCATGAGAAATCCCACGGTCACGGCGTCCGTTTTCGAACTTTCTGATACCGGCTTTGCATGGGGTTCGTTCGCGGGAGAACTCCAACTTCAAAGAAATACCGGTGGATCGTTGTTTGGACTACTCGAAGTTGTCCAATACACGTTCACGTAGTGTCGTTGGGAACTGCGAGTTGTCGGATATACGTTCACGTAGTGTCATTGGCAACTGTGAGTTGTCCCCCGCGCGCACGCCTGCATTCTTGCGGCAGCGTTCGTTACCGGGACCATGCGATTGTCGCGGTAGAGGGAATCATTGGAGGGGCTCGGGCGTCATAATGAACGAATCTTGAATGCCAATTTGCAGGACCATGCAAC